>NZ_JAMRYX010000103.1 GCF_024448135.1 Methylocystis suflitae
CGTTTCATCGCCTTTCCTGGCCTCGACTTTCATCATCGTTCCAGGCCTTTGGAAAATTCAGCCGAGGCGCCGTTCCTCCCTCTCCCGCGTAGCGGGGGCGCCGAGCGCAGCGAGCCGGAGGGGGCGCAAATCTTACCGGTATTGCGCCGGGGCCTGCGGATTGTTGGCGGGATTGCTGTCGTGCTTGGTGAGCCGCGTCACCAGCGGGCCGCCGACGAGGGGCTGAAGTTC
This sequence comes from Methylocystis suflitae, assembly GCF_024448135.1. Classification (GTDB taxonomy): domain Bacteria; phylum Pseudomonadota; class Alphaproteobacteria; order Rhizobiales; family Beijerinckiaceae; genus Methylocystis; species Methylocystis suflitae. The sequence continues at coordinate 232 of NZ_JAMRYX010000103.1, forward strand.
CGCCTCCAGCGCGTCGGCGACGTCCTTTCCATAGATTTCCTCACCGGCGACATGGATCGAGAAAGCTTTGCTGTGCTTTTCGATTTTCGCCGGGTCTTCGATCACCGCCTTGGTCCATTTGTAGAGCGGGAAATTCTCCTCGCCGCGCTGTTCGGCCGCGGCGACATAGTCGGAAAAGGCGTCGAGCTGGTTCCGAAGCTTCGCATTATGTTTGGCGAGAATGTCGCTGAGCGGTTTTAACGCCGGATTTTCCGGATCCTTGCGCGCGAGCTTGGCCGCCGCGTCGACGAGATTGACCCGAACCTGATATGCCCAGTCTTCGCTCATCCATCCACTCCCTGGGGGTGACCCGCGCGCTGCGCCTCTTTTTTACTTGCGCCTTATGAACCAAGCGGCGTCGGGGCTGAAAGAACCTATAGCAGATTGGTGAAAAGCCGCGATTTTCCACCCCCCCGGGGCGCCGCCAGACTGGCGCTGCGGCCAAGCTATCCCATTGTCGCCATTATGTTTAATCGTGCATGCCCTGGCACAAGGTGATTTTTTCAGCAATACTGTGTATAAGCGGTCCAGCGGCATCGAGGCGGCGCCGCACCTGGGAACGGACGTCGGCCACATTTCAGCCGCCTTGGCCTCGGACTTTGTCGGGTCGACGGCGCCTTACGAACGTCCCGCCGTCGAGTCGATAAGAGTGTCGACTGTTGAGCATCGACGTCGCGCCCTTCGAGGAGTCGGGGGCGGCCGTTTCGCGCGGAAAGCGCAGTCACGTCGCGCCGGCCCGGACGTTAAATTGCGGCCGCAAATAGCAAAGGGTGAAGATGCCGACCATCGCTCTCGTCGACGACGATCGAAACATTCTCACCTCTGTCTCCATCGCGCTGGAGGGCGAGGGGTATCGCGTCCAGACCTATACCGACGGCGCGCAGGCGCTCGACGGGCTGCGCGCCAACCCGCCCGATCTGGCGATCTTCGACATTAAGATGCCGCGAATGGACGGCATGGAGCTTCTGCGTCGACTGCGGCAGAAGTCGGACCTCCCGGTGATTTTTCTCACCTCCAAGGACGAGGAAATCGACGAGCTGTTCGGCCTGAAGATGGGGGCGGACGACTTCATTCATAAGCCCTTCTCGCAACGGCTGCTCGTCGAGCGCGTGAAGGCGATCCTGCGGCGCGCCAATCCCAAGGAGGCCGCGGCGCAGAAGGAATCGGAGGCCAAGGTCCTGGAGCGCGGCGCGCTGGTGATGGACCCTGAGCGCCACACCTGCACCTGGCGCGGCGATCCGGTGGTGCTGACCGTGACCGAATTCCTGATTTTGCAGTCGCTGGCGCAGCGTCCCGGCGTCGTGAAGAGCCGCAATGCGCTCATGGACGCGGCCTATGACGACCAGGTCTATGTCGACGATCGAACGATCGACAGCCACATCAAGCGATTACGCAAGAAATTCAAAGTGGTGGACAACGATTTCGAAATGATCGAGACGCTCTATGGCGTGGGCTATCGATTCAAGGAAGCCTGAGCTCTCGCGGAGGGGACGCGAGATGGACGCAAGCATCGAGGGTGACGGCGACGTGACCGCCGTCGGCGACCCGGCCGCGGAAGCGCCGCGTCCGGCGGTCCCGGCGCCCGCTCCTGCGCGCACCGCCGCGGCGGTGCGGGCCCGCCTGTGGCGGACGATCTCAGTGCGTTTGGCGCGGGCGCAGCGAACTGTGCAGCGAACGGTCCAGTCGCATCTTTCGTCCTCGCTCACCCGCCGCATCGTCGTTCTCAATCTTGGCGGGCTTGTCGCGCTGCTGGCCGGCTTCCTCTACCTCAACCAGTTTCGCGAAGGTCTGATCGACGCCCGCGTGCAAAGCCTGCAGACGCAGGGCGAGATCATCGCCGCGGCGGTGGCGGCCTCGGCGACGGTGGACACCGACGCCATCTCCATCGATCCGGAAAAACTGTTGAAGCTCGCGCCGGGAGAGAGCGCGAGCGGCGCCGACGGCGGGTCTCCGCTGGAGTTTTCGCTCAATCCCGAACGCGTCGGGCCGCTGCTGCGGCGTCTGGTGTCGCCGACGCGGCTGCGGGCGCGCATCTACGACCGCGACGGCTTTTTGCTGCTCGACTCGCGCTCCGTCTCGGGTCGCTCGAACATTCTGCGCTTCGAGTTGCCGCCCGCGGCCGGCCAGCCCACGACCCTCGACTCCTCGTCCTTCCTCGAAAGATCGCTGGAGTTTGTCCAGCGGCTGTCCCATCGGCCGGAGCTGCCGCTTTACGAAGACATCGGCATGGGCAATGGCAAAGCCTATCCTGAGGTCGATAGCGCGCTCGGCGGCCACATTCATTCGGTGGTGCGCGCCAACGCCAGGGGCGAAACCATCATTTCCGTCGCCGTCCCGGTCCAGCGCTTCCGGTCGGTGCGCGGCGCGTTGCTCCTCTCGACCATGGGCGGCGACATCGACGCCGTCATCGTCACGGAACGCTGGGGCATCATCCGCATCTTTCTGGTCTCGGCCGGCGTGATGCTGCTGATTTCGCTGTTCTTCACCAATACGATCACCGAACCGATGCGCCGCCTCGCCGAGGCGGCCGAGCGCGTGCGGCGCGGCGTGAAGTCCCGCCAGGAGATCCCGGACTTTTCAGACCGTCCGGACGAAATTGGCCATCTTTCCGGCGCGCTGCGCGACATGACGAAGGCGCTCTACAACCGCATCGACGCGATCGAGCATTTCGCTGCGGATGTCGCGCATGAACTCAAGAACCCGTTGACGTCTCTGCGCAGCGCCGTCGAGACGCTGCCGATCGCCAAGACCGAGGAGTCGCGCGACAGGCTGCTCGCCATCATCAAGCATGACGTCGGCCGGCTCGATCGTTTGATCAGCGATATTTCCGACGCGTCTCGTCTCGACGCCGAACTCGCGCGCGCCGACATGAACGTGGTCGATCTCGCGGCGGCGCTATCAACCGTCGTCGACTTGGCGCGCGCCGTGGATCGCGGCGACGGCGTCAAGATTCAACTGACCGTGCGCTCTTCTCAGTACGATGCGCCGCGCAGCCGCTGGCGCGTTCTCGGCAATGACTCGCGTCTCGGCCAGGTGTTCAACAATCTCATCGACAATGGCCGGTCGTTTTCAAAGCCCGGCGGCGTCGTGCGCGTGCTGCTGTGGCCGGAACGGGCCAAAGGGCCCGGCGGCCAGCAGATCGAGGGCTTCGAGATCATCGTCGATGACGACGGCCCCGGAATTCCCGACGGCGCCTTCGAACGCATTTTTGAGCGTTTCTACACCGACCGGCCGGAACAGGGGTTTGGCCAGAACTCGGGACTCGGGCTCTCGATCTCCCGCCAGATCATCGAGGCGCATGGCGGACGCATCCGCGCCCTCAACCGCACCCACGCGCATCCGCAGGGCACTGACGAGCGGCGCCTCGGCGACGCCGTGCTCGGCGCGCGCTTTGTCGTCTGGTTGCCTTCGGCGCGATGACGCCGCCGCCAGCGTCCGAATATATTCACGCGACTGCGCTGGTTCTCGGCGATTTCGGCCTGCTGCTGCGCGGGCCGTCCGGCGCCGGCAAGAGCGCGCTCAGCTTACAGCTTGTCGCCGACTGGCGGGCGCGCGGCGCTTTCGCGGCGCTTGTCGGCGACGATCGTATCGCGCTCGAAGCGCGTAACGGCCGTTTGATCGCCAGGCCGCACCCGTCGATCCGCGGCATGATCGAGGCGCGCGGTCTCGGGCTGTTACGCGTCGCCTATGAGCCGGCCTGCGTCTTGCGGGCCGTAGTGGACCTCCTCGCGTCCGGCGAGTCGCCGAAAAGATATCCGGACGAGGACGACGCAATGACTCGGTTGAGCGGCGTGACGCTGCCGCGTATGTTCGAAAACGCCGCAAACGTCGGGGTGGCGGCGCGGATTGCGGCTTACATTCAGAACGTTGCGACAAATTGACGGAGTCCTGCTGTTTTCGCTTGCCTATTTCGCCGCGTTGCACAAAATGTCGCCCCTGTTGAGCGGGGCGATCACGGCGGGCGCAACGGCTCCTCCTAGGATGCAATTTGGCTCCGTTCGCCCTTGCGGGCCGACGCATTTTACGAGACATCGGCGCGCAAGAGACGTCTTCATGAGTGGTAGGGTCGTATGATCGGAATGGTCTTGGTGACCCATGGCCACCTTGCCACTGAGTTTCGCGCGGCGCTCGAACACGTCGTCGGACCTCAAAAGCAGATTGCGGCGATCTCGATTGGGCCCGAGGACGATATGGAGCGCCGGCGCGGGGATATCATTGAGGCGATCCGCGAGGCCGACAGCGGCGACGGCGTGGTGCTGCTCACCGATATGTTCGGCGGCACGCCCTCCAATTTAGCAATATCCGTAATGGATGGCGGAAAGGTGGAGGTTCTCGCGGGGGTCAACCTGCCGATGCTCATCAAACTCGCGTCGGTCCGCGATACGCAACCTTTGGAGCAGGCGGTGCTGCAGGCGCAGGACGCCGGCCGCAAATATGTTTACATCGCCAGCAAAGTGCTCAACGCTAAATGAATGACCTCGTGACCGATAAATTGCATCAGGCTTCGGCCGAAGAGTCTCTGTCGCGGGAGCTCGCGATCGTCAACAAGAAGGGGCTGCACGCCCGGGCGACCGCCAAATTCGTGCAATGCTGCGAGAAATTCGACGCCGTCATCACTGTTTCGAGAGGCGACGAAACCGTCGGCGGCAGCTCGATCATGGGCATTCTGACGCTGGGCGCAAGCCAGGGCGCGACCATCACCGTCACCGCGACGGGCCCACAGGCGAAGGCGGCCCTCGACGCGCTGGAGACGCTCGTCGCCAATCGCTTCGGCGAGGACGAATAGCTCGGCGCAAGAGGCCGCCGGACGCGGCTGCAAGCGCGCGCTCGCCAAACCTTGCGCGCAAGCGGCCAGCTCTGTAGAGCGCGTCCGCCACAGTCGCCGCGTTATTTTGAAGGCAACGCGAAAGGTGCGATCCCTCGCACGTTGCTGAACCCTCCCCAGCTGGCAGGCGTCGTCAAATGTCGGTCTTTAAAGTTTACGTGCGGGTGCTGGGGCTGTTGCGGCCTCAGGCGCGGCTCGCGCTCATCCTGGTCGCGGCCAATCTCGCGCTCGCCGTCTCCGCCTTCGCCGAGCCGATGCTGTTTGGGCGCATCATCGACCGCATGACGCGCGCGCAAGCGCCCGGCGAGACTTTGACATGGAGCGATCTGCTGCCGCTCGTGTCCGCCTGGGCCGCCTTCGGCCTGTTTTCGATCGGCGGCGCCATTCTCGTCGGCCTCAACGCCGATCGTCTCGCGCATCGCCGCCGGCTCGCGATCATGTCGGATTATTTCGACCACGTTCTCAGCCTGCCGCTGAGTTTTCACACCAACGTCCACTCCGGACGTCTCTTAAAGATCATGCTCGATGGGGCGAACGCCATGTCGGGGCTGTGGCTGTCGTTCTTTCGCGAGAACTGCGCGTCCTTCGTCGCGCTGTTCGTGCTCTTGCCGGCGACGCTGTTCGTCAATTGGCGGCTCGGCTCCCTGCTCATGGCGCTTGTCGTGATCTTTTATTTCGTGACGAGCTTCGTCCTGCGACGCACGGAAGATCTGCAGGGACAGGTCGAGCGCTACAATTCGACGCTTGCCGAACATGCGTCTGATGCGCTTGGCAACATCCCGGTGGTGCAGAGCTTTACGCGCATCGAAAGCGAGTCGCATGCGCTCAACCGCATCATCGATGACGTCATCGCGGCGCAGATGCCGGTTCTCTCCTGGTGGGCCTTCGTCGCCGTCGCCAGCCGCGCCTCGGCGACGCTGACGATTCTGGCGATTTTCCTGCTTGGCGTCCTGCTGCATTTGCGCGGACAGGCGACGATCGGCGAGATCGTCGCCTTCATGAGCTTTGCAACGATGCTGATCGCCCGCCTCGAACAGGCGGTCGGCTTCGTCAATGTGCTGTTTCAGCAGTCCGCGAAGATTGCGGAATTCTTCGGCGTGCTCGACACGCCGGCGAGCGTCGCCGATCGCCCGCACGCCCGCGACGCGGAGCGGCTTGTGGGCGCGGTCGAATTCGACAACGTCACCTTTTCCTACGACGGACGACGGCCGGCGGTGCGCGACGTGTCGTTTGTGGCCAAACCTGGAGAGACGATTGCGCTCGTCGGCTCCACAGGCTCTGGAAAATCAACGACGCTCGCGCTCTTGCATCGGGCTTTCGATCCAGACAGCGGCTCGGTGAAAATCGACGGCGTCGACATCCGCGAATTCACCTTGAGTTCGCTTCGCCGCAACATCGGCGTCGTCTTTCAGGAGCCGATGCTGTTTGCGCGATCGATCGAGGAAAATCTGCGAATCGGCAATCCGGACGCGACGGACGAGGAGATCGCCCATGCGCTCGAACTGGCGCAGGCGACGGAATTCGTCGCGCATCAGAGCGACGGGCGGGCGACGCGCGTCGGCGAACGCGGCCGCTCGCTCTCAGGCGGCGAGCGCCAGCGGCTCTCGATCGCCCGGGCGCTGTTGAAAAATCCGCCGATCATGGTGTTCGACGAAGCGACCTCGGCGCTCGACGCGACCACCGAGCGGATGATCCAAAAGGCGCTGGAGGCGGCGATGAAGGGCCGCACGACCTTCGTCATCGCCCATCGGCTGTCCACCGTGCGCAACGCCGACCGCATTCTCGTCTTCGATCAGGGCGAGATCGTCGAGAGCGGCGGCTTCGATGAATTGGTGGCGAAGGGCGGCCGCTTCGCCATGCTCGCGGCGGCGCAGTTCATGACCGAGCCCACCGTTTCGACGACGCCGCTCGACGGTGTTTACGAAGCGACCGCGCCGCAGCCGGCGGGGTGAGGATGCAAGCGCGCTGCGGAGAAGCAAGCCAGCGACGGATAACCGCGAATCAGTCGAAATAAAAAAGCCGCGCCCCTTTCGGGACGCGGCCATAGGCTTCAAAAACGCGATCTTCTTAGCGGATCACGTAAGGCAGCAAGCCCAAGAATCGGGCGCGCTTGATCGCCTGGGCGAGTTCGCGCTGCTTCTTGGCCGAAACGGCGGTGATGCGCGAAGGCACGATCTTGCCGCGCTCGCTGATGTAGCGGGACAGGAGACGCGTGTCCTTGTAGTCGATCTTCGGCGCGTTGGCGCCGGTGAACGGGCAGGACTTGCGGCGGCGGAAGAAGGGGCGGCGCGGGGCGGTGCTCATTCGACCTCTCCTTCAACCTTGCCTTCTTCGCGGCGCGGGCGACGCTCGGGACGATCTCCCCGATCCCCACGATCGCCTCTGTCGCCGCGCGGGCCGCGGCGCTCGCCGCGGTCGTCGTCTTCACGTTTGCGAAGCTGGGCGGAAGGACCCTCCTCCAGCTCGTCGACGCGCAGCGTCAGCACGCGCAAAATATCTTCGTTGATGCTCTGCTGGCGCTGCATCTCGGCGATCGCCGCCGGCGGCGCGTCGATGTTCATCAGGGTGAAATGCGCCTTGCGGTTCTTGTTGATCCGATAGGCGAGCGACTTGACGCCCCAATATTCGATCTTGCCGACCGTGCCGCCGAGCGACGTGATGACATTTTTGAACTGCCCGGTCAGAGCCTCCACCTGCTGGGGAGAAACATCCTGACGGGCGAGATAGACATGCTCGTAAAGAGGCATGGATTTTCGCCTTTCCGTTGCCGCGAGCCGCTCCGGCGCCAAGCCCTTCGAGCGATTCTTGGGGACCTGCCCCGGAAAGGCTCGAGAAGGAAAGTTCGAAGGCGGAGGCACGGGAAGGCGGGAATTTAACCCCTCGCTCGTTGAGCTACGCATATTCTCGTCCGAAAACCGCTTTGCACTTTTCGGGAATATGCGATCTCTGTGCATATTCTTGTCCGAAAACCGTTTTGCGCGTTTCGGGAATATGCGCTCGAGCGCTTCCGTTCAGCCCCCGGCCGGGAACGTCGCGATCGGCGGTTTATACGCGGCTTTAAGCAGGATGCAAGAGCGCAGGGCCTCACGGCTTGCCGCAGGGCGGCTAGGCCAGTATGGTCGCGCCGTCAAGCCGCCGCCAGGAGAGACGAGATGACGCGGAAATTCCGAGTGTTCGCGCTGCTGGCGGCCCTCTCCGCGCTGCTGTCGGCCTGCGACAAATGCGGCGGCTTTCAGGAATTACGCGTTCCCGGCCAGCCGCACGCCTGCAGGGACGGCGTGGCGCGCTGACGCATTATCCCCAGCCAGAGCGCAAGCCGTTTTGATATAGACTGTCGTCCTGACGATTAGGCGCGCCGGAGTCGCCGTTTGCCCAACGCCAGCACCTTCCTCGACATGAAGCGCCGAGGCGAGAAGATCGTGGTCGTCACCGCCTATGACGCGCCGACCGCGCGCATCGAGGCGGAGGCCGGCGTCGACATTATCCTCGTCGGCGACAGCGTCGGGGTGAATGTTCTGGGCTATGCCCATGAGCGCGAGGTGACGCTCGCCGATATGGCGCATCACATCGCGGCGGTAAGGCGCGGCGCTCCCGAGATCTACATCATCGGCGATTTGCCCTATGCGACCTATGACACGCCCCAGCAGGCGATCGAAAGCTCGCGCCTGCTGCGCGAGGCTGGCGCCAATTGCGTGAAATTCGAGGGCGCGCGAGTTGAAATCATGCGCGCCTTGACGGCGGCCGGCTTCGACGTGTGCTCACATCTGGGCCTCGAATCGCAGCATCATGACGTGAAGCGGCGCCAGGGCAAGACGGCGCAGGCCGCCGCGAAACTCTATGACGACGCGCTGGCGCTCGACGCCGCCGGACAGAAGTTTGTGGTGCTGGAGCTCGTGCCGCAGGAGCTCGCGGCGCGCATCACGCAAGCGATCGGCGCGCCGACGATCGGCATCGGCGCCGGCGCGGCGACGGACGGACAGGTGCTCGTCGTCAACGATCTCGCAGGGATCACGGCGCGCGAATTCAAGCACAACCGCCGCTACGGCGCCGTTGGCGCGGCGCTGCGCGAGGCCGTCGAGGCCTATGCGCGCGACGTTCGCGCCGGGCACTTTCCGGCGGAGGAGCACGCCTTTCATATGGCCGACGACGAACGGTTCGCCTTCGAGCGCGCGGCGGGTCTTAAGCCGCTCCGATGACGACGGGCGGCGCGCCGGCAAGACGCCGGCGCCACATGTCTTCAAACAGCGATTCCAGCGCGCGCGTGTAGGCATGGACGTCGAAAAGCGCCGTCGTCAGGCGATTGGCGGCGAGCTTTTCCCGCAGTTCGGCGTAACGAACGGGATCTCCCGCCAAGACCAGCGCGATCTCCAAATATTCATCAAAATCCGCCGCGATCAACTCGGGCAATCCGATCGCATGCAAGAGGCTCCCGGCCACGCGCGAGGGAAAGGTGTCGCCTGCGCAGGTCACGATCGGCACGCCCGCCCAAAGCGCGTCGCTCGCCGTCGTATGTGAGCCGAAGGGCGCGGTGTCGAGCGCGAGATCGGCGAGTTGCAGGCGGGCCAGATGTTCGGCCTGCGGCAAATGCGGCGCGAAGATCATCCGCGCCGCGTCAATTCCGCGTCTGCGCATTTCATTGCGCAGATTGCCTTCCGCCAGCATCGCCGCCGAAAGCCACAGCACCGCGCCCGGCGTCGCCTCGAGCAGTCGCGCCCAAAGGTCGAAGATGAAGGGCGTGAGCTTGTAGGCCTGATTGAAGCAGCAATAAACGAAGCCTTCCGCCGGCAGACCGGCGGCGGCCCGCGAGGGCGGCGCGCGCAGCGGCGTCCCGCGCCCATGCGGCTGATAGGCGTGTGGCAGATAGGCGAAGGCTTCCGAATAGGCCGACGCCGACGACGGCGGCGTGACATAGCGATCGGTCACGATGTAATCGCACACGCCCGTTCCGAGCGTTCCGGGATAGCCGAGATAATTGACCTGAACGGGCGCGGGCCGCAGCATCATCACGCTGGTGCGCGCGCCATGGGTGAAGCCCTTAAGGTCGATCAGAATATCGACGCCATCGGCATTGATGAGGCGCGCGGCCTCAGCGTCGGTCAGCGCCGAAATGTCGGCGAAAGCGTCGAAGGCGGCCTGCAGCCGCGTTCGCATCGCCCCCTCGACGCCGCAATAGCTGTAAGCGCGAATCTCGAAGCGGGCGCGATCATGCGCCTCGAGCGTCTCGACGAGAAGATGCGCGGTCGCGTGCTCGTGGAAGTCGTTTGATAGATAACCGACACGAATCCTGCTGCGGGTGGAGAGATCGAAGCGCATCGCGAGGCTCGCGCGCAGCGGCCCGGCCGCCAAAAGCCGCGCGGCGGTCCAGCTCTCGGAACAGGCGCGCTGTTCGCCGGCGGTGATGCCGGGCTCCGACAGCAGGAGGAAGGGGGGCGTCGCCGGCCCATCCGGCATGGCGAGCGCCGCCCGAATTTGCGGCGCGGCAGTGTCGAAATCGTCCCATTCGCACATGGCGCGGCTGCGAGATATGGATTTCATGGCGCCCTTTCGCGGGGCCAATCGCACATCAGCCGGCCTTCGTGCGCGAAGCGATTTCCATGCCGCCCGGCGATCGTCGTCTTGGCGAGTTGCCAGGACCGCCGCCGCTAGAAGATATTCCTTTGCCGCGCCATCATTCAGGCGGGCGGTCCGCAACAAGGCTCATCATGACGTCAGCCACGATCTCGAGAGAAGCGCCGGTCGGACTCCTTCTCGTCAATCTCGGCACGCCTGATGCGCCCGATGTCGCGGCGGTGCGGCGCTATCTGGCGGAATTTCTGTCCGATCGCAGAGTCGTCGACCTCCCGCGCGCGCTTTGGCTGCCGATCCTCTATGGCGTCGTGCTCAACACCCGCCCGGCGCATTCGGCGAAGCTCTATGAATCGATCTGGAACGCCGACACCGGCGAGGGTCCGCTGAAGACCTTTACGCGCCTGCAAGCCGAGAAGCTGCAGGCGCGGATGGGCGATTCCCGCCTCATCATCGACTACGCGCTGCGCTACGGCGCGCCGTCGATCGCGGCGCAGATCGAATCCTTGATCGGGAAGGGCTGCGCGCGGATCGCGGTGCTGCCGCTCTACCCGCAATATGCGTCGTCGACCACGGGCTCCGCCGCCGACGCCGCTTTCGACGCGCTGCGCGAGATGCGCAAGCAGCCGGCGCTCCGCATCGGCGCGCCCTATTACGACGACCCCGCCTATATCGACGCGCTCGCCGCAAGCATCAGGCGCGCGCGCGCCGCGCTCGATTTCGAACCGGAGGTCATCATCGCCTCGTTCCATGGCCTTCCGCAGGCGCAGATCGATCGCGGCGATCCTTATCGCGATCACTGCGAAGCGACATGGCGGCTGCTCTGCGAACGGCTGGGCATGAACGCCCAAAGCCTGCGTCTCGCCTTTCAGTCGCGCTTTGGGCGCGCGCGGTGGATCGAGCCCTATACGTCGAATGTGGTGACCGAGCTTGCAGGCGCCGGCGTCAAGCGCATCGCCGTCGTCGCGCCGGGATTTTCCGCTGATTGCCTTGAGACGATCGAAGAGCTTGGCGTTGAAATTCGTGATCTCTTTCTTCAAAAAGGCGGCGAGAAATTCGCCCGCCTGCCCTGTCTCAACGACAGCGACGAAGGCATGGCGCTGATCGAGACTTTGGCGAAGCGCGAGATTGCGGGCTGGATATAATACGGATTCAGGCTGATCCATTCGCTCGGACCATGTCATTCCCGGCAGGCCGCAGGCCTGACCGGGAATCCAGAGAAGCCGATCCAACAATGTTGGTTTTGCACTGAATTACCGATCGCGCGTTGCGCGCGTCGGGAATGACATCGGAGCCGTGCAAAGAGAAATTCGTGTCACGCGCCAATTGCCGACATTAAGCTCCGCTATCTTCGCGACAATTGGGTCAACAATCCGCGCAGCGGCTGAAACTCGAAGCGCACCTCATGGCGCCCTTCCGGAATAGGGACGGCGCGGAACATGACGTTCGCGCGCAGAATCGGCGCCTCTGCGTCGTCCACGCGCGCAAACCACCACGGATGCCAGACGTCGTTCAAAATAAGCCAGCCTCCGCCTGGAGGCGCGCTGGCCTCGGCGACGACGCGGCCGTTCTCATAGGAGAGGATTTTCGCCGTCGCCGGCGGCGCATCTTTGCGCGTATGGCAGATCGGCGGCGTCTCCAGGAGCACCGTCTCGCGATAGTCCGCCTCCGGCCATTCGCCGCTCTTCATCATCGCGGCGAAATCGACGTGGATGGCGCAGGTGGCGAGCATGACGCGCGGCATGGCGCGGGGATTTTCGTAAATGCGAACGTTGCCGATGCGCGTGAGTTCGACGAAGTCGCCGTGCTTGTAATTCTCGTCGATCTCTTCGATGGGCACCCCGGTCGCGACAAATCGCAGACCGAGCATGTCCGACAGGACCGAGCGATAGGCAGGATAGAGCTTGGAAAACTCACGCTGCTCAGGAAGCGCGAGATGGTCTCCGGCGCCGGTTACATCTTCGAACAGCCGAAGCCGGATAGGATTATAACCGAGAGTATGATCAAAGCCGTGGACGAGCGACGCATTCGGCCAATGGAAATCGATCGCCGCAAGTTCGACGCGGTCGCGACGATCTGGCCCCGCCGTCTCCTTGAGCTTGCCGCGCAGATAGGCGATCACCGGATCCTTGCCGTCGACCCGCAAGGCGTCGAACTGTTCAGGCGGCAAGGCCGTCGATTCATTGGGTCCATTGCCGATTGTAAGATCGACGCTCATCAGCGTGGCGACCGCCGCGAGCAGATACGGGCCGCGCAACAGCCCGTCGCGAGTCGCGAGGATAAGCGCGACAGCGAGCGCGGCAAAAATCGCGCTTGTCGCCAGCGGCCAGGAGGCTTGGTCAAGATGCCCCTTGGCGGCCGCGACAAGCAGCGCGACAGCGAAGAGCGCGGTGACGGCGCCGATAAGCCATGCCGTGCGCGGCGCGGCTTCGCCCCGCTCAATGAGATTGAAGCCATAGCCCGCGAGGATGGCGAGCGTCGCGCCGAGCAAGAATGTTGCGTCGGCCGGCCGCCGCCATAGGTCGACGCCCGGCAGATGATAGAAGAAGGCGAAGGCCGGCGTATAGCGGCCCAGGCCGTAAAGGGCGAAAAACAGCGCGGCGGCGGCGAAGAAGCGGATTTCCTTATTCGAAAAGAAGCGCCTGCCCAGCGCCGCGATCAACGATACGAGCGTCAGTTCGCCCATATAAAGATCCGTCATATTCCGCGCGAGGAAAAGGTCGCGCTCGCCGGCCGGGGGCCCCCAGAAGTTTTTGAGCGGTCCGTCCGTTCCGAACATATTGGCTGAGATCAGCGTCCAGAAGGAGCCCGGCGGCAGCGAGCCCTTGAATGCGCCGTCGAGATCAATCTCGGGTCGGTTTGAATGCGCGGCGAGATTCAGCGTGAACGCAAGCGGCACGGCGATGATTGTCAAACCGACGAGCGCGCCCGCCGCAAGCGGCGTGACCGCGCTGAGTTTGGGCAGGTCATCCGTCGCGACGCGATAGGCGGCATAGGCGGAAAGCATCAGCACGCCCAGGAACGCGACCTGGTCCCGTCCCAGCACCAGCAGTGCGGCGGCGGCGCCCGCCGCGGCGCCGTAGAGCGCCGAGCGCCGATCGAGTCCCCGCGCGAGCAGCCACAGCGTGACCGGAAGCCAGGCGAGACTCATGATCTGCCCAACATGCTGAATTCGCCACGCCGCCGAGCCGCCAAAAGCGAATGCGAGAGCAGCGAGCAATCCTCCCGCGGCGCTCCAGCCGCGATCGCGAAAATAGGCGATGAGCGCAAGGCCGCCCATGGCCAGCATCGCGAAGACGATTGCGTCGGCCAGGACGAAAGACGGTTCGGGAACGAGCGCCGCCGCCAGCAGGAAAAACGGAGAAAAGATCAGCGATTGCGGATCTGCGATCTGCGGCATCCCCGCAAAGACATGCGGCGTCCAGAACGGCGACTGGCCGCTGTGCAGGGCGTGGGCAAGAAAGGCGAACTGCGGAAAAAAATGCGCTTTCGCGTCCCAGGGAATGGTGACGCGCCCGGAAAGCCAGGGAAAGGCGAGCGCCAGCGCGCAGACGAGGAAGAACGCCGCCGTGAGGGCGTAGGGCTGACCTTCCGGGCGGCCGGCGCTTTTACCGATTCGTTGCATGGCCACAGTTCTAGCGGCTTCAGGCCATGGCTCAAAGCCGCGCTTCAGGCGCCCGCCTGAGGCCGAAGCGCGCAGCGAGCGCGTCGATATCAACCGTCGCACGGCGCTTGTCATCCGATTCCAGCAGGAGGCGCAACCCCATGCCGCGCAGCATGTCAATAAAGGCGATGATATCGGGGTCGTCGGCCGTTCGGCCGAAGAGCGGCGCGAGCTGCTCGGCCACGCCTCGAGCATGCGCGGCGAGCGTTGCGCGGATTTCCGATTGGTCGCTCGCCTGAGCCACGACGCTCAAGAAGAAGCGCATCCTGTTGCGGTCGAACATGAGCGCGCGCACCGCTTCGACAGGATCGACGTCGCTTCCGGTCGAACCGCGCTTGCGCTTATGCGCCTGCGCATGAGACGCCTCGAGCGTCGCGGCGAGCAAATCCGTCTTACGCGGAAAATAATAGGTCAAATGCGACTGCCGCAGTCCAGCCGCCGCGGCGACGCGGGTTTGGGTCAGCGCGGAGACGCCCTCCTTCCTGAGTATTTTCAGGGCAGCGTCCAGAATACGCTGACGCGCGCTTTTTTCCACTATCGCCATTCGCGTTCAATCAAACCTTCGCCGCGCCAGCGTCGTATCAAAAAAAACGCACCGCGGAAACGCCTCTCACGCTTGCGCCAGCTTATATTGGTAATATACCAATTTGGCGCACCACGCCGGCGCTGGAGAGGATTGATGAGATTTTTTCTTGTTGGGATGATCAGCGCGGCGGCGTGCCTGAGCGCGCGGGCCGATGAAGGGTCCGAGGCGGCGCGCCGCCTGCTTTTCGAAACATTCGACAAGCCCGAAACGCGCCTGTTCGTCGACGCCATCGTCGTCGAAGGCAACGCCGCCGTCGCCGACTGGCGCCAGGGCGAACTCGGCGGCCGGGCGTTTCTTACGCGTAAGGGCGATGCGTGGAGCATCTCGCTTTGCGCCGGCGACGCCCTAAAGGACAGCGCCACGCTGGAAAAGCTCGGCGTTTCGAAAGCGAACGCCGAGGCGCTTTCAAGGCGCTTGGCGGCTGAAGAAAAGCGGCTCTCGCCCGAGGTCGTCGAGCGATTCTCCCGATTTGACGGCATGGCCGCCGTCGAGGCGGATGGGAGCCATTCGCCGCTCGATCCGCATCACAAGCCCCTTCCCTAACTGTCGCTCACTGTTGCGCCGAAGCAACAGCAACCGGAAATACGTCCCTCAAGCCAGCCGAAGCGTTGCGCCGCATAATTTGGTATATTACCAACATTCGGGTTCGGCGCTCTGGACGCCCCTTCTTTCACGCCTTCGGCGAGACGCAGCCACGAGGATACGAGACAAGATGGCGGCCCTTGCGAGAACGCCTCGCTCGATGATTTTGCGGCGCATCGGGGCCCTTTGCATCGCGCTGCTTTTTGCGTTCGCGGCGGTTTCATCCTCGGCGCCGGCGCATCCCGCGCATGCGCCGCAGGGGACGGCCGTCCACTGCACGGATACCTCCCAACCTGCGCCGACGAAGCATCCTTGTGGCGGCGAGCAATGCTGTTCGCTCTGCGGTCATAGCCAGAAAGACCTGGTTTTTCCCTTTTTCGCATCCGTCTCTGGCGCCATCGCCTATACGCCTCCGCGCGCCGCAAGCCGCGCGTTCTGCGCCCTTCAGGCGCCGCCCACCAAAAACGTCCGCGCACATTCGCGCGCCGCCCCGCGCGCGCCGCCCCGCTTCTCCTGATCACGACAGTCTTCCCCTAACGATCGCGCGGCGAGACGCCGCTCAGGAGATTTCCATGTTCCGGACCGGCTTGCTGCGCGGCGCCTGCGCCGTCGCCCTTCTTTCTCTCGCGGACTCGAGCGCCTCTGCGCAACAGAGTCTGCCGACCATCGACATTGGCGGCGCCAAGCCGCGTGTCCCCGGACGCGGCGGCGGTCGCGCCCCGGCCACGGCGACGGCGCCAGTCCCCGCCACATGGACGCAAACCGGCGGAGGCGGCTCGCTCACAGTGCCGTCTGTCGCCGAGCAGCGCCGCGAACTCGAGCGCACCGTCGGCTCGGCCGCCTTCGTCGACGCCAATACGCCCGAGATTCAAACCCGCTACGTTCACGACCTGCGCGACGCGCTCAAGGACGTCCCAGGCGTCTATGTCGAAAGCCGCTACGGCCAGGAACTGCGTCTTTCGATCCGCGGCTCAAATCTGACGCGCGACTTCCATCTGCGCGGACTGGAGCTGCTGCAGGACGGCATCCCGATGAACTCCGCCGACGGCGGCGGCGACATGTATCAGATCGATCCCAAATATTTTCGCGCGATCGAAGTCATGAAAGGCGGCAACGCCCTCGCCTATGGCTCCTCGACGCTCGGCGGCGCCATCAATTTCATCTCGCCCACCGCCTATACGGCGCTCGCGCCGAACATGGTGTCGCTTGAAGGCGGCAGTTATGGAACCGTGCGCGGCCAAGCGCAGATGTCGCGCATCATCGGCAATTTCGATTTTCTCATCAACGGCACGTTTACGCATGCCGACAACTACAGAAAACATTCGACGACGGACTACACGCAGCTCAACGGCAATCTCGGCTATCGCTTCTCCAACGATCTCGAAACGCGGTTCTATTTCGGCGTCTATGACACGTGGCAATTGCTGCCCGGACAACTCAATCTGTCCGACGCGCGCAATGATCCGCGCCTGTCGCTGCCGCCATTTCCGCCGGGTTTTGGACCGGACGGCTTTGGCGCCAATCAGGCGCGAAACGTCAAGAACTGGCGCATTTCGAACAAGACCACGATCCTGAGCGAAATCGGCCGCATCGACCTCAACAGCTGGTACACGCACAATTATCTCTATCATCCGATTTTCGTGGTCATCGAACAGGAAGGCGGGACCTGGGGAGTCACGCCGCGTCTCGCCTCGAATTTCCTCGTCGACGGCCACCCCAACGAACTCATCCTCGGCGGCCGCGTCTGGGGCGGATCGTCGAGCGACAACTGGTTCGATAACTACAATGGCGTGCGGCTCAATCCCTACGGCGGGATCCCCGCGAACTTCGCCAACGCGCAATTCTCCTTTCCGCCCTATTCGTTCAACGGACTCGCGCAATTTGGCGCGGCGAATTCGTGCTTCGGCTTCTGCGGCCTGTTCATCAATCCGGGATTGGATCCGCGTCTGCGCAACAACCGCGCGACGGCGTTCAATCTCGAAGCCTATTTCGAGAATCGCCTGCACATCACGCCGCAGCTCACCTTCATGTCCGGCGCCAAGCTTTTCGCCGATACGCGCCGCTATGCGGTTCTCGGCGGCATTCCCTTCGAGCCCGTTCCCGGCGTGTCGGACCAAGTCTACCGCGGCATCGTGCCCAAGGTGGGTCTGATGTACGAACCGACGCCGGACATTCAGTTCTTCGCCGACATGACCGGAAGCCGCGATGTGCCGGACTTCATCGACCTGACGCAAGGCGTGTTTCCGCCGCCGCGCGACGGCACGAAATTCACGCCGCTCGCGGCGCAGAAAGCCTGGACCGGGGAGCTCGGCGCGCGCGGCAGATGGGACCGCTACACCTGGGACGTCACCTTCTACCATTCGGAACTACAGGACGAACTGCTGAAATTCACCACAAATCCCGGTCTCGGCATTCCGGCGACGACGTTCAACGCGAAGCGCACCATGCACCAGGGCGTCGAATTCGCTGCGAGCGCCGAACTCTTGCGCGATATTTTCGCGCCGGATGCGGGCGACGCGCTGAAGCTGTCGCAGGTTTGGACCTGGAACGATTTCCGCTTCGTCGGCGATCGCGACTTCGGCGACAATACGCTGGCCGGCATTCCGCGCCACGTCTTGCGCACCACGCTGTCCTATTGGCGGCCCGACGGCCTCTATCTCGCGCCGCAGATGGATTGGGTTCCGGGAGGCGCTTACGTCGACTACGCCAATACGCTGCAGGCGCCGGGCTATGTCTTGCTGGGCGTCCAGGCCGGCATGAAGCTGCCCTACGGTCTCTCGTTCTTTGTCGAGGCGCGCAATCTGACCAACCGCCACTACATCAGCGACGTGACCACGATCGTCGACGCCCGCGGTCTCGACCCGAGGGTCTTCTATCCGGGCGCGGGACGCGCGATCTACGGAGGCTTGCGCCTCGCGTTCTAGCTCGGCGACGTTTGGGCGATCGGTGCGGCGGGCCATATATAAGGCTGGCGCGCCGGCCGCCTTCGCCGGTCCGATCAGGGCGCACTGCTTGTCGATTCACGCGACGCCGGAAAATCTCGCCGCTGGGCGGACACGCGCGCCAATGCTGCGCGTCGAGGGGCTTAAGAAATCCTATCCTACGCCGCAGGGCCGCATTCCCGTGCTGCGCGGCGTGGACTTCACCCTCGCCGCCGGCGCCAGTCTGGCGCTGACCGGCGAATCCGGCAGCGGCAAGAGCACGCTGCTGCATCTGGTCGGCGCGCTCGACGACGCCGATTTCGGCGAAATCGTTCTCGATGGCGTCGCGCTGACGCGGCTTTCGGAACATGCGCGGGCCGCCGTTCGGCGCGAGAAGATCGGCGTCGTCTTTCAGCAGTTCAATTTGATCCCGAGCCTGACCGTCGGCGAAAACCTGGGCTTCCAGGCGCGACTTGCCGGCCGCTACGATCCGGCGTGGCAGGAAGAACTCACCGCCCGTCTTGGTCTTGCGACGTTCGCCGCCCGATATCCTGAGGAGCTGTCAGGCGGACAGCAGCAGCGCGTCGCCATCGGCCGCGCCCTCGCCGTACGCCCGAGGCTTCTGCTCGCGGACGAACCGACCGGCAATCTCGACGAAGCGACCGGCGACGCCGTCATGGCGCTCGCGCTCGATCTCGTCGCCGCGACCGGCTGCGCCTTTCTGATGGCGACGCACAGCGAACGACTTGCAGCGCGATTGCAACGCCGCGTGCGGCTGGAATCCGGTCTTCTGGCGGCGCAATGAAACGAATTCCGACCGATCCGTTCGCTTGGACCGTGTCATTCCCGGCAGGCCGAAGGCCTGACCGGGAATCCAGAGCCAATCCAAGAACGCTGATGGTGCTCTGGATTCCCGATCGCGCGCTGTGCGCGCGCGTCGGGAATGACATCCGAGCCGTTCGAACGGATGTCATATGAGAGAGACGGTCTGGACGCTCGCCGCGCTTATCAGCCACTGGCGCCGACGCCCAGGCAACCTCGCGACGCTCGTGCTCGGCCTCGCCATCGCCACGGCGCTGTGGAGCGGCGTGCAGGCGCTGAACGCTCAGGCCCGCAACAGTTATGACGCCGCGGCGAATGCGATTTCGGGCGGCGGCGCGAGAACGCTCGTCGCCGCTCGCGGCGGCCTGTTTGACCAGGAGCTCTTCGTGAGACTGCGCCGCGCAGGCGTCACCGTCTCGCCAGTCTTGGAAGGCGCCGTCCGGATCGGCGAAAAGAATGTTCGGATCATCGGCGTCGAGCCGGTGTCGCTGCCGCGCCGCTCCCCGATCGCGCATATGCGAAGCCGCGCGGACGTTCTGGAAGAGTTCTTCACCGGCCCAGGCCGCAGCTTTGTCGCGCGAGAGACCTTGCGGCGGCTCGATCTCGCCGAAGGCGCGCAGCCGCGCACCGAGCGTGGTGAGCAACTCCCGCCGCTTGCGGCGCTCGCTGAAGCGCCCCCCGGCGCAATCATCGTCGACATCGGCGTCGCGCAGCGCCTGCTCGATCGACCCGGAAAACTCTCGCGTCTCGTCATCGCCGACGAGGAGACGTTCGACGAGGCTCGGCTTAAACGAGTCGCCGGCGATGCTTTGCGACTCGTCGCGGAGGATGATAGCGATCTCGCCCGCCTGACCGAGAGTTTTCACCTCAATCTCACCGCCTTCGGCTTTCTTGCGTTCCTCGTCGGACTGTTCATCGTGCACGCCGCTTACGGCCTCGCATTCGAACAGCGACTACCGACCCTGCGCACCTTGCGCGCGCTTGGGGTTGGCCCTCCTCATCTCGTCGCGGCGATGGCCTGCGAAATCGCCGTCCTGACGCTCTTGGCGGGAGGCGCAGGCGTCCTCGGCGGTCATGCAATCGCGCAGGCGCTTCTGCCGGACGTCGCAAAAAGCCTCGAGAGCCTCTACGGCGCGCAAATCTCCGATCGCCTTACGCTCGATGCGCGCTGGTGGCTCTCCGGCCTTGCGATGGCGGGCGCCGGCGCGACGCTCGCGGCGGCGAGTGGCCTGACGAAAGCATTGCGGCTGCCGGCGCTGTCATTCGCGCGTCCTATGGCCTGGCGCGGCGCGCATCACCGCTATTTGCGCCGGCAGGCGGCGCTCGCGGCGCTTGCCCTTGTTGCGGCGGCCGGCGCATACGGCTTTGGCGAAGGCCTTGCGTCCGGCTTCGCGATCATCGGCTTGGCGCTTCTTGCCGCGGCTCTTTCCCTGCCCATCGGACTTGCCGGCGCCCTGGCGCTTGGCGAGCGGTTCGCGCGCAGGCCGCTCGCGCGCTGGTTCTTCGCGGATGGACGTCAGGAAATTTCCGGTCTTTCACTTGCGCTGATGGCGCTGCTGATTGCGCTTGCGACCAACATTGGCGTTGGCGGCATGGTCGAGGGCTTTCGCCAAACGTTCGAGCGCTGGCTCGACGCGCGCCTCGTCGCCGAAATCTATTTCGAAGCGGCGACGCCCGCCGATGCGCGCGACATCGAGGCGTGGGCGCGCACGCAGCCCGACATTGCCGCAATCCTTCCTGTCTGGCGCGCGAAAACGCGCATCGGCGGATGGCCCGTCGACATCGTCGGCATGACGCCTCACGAAACCTATACGGCGCATTTTCCCTTGATCGACGCCGCGCCGGACGCTTGGACAGCGCTGCACGCCCAAAACGCCGTTCTCGTCAGCGAGCAACTGGCGCGCCGGCTCAGTCTGGCGATCGGCGAAACCCTGGACATTCCGACGACTGGGCAAGACTTGCGCGCCCGCATCGTCGGCGTCTTTCCCGATTACGGCAATCCGAAGGGCCAGCTGCGCATCGATCACGAGAAGCTGAAGCGCTATTTCGACGACGCCTCCGGCGTGCATTACAGCCTGCGCGTCGATCCCGCCGCCACGGCGCGCGTCATCGAAAACATGCAGCAGCGCTTTGGCGGAAAAATCGCGCGCATCGTCGATCAGGCCGACGTCAAAGCGCTGTCGACGGACATCTTCGAGCGCACATTCGCCGTCACGACGGCGTTGAACACGCTCACGCTGATCGTGTCCGGCGTCGCGCTCTTCGCGAGTCTGCTGACGCTCAGCGACATGCGACGCGCCCGCATCGCGCCAGTCTGGGCGCTCGGCGTGACGCGGCGAAAGCTGGCGGCCCTGGAAATGGCGCGGGTCATGGCGTTCGCCGCCGGCGCCGCGGCTTTCGCGATCCCTCTCGGCCTGTTCATGACCTGGTGCCTCGTGGCCATCGTCAATGTCGCCGCCTTCGGATGGCGACTCCCCTTCCATATGTTTCCGGCGCAATGGCTTGCCGTTTTCCTTATCGCGCTCGGGGCCGCGTTCTTTGCAACGCTCATTCCCGTCGCCAGGCTCGCGCGCGTTTCGCCGACCGAACTGCTCAAGGTCTTCTCTAATGAACGCTAAGTCCCCGAACGGTTCTCCCGAACGACGCTCGGCGATTTCGAGGCGATCCGCGCTTCTTCTCGCGCTGTCGTCGAGCGGCGCGCTGGCGGAAGGCTTCGGCGGTCTTGGCGCGACGGCGCCCGGCTTCGCGATTCCCCGACCTGGAACGCAGCTCGCGTTTCCAAGAGACCATGGCGCGCACCCCGAATTTCGCACCGAATGGTGGTACGTCACCGCAAATCTAGCGGGCGATGACGGCGCCGCATACGGCGTCCAATGGACGCTCTTTCGCTTTGCAATGCAGCCAAATGCGGCGCGGGCCGGCTGGGACGACCGCAATGTATGGATGGGTCATGCGGCCGCGACGAGCGCCGCCGAACATCTCTTCGCGCAGAAATTCGCGCGCGGCGGAATTGGACAGGCGGGCGTCGAGGCGGCGCCCTTTCGCGCCTATCTCGACGATTGGGTTCTTGAAACGCGCGACGATTCTGCGGACGCCGGAATCGAGCGGCTGCGCGTTTCCGCGGGGGACAAAAATTTCGCCTATGCGCTCGATCTCACAGCGAAGGGACCGATCGTTCTGCAAGGCGAAGGCGGCTACAGCCGCAAGTCCGAGGCTGGACAGGCCTCCTATTATTACAGCCAGCCGTTCTTTACGGCGGAAGGCTCGTTGTCGATGAACGGACGCAAAATCCAGGTCTCCGGCCGCGCCTGGATGGATCGCGAATGGTCGAGTCAGCCGCTGGGCCCCGATCAAAAAGGCTGGGACTGGTTTTCGCTGCACCTTGAGGGTGGCGCCAAGCTGATGCTGTATCGCATGCGCAGCGTCGAGGCGGCGCCGTTCCTCTTCGGAAACTGGATCGACGCCGAGGGCGCAACGTCGCCGCTCGCGCGCGAAGGCATCGCCATCGAGCCTCTAGAGACGATACGCATCGGCGATCGCGCCGTGCCGATCCGCTGGCGCGTGAAGATCACAGGTCGTGGGATCGACGTCGAGACGCGGCCGCTCAATCCAAGAAGCTGGATGGGAACCGATTTCGCCTATTGGGAAGGTCCGATCCGCTTTACGGGTTCGCACAGCGGCGTGGGCTATCTCGAAATGACGGGCTACTGAGATTCCGCGGCCGCGCGAAAGAAGCTCATAAAAACGCCTCGCGTATCCCGAAGCTTCCTCAAATGCACGGCGGCGAGTTCCGACAGCCGCCGGTCGCCCGCCCGCGTGATGACGACGAGCGATCTACGACGATCGCTCGGATCGGTCTTTCGCCTGACAAGCTTCGCCTGCGCCAGGCGCGAGACCAGCTCCGCCGCGCTGTGATCGCGGATCATCAGCTGCTCGGCGAGTTCGCCGACGCTGATGTGTTTTGCGCCGCGATAGGTGCGCACTACCAGCAGCGCCTGATACCATTGCACGGTCACGCCATGATCCGCGGCGACCTGTTCGCTGAAGGCTAAGAACCTTCGCAAGGCGGAGCGAAATTGCGCGAGCGCGGCCAGGTCGTCTTCACTTGGCGCCTTGCGTGGGGTCCCTTGCGGCTGATCGCAGAGAGTCAAATGAAACCCCTTACTTCCCGAGTCGTTCTCGCGCTGGGCGACTCATTTGAGAATTAAAGAAATAATATGCGCGCCGCGCCCGCGGGTCGATTCTGGCCCGCGTTGAAGCGCGCTTTATAAGCGCGCGAGGACGTCGTCAATCTTTGCAAGAAAAACATCGTGCGCGCGACGAGAAGATTGGCGATACGGGCAGCGGGCGACGCTGAAATCTACGCGCTTGCGACGCTGCTGCAAGTCGCGACCCACGGCCCCGGCGCCCGCATTGAATCTATCTTAGGGACTTCCCTCGAAACTTTGGCGAAACTCGCCGCAGCGAGCCGATCTGGAGAGACGCTTATGTCGGAAAAGATCATCGTTTCGAGGGATCTCGGGGTGTTGCGCCTGCTGATGAACCGCCCCGAAAAGAAGAATGCCCTTGATCGCGAAATGTATCGCGCGCTGATCGCCGCTCTCGACGGGGCGGCCCGTGACGAGACGGTGCATGCCGTCGTCTTCGCCGGCGCGGGCGGCAATTTCTCCGCGGGCAATGATCTCGCCGACTTTCGCGATTTTGCTCCTGGCCGAGATATTGCTCCTGGCGCAGAGATTGGCGCAGAGATTTTTCCGGCGCTGACCTTCGTTCGCGCGGCGGCGGCCTTCGGAAAGCCGCTCGTCGCCGCCGTGAGCGGGGACGCCGTCGGCGTCGGGACCACCCTGCTCTTCCACTGCGACCTCGTCTACGCCAGTTCGGAGGCGCGCTTCACAATGCCGTTCATCGACCTCGCCCTGCCGCCCGAAGGCGGCGCAAGCCTGCTGGTTCCGCAGCGCTTCGGTATGGCGAAGGCGTCCCAATATCTGCTGCTTGGCGAGAGCTTCGACGGCGCCGAGGCGCTGCGTCTGGGCCTCGTTAACGCGCTGGCGCCGTCGGAAGGCGTGCTCGATCTTGCGATGGACGCCGCCCGGCGACTCGCGGCAAAGCCCAGCCAGGCGCTTTTCGCGGCGCGGCGGCTGATGCGCGGCGAACCGAACGACATATTGTCGCGCATCGACGCGGAAGCGGCGCTTTTCGCCAAGGCGCTGACGTCGCTCGAAGCGCGCGAGCGCTTCGCCGCCTTTTTCGCGTCCCGGACGCGCTAGGCTTCAGCGCGACGCGACCTTCGCCGCTTGCGTTGCGAACAGGCTTCTCCCAAATAATAGGCGGACATACGCGCCCGCGCCGCCAAGGGCGGGCGCTCACATGGGCTGATTGGAAAATTATGCGCGATCCTTACGACGTTCTCGGCGTGCCCAAATCGGCGAGTCACGCCGAAATTAAAAAGGCATATCGCCAGCTCGCCAAGAAATTCCACCCTGACCGCAACAAGGACGATCTGAAGGCCAAGGAGCGATTTTCGGAAATCAACTCCGCCTATGAGATCGTCGGCGACGAGACGAAGAAGGCGCAATTCGACAAGGGCGAAATCGGTCCGGACGGGAAACCCCGCTTCACCGGCTTCGAAGGCTTCGGCGCCGGCGGGGGCGCTGGCCCCGGCGGCTCTACCCGCGGTTGGCGCACAGGCGGCGGCGCGCCCGGCGGCGATCAACATTTCGAGTTTCACTTCGGCAATGAGGCGCCCGGCGGCGGGCGCGCGGGCTTTGACCCTTCCGACCTCTTCGCGGATCTATTCGGCGGCGGCGGGCGGCGGCGCGCGGGGCCCCAGCCGACCCGGGGCGACGACGTCGTCGCCACCGCCACCGTGCCGCTGGAAACGGTCGCGCACGGCGGCTCGGCCCGAGTCATTCTGCCCAGCGGCCGCACGCTGGAAGTCAAAATTCCGGCGGGAATCGAAGACGGCAAGCAGATTCGGCTGCGCGGCCAGGGCCAGCCCGGCTCCATGGGGGGCGAACCCGGCGATGCGCTGATCACCGTGAAGGTCGCGCCGCACCCATACTTTAAGCTGGATGGCCGCGACCTGCGGTTGGAGCTGCCGGTGACGGTTTATGAAGCCGCGCTCGGCGGACGGGTTCCGACCCTGACTCTGGACGGCAAGGTGGAGCTGACCATCCCGCCGCACTCCAACAGCGGGCGCGTGCTGCGACTACGCGGCAAAGGCCTTCCGGCGAGCGACGGCAAAATAGCCGGCGACCTCTATGTCTCGCTGAAGATCATGCTGCCGGAAACGGCGTCGAGCGATCTCGACGCGCGGATGCGGGAATGGCGCGACGCGCACCCTTACGATCCGCGCGCCAAAATGTCGTGAGGTCCTCGGTTATTTAACCTCGGCAGGCGTCGCCGCGACCGCGGCGGCAGCCGCTTCCGCCGCGGCCTGCATCGCTTCGGGCGCCAAGGCGCCAACGAGCACGAAGGCGAAGCCGCCAGCCCGCCATTCTA
>NZ_JAMRYX010000104.1 GCF_024448135.1 Methylocystis suflitae
CTCCTCAGGATGAGGACGCAATGGCCTTCGCGAACATCGAAACCGACATGACCGACCTCGCCAAACTCGAAGAAGATACGCTGCGCCAGATCGACGAGGCCGCCGACGAGGCGGCGCTCGAAGCCGTGCGCCTCTCCTCACTCGGCAAGAAGGGCGCGATTTCGGCGCTGCTTGCGACGCTGGGCAAAATGTCGCCCGACGAGCGCAAGACCGAGGGCGCGAAGATCAACGCGCTGAAGGACAAGGCGGCCGAGGCGATCGCCGCGCGACGCGAGCAGCTTGCCGAAGCGGCTTTGGAGACGCGCCTTAAAGCCGAAACCCTCGATATGACGCTGCCTGCGCCCGCCGGTCCGCTGGAGCGCGGTCGCATCCATCCGATTTCCCAGGTCACGGACGAGCTCTCCATCATCTTTGCCGATATGGGCTTCGCGGTCGCCGAGGGGCCGGACATCGAGAGCGACGACTATAATTTCACCAAGCTCAACTTCCCGGAAGGGCATCCGGCGCGGGAGATGCAGGACACGTTCTTTCTGACCGCCGAGTCAGGAGAGAAACGGCTGCTGCGCACCCATACGAGCCCGGTGCAGGTGCGCACCATGCTGTCGCAGGCGCCGCCGATCCGGGTCATCTGCCCTGGCCGGGTCTACCGCTGCGACTTCGACCAGACGCATACGCCGATGTTCCATCAGATCGAGGGACTCGTCATCGACGAGACCACGCATCTGGGGCATCTCAAATGGACGCTCGAAGAATTTTTAAGGAGCTTCTTCGAGGTGAAGGGCGTCAAGCTGCGCTTTCGTCCCTCCTTCTTCCCCTTCACCGAACCGTCGATGGAGGTCGACGTTCAGTGCCGGCGCCAGGGCGGCGAAATCCGCTTCGGCGAGGGCGAAGACTGGATGGAGATTCTAGGCTGCGGCATGGTTCACCCAAACGTGCTGAGAAATTGCGGGATCGATCCCGACCGCTATCAGGGTTTCGCCTTCGGCGTCGGCGTCGACCGGCTGGCGATGCTGAAATATGGCATGTCGGACCTGCGCGCCTTTTTCGACGCCGACACCCGCTGGCTGGAGCATTACGGATTCAGGCCGCTCGACTTCCCGACGCTCGCCGGCGGATTGAGCGGCTAACGACAATCTCTCCGCGTCATGACCGGGCTTGTCCCGGCCATCCATGCCGAAACATTGCGAAACTTAAGAGAACGCACGAACCATGTCGCCAATGCCTCTGACACATATGCAGCCTCGCGGCGTGGATGCCCGCGACAAGCGCGGGCATGACGCGCGGGCGACTCAGCCCTGCCAGATCGAAGCAAGCTACAAATGAAATTCACCCTCTCCTGGCTCAAGGAACATCTCGACACGTCGGCCTCGCTCAGCGAGATCATCGAGACGCTGACGCGCATCGGCCTTGAGGTCGAACATCTGCACGACCCCGCCGCGCAGCTCAAAGACTTCACCATCGCGAAAGTGATCGAGGCGAAGCCGCATCCGAACGCCGACCGTTTGCGCGTCTGCATGGTCGATACCGGCGCCGGCGCGCCCGTTCAGGTCGTCTGCGGCGCGCCCAACGCCCGCACCGGCATGAAGAGCGTCTTCTCGGCGCCAGGAACCTACATTCCTGGCAAGAAGATCACGCTCGGCAAGGGGGTCATCCGCGGCGTCGAGTCGCTCGGCATGCTGTGCTCTGCGGCCGAACTCGAACTTTCCAACGATCATGAAGGCATCATCGATCTGCCGGAGGACGCGCCGGTCGGCGCCGTCTATGCGCAATGGGCCGGGCTCGACGATCCGATCATCGAGATTAATCTGACGCCGAACCGTCCGGACGCCGCCGGCGTTTACGGCATCGCGCGCGACCTCGCGGCGGCGGAGCTCGGCGTCCTCAAGAACAAGGACATTCTGCCGGTCGAAGGCAAATTCCCCTGCCCTGTCGGCGTCAACCTAGACTTCGCCGAAGCGGACAAACATCTCGCGCCCTTCTTCGGCCTGCGCCTCGTGCGCGGCGTCAAGAATGGACAAAGCCCCGCCTGGCTGCAGGCTCGGCTGAGAGAGATCGGCCTGCGTCCGATCAATGCGCTCGTCGACATTACAAATTTCCTGACCTTCGACCGCGCGCGCCCGCTGCATGTCTTCGACGCGAAGAAGGTGAAGGGCGATCTCGTCGTGCGCCGCGCCAAGATGGGCGAGACGCTGCTCGCGCTCGACGGACGGACCTATGAACTCGACGACAGCATGGTCGTCATCTGCGACGACAACGGGCCGGAATCGCTTGCGGGCGTCATGGGCGGCGAGGCGTCTGGTTGCGATGACTCGACGACCGACGTGCTGATCGAAACGGCGCTGTGGGACCCGATGAATATCGCCCACACCGGCCGCAAGCTCGGCATTGTCACCGACGCGCGCTACCGCTTCGAGCGCGGCGTCGACCCGGCCTTTGCGCTGGCGGGGATCGAACTCGCGACGCAGCTCGTGCTGGAATTCTGCGGCGGCGAGCCGTCGGAGCTGATGCTCGCCGGTGCGGTTCCACGCGAGCCGCGCGTCATCGATTTCCCTTGGCGTGAGATCAACCGGCTGGCCGGGATCGATGTCGAGCCCGCGCGGGCGACGGTCATCCTCCAGCGCCTCGGCTTTACCGTCGAGAAGCGC
Organism: Methylocystis suflitae; assembly: GCF_024448135.1. GTDB lineage: Bacteria > Pseudomonadota > Alphaproteobacteria > Rhizobiales > Beijerinckiaceae > Methylocystis > Methylocystis suflitae. The sequence goes on from NZ_JAMRYX010000104.1 coordinate 2,646, forward strand.
GGCGGCGACGACGCGCGCATCACCGTCCCTTCATGGCGCCCGGACATCGAGGGAAAAGCCGACATCGTCGAGGAAGTCGTGCGCATGATCGGCGTCGACAATGTGCCCTCGACGCCGCTGCCCCGCGCCGACGGCGTCGCGCCGCCCGTGCTGACCATGATGCAGAAGCGCGCCCGCAACGCCCGCCGCGCGCTCGCCGGCCAGGGCCTCGTCGAAGCGGTGACGTGGTCCTTCGTCTCCAAGGAGCGTGCGGAGGCGTTTGGCGGCGGCAAGCAGTCGCTGGCGCTCGCCAATCCGATCGCCGCCGATCTTTCCGACATGCGGCCGAGCCTGTTGCCGGGCCTCGTCGCAGCCGCCGGCCGCAACGCCGCGCGCGGACTCGGCGATCAGAACCTGTTCGAAGTCGGCCAGATCTTCTTAGACGCCACCGAGACCGGCCAGCGCCTGGCGGCGGCGGGCGTGCGGCGCGGTCTCGCGGGCGCCGGGCGTCACTGGTCAGCGCCGGCGCGCGAGGCCGGCGCCTTCGACGCCAAGGCCGACGCCATGGCGCTGCTGAATGCGCTCGGCGTCGCTGTCGGCGGCCTGCAGATCGTTTCCGGCGGTCCGCCGTGGTTTCATCCCGGCCGCTCGGCGACGCTGCAATTCGGGCCGAAGACGATCGTCGGCCATTTCGGCGAATTGCATCCGCGCGCGCTGAAAATCATCGATGTCGAGGGGCCGGTGGCGGCTTTCGAGATCATTCTCGACGCGCTCCCCGCCCCCAAGGCGAAGCCGACGAAGATCAAGCCGAAGCTGGAGATTTCCGATCTCCAGCCGGTGTCGCGCGATTTCGCCTTCATCGTCGATCGCACAGCGGCGGCCGGCGATCTGGTGAAGGCGGCGCAGGGCGCTGACCGGTCGCTGATCGCCGATGTCGCCGTCTTCGACGTCTATGAGGGCAAGGGCGTCCCAGAGGGCAAAAAATCGGTCGGCCTCGCCGTCACCCTGCAGCCGCGCGAAAAAACCCTGACCGACGCGGAGATCGAGGCGGTGGCGCAGAAGATCGTGGCGGAGGCGCAAAAGAAATGCGGCGCGACGCTGAGGGGATGAGGCGCCGTCATCTCCAGCGACAGGAAGCCGTCGAGCGCCGTGAAGCGGCCGCTGGAAGGCTTTTTCGCGAAGCCCCTCGCCACGGCGTGACCTTGGCGATTGCGGCATTCCTTGTTGGCCTCGTGGCTCCGGCGCTCGCCGCGCCGCGAAGCATCGACGATTGCGAGGCGATCAAGGAAGCGGACGCCTATAACCGCTGCCTCGCCTCCTTCGGACCGACGCGCGGCGAGCGCGGCGCAACCTATCCCGGCGTCGCCAGCGAGGGCGGCCACAGCGGGAAAGCTTCGAACCGCAGCGCCTCTCGTCCCGCGTCGCGCTACGGGCGCGCCGAGCTTTCGCGCGGGCGCGGCGGCCGCGTGCGGATGGAGTTCACGCCGGGGCGGCGGTAACGCCGCTGAACTGGACGAGAAACATCGTTTTCCCCCTTGGCAAACCGCGCCGCTCCCCTTAAATAGACGATCCGGGGCTGGCCAATCGATCTGCGGCCCCATTTTCAGTTTTGAGCTTCCGCCTGACCTAAGTCCCTACAGGACCTAGGAAAAGGCGGTGGATAGGCCGGCGGACCCGGGGGTTCTCCCTCGTGTCCCGTCCGGCCATGTCCTGTCCGAGACTGCCGGCGCACGCAAGGGGTTTCAACCCCGTAGCGGCTCAATCGGCCAAAGAGAAGGCGGAGCGATCCGTCGTCTTGAAGGCGGCCTGCACAGACGGGGAAACCGGAATTTTAAAGGCCGCAAACGGGCTCCCGCATGCGTCCTTCGAATTTGGTTCGCGCCCCTTCAACCGCCGCGGCGTTGCCGTGACGGGGACAGGATCTACGGCGTCGCTCGCCTCAAGCGAGCGGCATGTCGCAACCGGCGGGATTTCCCGCCAGTAGAGAGAGCAACCGTGGACAGAGCGGAGAAAAAGGAAGCGGTCGCGGCGTTGCGCGAAGTCTTTTCGAAGACCGGCGTCGTCGTCGTCGCTCACTACTCCGGCCTGACCGTGGCCCAGCTGCAAAACCTGCGCAAGCAGGCCCGCGATGCTGGCGCAACGGTCCAGGTCGCGAAGAACCGCCTCGCCAAGATCGCTCTCGATGGCGCCGACGTCGCCTCCATCGCGCCCCTGCTCAAGGGGCCGACCCTGATCGCCTATTCAGACGATCCGGTGGCGGCGCCGAAAGTCGCCGTGGCCTTCGCTAAGGACAACAACAAGTTTGTCATCCTTGGCGGCGCCATGGGCAAGACTGCTCTGAATCCGGACAGCGTCAAGTCGCTTGCGACGATGCCGTCCCTCGACGAACTGCGCGCCAAGCTCGTGGGCCTTATCCAGGCGCCCGCGACCAAGATCGCTCAGCTCTCGACCGCGCCAGCCGCCAAGCTCGCGCGCGTCTTCGGAGCCTACGCCAATCGAGACGCGGCCTAAGAGGCCGAGAACCAGACAAACCAAATTCAAAGGACGCAACAAATGGCAAATCTCGAAAAGATCGTCGAAGACCTCTCGGCGCTGACCGTTCTCGAGGCGGCTGAACTCGCGAAGCTCCTCGAGGAGAAGTGGGGCGTTTCCGCCGCCGCCGCCGTCGCCGTCGCCGCCGCTCCGGGCGCCGCCGCCGCTGCGCCGGTCGCGGAGGAGAAGACCGAGTTCAACGTGATCCTGGCCGCGGCTGGCGAGAAGAAGATCGAGGTCATCAAGGAGGTCCGCGCGATCACCGGCCTCGGCCTGAAGGAAGCCAAGGACCTGGTCGAAGGCGCGCCCAAGCCCATCAAGGAAGGCGTGGGCAAGGACGAGGCCGAGAAGATCAAGGCCGCCCTCGAAAAGGTCGGCGCCAAGATCGAACTCAAGTAACTCTTCCGCCGCCTTTGGCGGCGTCGCGATCGTCGCAGCCCCGGCGCGCCGGGGCTGCGGCCAACAACAAAGGGCGCTCACGGACGCGGGAATCCCGCCGCAATGACGAGCGCCGACGGGCAAGGACCTCTCGCAGCGGGACGGTCGGCTCAACGAAGAAAGAGGCTCGAAAAGCGACATGGCTCAGACGTCGGCGAGAAAGTTCACCGGTCGCAAGCGCATCCGCAAATTCTTCGGACATATCCGCGAAGCGGCGGAAATGCCGAACCTGATCGAGGTCCAAAAGGCCTCCTACGATCAGTTCCTCCTTGTCGACGAGCCCAAAGGCGGCCGTCCTGACGAGGGGTTGCAGTCCGTCTTCAAGTCCGTCTTTCCGATCTCCGACTTCTCGCAGGTCTCCCTGCTCGAATTCGTGCGCTACGAGTTCGAACAGCCCAAATATGACGTCGACGAGTGCCGCCAGCGCGGCATGACCTACGCTGCGCCGCTCAAAGTGACGCTGCGCCTCATCGTGTTCGACGTCGATCCCGATACGCAGGCGAAGTCGGTCAAGGACATCAAGGAGCAGGACGTCTACATGGGCGACATGCCCTTCATGACGTCGAACGGCACCTTCGTCGTCAACGGCACCGAGCGCGTCATCGTCTCGCAGATGCATCGCTCGCCGGGCGTGTTCTTCGACCACGACAAGGGCAAGAGCCATTCTTCGGGCAAGTTGCTGTTCGCCGCCCGCATCATTCCCTATCGCGGATCCTGGCTCGACATCGAGTTCGACGCCAAGGATATCGTCTATGCGCGCATCGATCGCCGCCGCAAGATTCCGGTGACGTCGCTGCTGTTCGCGCTCGGCCTCGACGGCGAAGAGATTCTGTCGACGTTCTACAAGACGATCCTTTACACGCAGGACGGCGAGAACTGGCGCATGCCGTTCGACGCCGAGCGCATCAAGGGCGTGAAGGCCGTCGCCGATATGGTCGACGCCGACACCGGCCAGGTGATTCTTGAAGCCGGCAAGAAGCTCGCCGTGCGCGCCGCGCGCCAACTCGCCGAGAAGGGCGTGAAGGCGATTCGCGTCGCGCCCGAAGAGCTCTACGGCCAATATCTCGCGCAGGACCTCTTCGACCCCGCCACCGGCGAGATCTTCGCCGAAGCGGGCGACGAGATCACCGTGAAGACGCTGCCGTTGCTGATCGAAAAGGGCTTCGACGAGCTGCCGGTGCTCGACATCGACCACATCAATATCGGCCCGTACATCCGCAATACGCTCGCCGTCGACAAGAACTCGATCCGCGAAGAAGCGCTGTTCGACATCTACCGCGTTATGCGCCCGGGCGAGCCGCCGACGATGGACACGGCGGAAAACATGTTCCACTCGCTGTTCTTCGATCCCGAGCGCTATGATCTCTCGGCCGTGGGCCGCGTGAAGATGAACATGCGCCTCGATCTCGACGCGCCGGACACGACGCGGACGCTGCGCCGCGAGGATATCCTCGCGGTCGTCAAGGCGCTCGTCGATCTGCGCGATGGTCGCGGCGAAATCGACGACATCGATCATCTCGGCAACCGCCGCGTGCGCTCGGTCGGCGAGCTGATGGAGAATCAGTATCGCCTCGGCCTGCTGCGCATGGAGCGCGCCATCAAGGAGCGCATGTCGTCGGTCGATATCGACACGGTCATGCCGCAGGACCTGATCAACGCCAAGCCGGCGGCGGCCGCCGTGCGCGAATTCTTCGGTTCGTCGCAGCTGTCGCAGTTCATGGACCAGACCAATCCGCTGTCGGAGATCACGCATAAGCGTCGTCTCTCGGCGCTCGGCCCGGGCGGACTTACCCGTGAAAGGGCGGGCTTCGAGGTGCGCGACGTGCACCCGACGCATTACGGCCGCATCTGCCCGATCGAGACGCCGGAAGGTCCGAACATCGGCCTGATCAATTCGCTCGCGACCTTCGCTCGCGTCAACAAATACGGCTTCATCGAAGCGCCGTATCGCCGCGTGCGCGACAGCAAGGTGACCGGCGAAGTCGCCTATCTGTCGGCGATGGAGGAGGCGAAATATCACGTCGCGCAGGCGAACGCGCAAGTCGACAAGGACGGCAATCTGACGGAAGACCTCGTGCTCTGCCGTCACGCCGGCGACGTCATGCTCGTGCCGCGCGAGAAAGTCGACGCGATGGACGTGTCGCCCAAGCAGCTCGTGTCGGTGGCCGCGGCGCTCATTCCGTTCCTTGAGAACGATGACGCCAACCGCGCGCTGATGGGCTCGAACATGCAGCGTCAGGCCGTGCCGCTCGTCAAGGCCGACGCGCCGCTCGTCGGCACCGGCATGGAGGCGATCGTGGCGCGCGACTCCGGAGCCGCCATCTCGGCGCGCCGCACCGGCGTGGTCGACCAGATCGACGCGACCCGTATCGTCATCCGGGCGACCGAAGAACTTGATCCGGGCAAGCCCGGCGTCGACATCTATCGGCTGATGAAGTTCCAGCGCTCGAACCAGTCGACCTGCATCAACCAGAAGCCGCTCGTTCGCGTCGGCGATCTTGTGGTGAAGGGCGACATCATCGCCGACGGCCCCTCGACCGACCTTGGCGATCTGGCGCTCGGGCGCAATGTGCTCGTCGCCTTCATGCCGTGGAACGGCTACAACTTCGAGGACTCGATCCTCCTGAACGAGCGCATCGTCAAGGACGACGTGTTCACCTCCATTCACATCGATGAATTCGAAGTGATGGCGCGCGACACGAAGCTCGGTCCGGAAGAAATCACCCGCGATATTCCCAACGTCTCGGAAGAGACGCTGAAGAATCTCGACGAGGCGGGGATCGTCTATATCGGCGCCGAAGTGCAGGCGGGCGACATTCTCGTCGGCAAGATCACGCCCAAGGGCGAAAGCCCGATGACGCCGGAAGAGAAGCTGCTGCGCGCCATCTTTGGCGAAAAGGCCTCCGACGTGCGCGACACGTCGCTGCGCGTGCCGCCGGGCGTTCAGGGAACGATCGTCGAGGTGCGCGTGTTCAATCGCCACGGCGTCGAGAAGGACGAGCGCGCCCAGGCGATCGAACGCGAGGAGATCGAGCGTCTGGCCAAAGACCGCGACGACGAACTCGCGATCCTGGACCGCAACGTCTACACGCGTCTTTGCGAAACGCTGATCGGCAAGGTCGGCATCGCCGGCCCGAAGTCGTTCAAAAAGGGCGAGAAGCTGACTCAGGCGATCCTCGACGAATATCCCCGCTCGCAGTGGTGGACCTTCGTCGTCGAGGACGACGCGCTGATGGCGTCGATCGAAGCCGTGCGCAAGCAATATGACGAGTCGAAGAAGGGGCTTGAGAACCGCTTCCTCGACAAGGTCGAGAAACTGCAGCGCGGCGACGAACTGCCGCCCGGCGTGATGAAGATGGTCAAGGTCTTCGTCGCGGTGAAGCGCAAGATCCAGCCCGGCGACAAGATGGCCGGCCGTCACGGCAACAAGGGCGTCGTTTCGCGCATCGTGCCGCAGGAAGACATGCCGTTCCTCGAGGACGGCACGCCTGTCGACATCGTGCTCAATCCGCTCGGCGTGCCGAGCCGGATGAACGTCGGACAGATTCTCGAGACGCATCTTGGCTGGGCCTGCGCCGGTCTTGGCAAGCAGGTCGGCCGAGCGGTCGACGCTTATTATCGCAGCAAAGACATCAAGCCTTTGCGCAAAGCGATGACCGAAATCTACGGCGACGATCCGGAACTCGCCTCGCTCGACGAGACGAGCCTTGTGGAGGTCGGCAAGGATCTGAAGCGCGGGGTTCCGATCGCGACGCCGGTGTTCGACGGCGCGCGCGAGAAGGACATCGTCGATATGCTGGAGAAGGCGGGGCTGGCCTCGTCAGGTCAGGTGAGGCTCTTCGACGGACGCACCGGCGAGACCTTCGACCGCAAGGTGACCGTCGGCTACATCTATATGCTGAAGCTGCACCATCTCGTCGACGATAAGATCCACGCGCGCTCCATCGGCCCCTACTCGCTCGTCACCCAGCAGCCGCTGGGCGGCAAGGCGCAGTTCGGCGGTCAGCGCTTCGGCGAAATGGAGGTCTGGGCGCTCGAAGCCTATGGCGCCGCGTATACGCTGCAGGAGATGCTGACCGTGAAGTCGGACGACGTCGCCGGCCGCACCAAGGTCTATGAGTCGATCGTGCGCGGCGACGACACGTTCGAATCAGGCATTCCCGAGAGCTTCAACGTGCTCATCAAGGAGATGCGCTCGCTGGCGCTGAACGTCGAACTGACCAACGCGGAGCCGGAAGAAGAAGAAGCCCCGCCGACGGCAGTCGAGGCGGCGGAGTAAGTTCGCGTTTCCCTCTCCCGCCTGCGGGAGAGGGTGGCCCGGCTCGCCGGGTCTCGGGTGAGGGCCTCATCCGTCATGCTTCGCATGACAGCTTCTCCCGCTATCGGGAGAAGGGACGCGCCAAAAGATTTCGACCGGCGGAAACCGCAGGCTGCGTTTCCATCCCGGTCCAGGAGAAGAAAATGAATCAGCAAGAGGTCATGAATCTCTTCAATCCGGTCGTGGCGACGCAAGCCTTCGACCAGATTCAGATTTCGATCGCAAGCCCGGAGAAGATCCTTTCCTGGTCTTACGGCGAAATCAAAAAGCCCGAGACGATCAACTACCGCACGTTCAAGCCAGAGCGCGACGGACTGTTCTGCGCGCGCATCTTTGGTCCGATCAAGGACTATGAGTGCCTGTGCGGCAAATATAAGCGGATGAAATACAAGGGCGTCATCTGCGAGAAGTGCGGCGTCGAGGTCACCCTCGCGCGCGTGCGGCGCGACCGCATGGGCCACATCTCGCTCGCCGCGCCCGTCGCCCACATCTGGTTTCTGAAGTCGCTGCCCTCGCGCATCGGCCTGTTGCTCGACATGACGCTCAAGGACCTTGAGCGCATCCTCTATTTCGAGTCCTACATCGTCATCGATCCGGGCCTGACGCCGCTCAAAGAGCGTCAGTTGCTGTCGGAAGACGAATATCTGCGCGCGCAAGACGAATATGGCCAGGACACCTTCACGGCCATGATCGGCGCGGAAGCGATCCGCAAGCTTCTTGAGTCGATGGACCTTGAAGCGATCGCCGCGTCGCTGCGCATCGAGATCTCCGAAGCGAAGACCGAACTCAAGCCCAAGAAGCTGGCCAAGCGCCTCAAGATCATCGAGGCCTTCCTGCAGTCGGGCAACCGCCCCGAATGGATGATCCTCAAGGAAGTTCCGGTCATTCCGCCGGATCTGCGTCCGCTCGTGCCGCTGGACGGCGGCCGCTTCGCGACCTCGGATCTGAACGATCTCTACCGCCGCGTCATCAACCGCAACAATCGTCTGAAGCGGCTGATCGAATTGCGCGCGCCGGACATCATCATCCGCAACGAGAAGCGCATGTTGCAGGAGGCCGTCGACGCGCTGTTCGACAACGGCCGCCGCGGACGGGTGATCACGGGCGCCAACAAGCGTCCGCTGAAGTCGCTCGCCGACATGCTGAAGGGCAAGCAGGGCCGCTTCCGTCAGAACCTGCTCGGCAAGCGCGTCGATTATTCCGGCCGCTCAGTGATCGTCGTCGGTCCGGAGCTGAAGCTGCATCAGTGCGGCCTGCCCAAGAAGATGGCGCTCGAGCTGTTCAAGCCCTTCATCTATTCGCGTCTCGACGCCAAGGGCTATTCGGCGACCGTCAAGCAGGCGAAGAAGCTCGTCGAAAAGGAAAAGCCGGAAGTCTGGGATATCCTCGACGAGGTCATTCGCGAGCATCCGGTGCTGCTGAATCGCGCGCCGACTCTGCACCGTCTCGGCATTCAGGCGTTCGAGCCCGTGCTGATCGAGGGCAAGGCGATCCAGCTGCATCCGCTCGTCTGCGCCGCCTTCAACGCCGACTTCGACGGCGACCAGATGGCCGTGCATGTGCCGCTGTCGCTTGAAGCGCAGCTCGAAGCGCGCGTGCTGATGATGTCAACGAACAACATCTTGCATCCGGCCAATGGTCAGCCGATCATCGTGCCGTCGCAGGATATCGTTCTCGGCCTCTATTATCTCACGCTTGAGCGCGACGGCGAGCCCGGACAGGGCATGGCCTTCGCGAGCCAGGGCGAGATCGAGCACGCGATCGCCGCCAAGGCAGTCACGCTCCACACCAAGATCAAGGGCCGCGCCTGGACCTATGACGAGAAGGGCAAGCGCGTGTCGAAGATTTTCGACACGACGCCCGGCCGCATGATGCTCGGCCAGCTCATGCCGCGGCACGATAAGATTCCCTTTGACGTCGTCAACAGACTGATGACCAAGAAGGAAATCTCGAACATGATCGACACCGTCTACCGCAACTGCGGTCAGAAGGAGACGGTCATCTTCTGCGACCGCATCATGTCGCTTGGCTTCCGCGAAGCCTTCAAGGCGGGAATCTCCTTCGGCAAGGACGACATGGTCGTGCCGGAAAACAAGGAGGCGATCGTCTCCGAGACGCGCGCGGCGGCCAAGGAGTATGAGCAGCAGTATAACGACGGCCTCATCACCCAGGGCGAAAAATACAACAAGGTTGTCGACGCCTGGATGAAGTGCACCGACAAGCTCGCCGAGGAGATGATGCAGCGCATCTCGTCCGTGAGCAAAGACGAGCACGGCCGCGACATGCCGATCAACTCGATCTATATGATGTCGCATTCCGGCGCGCGCGGCTCGCCGCAGCAGATGAAGCAGCTCGCGGCGATGCGCGGACTGATGGCCAAGCCCTCGGGCGAGATCATCGAGAGCCCGATCATCTCGAACTTCAAGGAAGGCCTCACCGTCCTTGAATACTTCAACTCCACGCATGGCGCCCGTAAGGGTCTCGCCGACACGGCGTTGAAGACGGCGAACTCGGGCTATCTCACGCGCCGCCTCGTTGACGTCGCGCAGGATTCCATCATCTCGTCGACCGACTGCGGCTCGCAGAACGGCATCCGCATGCGCGCGATCATCGACGCGGGACAGGTCGTCGCCTCGCTGACCTCACGCATCCTCGGCCGCACCGCGGCGGAAGATCTGATGTCGCAGGACGGCAAGACCGTGATCGTGCCCGCCGGCGAGATGATCCAGGAGCAGCACATCGACGCGATCAACGCCGCCGGCATTCAGGAGGTGAAGATCCGCTCGGTCCTGACCTGCGAGGCCAAGAACGGCGTCTGCGCCAAGTGCTATGGACGCGATCTGGCGCGCGGCACGCCCGTCAATATGGGCGAGGCCGTCGGCGTCATCGCGGCGCAGTCGATCGGGGAGCCGGGCACGCAGCTCACCATGCGCACCTTCCACATCGGCGGCGCGGCGCAGCTGGCTGACCAGTCCTTCATCGAGTCGAATTTCGAGGGCAAGGTGCATGTGCGCAACCGCCATCTCGCTCGCAACTCGGACGGCGATCTCATCGTCATGGCGCGTAACGTCGCCATCGTGATCCTCGGCCCGAATGGCGAGGAGCGGGCGGTGAACCGCCTCCTCTATGGCGCCAAAATGAAGGTCGACGAGGGCGACAAGGTGAAGCGCGGCCAGCGACTGGCCGAGTGGGACCCTTACACGCGTCCGATCATCAGCGAAGTCGACGGCGTCATCGGCTTCGAGGAGCTCGTCGAAGGGCAATCGATGTCGGAGACGGTCGACGAGTCGACCGGCATCACCAAGCGCATGGTCATGGACTACCGCCTCAACCTGCGTTCGGCCAGCCTGAAGCCGTCGATCGTCATCAAGGGCCCCGACGGCAAGATCGTCAAGCTGGCCCGTGGCGGCGACGCGCGCTACTTGCTGCCCGTCGACTCGATCATCGCCGTCGAACCGGGCTCGACGGTGAAGGCCGGCGACATTGTCGCGCGTATTTCGGTGGAGAGCGCCAAGACCCGCGACATCACCGGCGGTCTGCCGCGCGTCGCGGAGCTTTTCGAGGCGCGCCGTCCAAAAGATCACGCGATCATCGCGGAAATCTCCGGCACGGTCGCCTTCGGCAAGGACTACAAAAACAAGCAGCGCATCACCATCACGCCGACCGAGGAAGGCGCGGATCCGGTCGAATATCTGATCCCGAAGGGCAAGCATATCCACCTTCAGGATGGCGACGTCGTCGAAAAGGGCGATTACATCGTCGACGGCAATCCGGCGCCGCACGACATTCTGGCGATCAAGGGCGTGGAGGAGCTTGCGGCTTACCTCGTCAACGAGATCCAGGAGGTCTACCGGCTGCAGGGCGTCAACATCAACGACAAGCACATCGAAGTGATCGTGCGTCAGATGTTGCAGAAGATCGACATCGTCGATCCGGGCGACACCGGCTTCCTCGAAGGCGAGCAAGTCGACAAGCTGGAGCTCGAGGAGGCGAACGCCAAGGCGCTCGAGAATGGCGGCAAGCCTGCGACGGGCACGCCGGTGCTTCTCGGCATCACCAAGGCCTCGCTGCAGACGCGCTCCTTCTTCTCGGCCGCCTCCTTCCAGGAGACGACCCGCGTCCTCACCGAGGCCGCCGTCAACGGCAAGATCGACCCGCTCGTCGGCCTCAAGGAGAACGTCATCGTTGGCCGACTCATTCCGGCCGGCACCGGCGCTGCGATGTCCAAGTTCCGCGCCGTCGCCGGCGGGCGCGACGAACTCATCATCGAGCAGCGCGGCGCCGAAGCGGCCGAGCCTGCGCCGGCGCTGCCGCCTGCGGAGTGAGGCTGCGCAACACGCTAAGATCGAAAAGGCCGCCCTCGCCGGGCGGCCTTTTTCAATATAACGCCGAGGTTCGTTTTCGAATTCCGACTGGCGGATGATGATCGTGACTACGCATCAACCCACCCTCCATTTGGTCTGCGGCAAGATCGCAGCCGGCAAATCGACGCTCTGCAATCGCCTCGCCGCGGCGCCGGCGACCTTGCTGCTCAGCGAAGACAGGTGGATGAAACGCCTTTACGGTCCCGAAATGCATTCGGTAGTGGATTATGTGCGTTACTCGGCGCGTTTCCGCGATGTGATAGGCCCGCATATAGAGGATGTGCTGCGCGCGGATCTGTCGGTCGTTCTCGATTTCCCGGCGAACACCGTCGCTACTCGGCAATGGATGCGCGGCATTTTCGAGAACGCCGGCGTCGCGCATCAGCTTCATTATCTGAAGGCTTCAGACGTTCTTTGCAGAGCGCGCATGCATGCGCGTTACGCTCGCGGCGAGCACGAGTTCCTTGTAACAGACGATCAGTTCGATTTGATCACGAGCTATTTTACGCCTCCGGCGCAGTCTGAGGGTTTCAACACCATCGTCTATCGAGAATCGGACTGATGCATCCCCCGCCCACTTCTCAGGAAACCGATCCTTCCCCAATTCCTCCTCCGCGAGCGGTCAGGGCTTCCTCATTGGCCTTGTAATATCGCCAGGCGACGATGAGGGGCCTTCCACCTTCACGATCTCGGCGCCCGCCGAGCGCATAAGTGGTCACCGCTCCATAGCCGTAATGGTGGAAGAGCACGGCAAAATGCGCTGCGTCGAACATTGCGGGCGGCTCCGTTTGCTGCTCTCAATGCAAGCTAGCCGTCTCGCTCAGGCCCGGAAATGTATCGCGCGCCCTTCAGATTCGCGTCTGGCGGAAATAGATTGTGTTTGTGCCGACCCTCCTTGCCCTGCGATCCCTGCCCGCTCGCGCCGCGCGCGCGCTGATCTTCGTCTATCGCGTCACCTTCTCGGCCTTCGCAGGACGCTTCTGCCGCTATGCGCCCACCTGCTCCGAATATGCCGACGAAGCCATCGCCAAACATGGCTTATGGGCTGGCGGTTGGATGGGGTTCGCGCGCATCTGCCGCTGCCGTCCGGGCGGCGGCGCGGGTTTCGACCCCGTGCCCGAAACCCTGCGCGCCGATGCGCGCCCGCTTACGCCCTGGCGCTACGGCGTTTGGCGCCAGCGCTTGGTCTGCGAAGCCGTACGCCCGAGGACAGAATGACCGCCGGGCGCCCTTAATTGAGCACGACGACTTTCGTCCCCACCTTAACGCGACTGTAGAGATCGACGACGTCCTTGTTGGTCATGCGGATGCAGCCCGATGACACGGCGGCGCCGATCGTGTCCGGCTCGTTGGAGCCATGAATGCGATATTGGCTCGAGCCGAGGTAGAGCGCGCGCGCGCCAAGCGGGTTTTCCATGCCGCCGGCCATATGGCGCGGCAAATCCGGTCTGCGCTTGAGCATCTGCGGCGGCGGACTCCAGTCCGGCCACTCGCGCTTGCGCGAAATCGTTTTCACGCCAGCCCAGGTGAAGCCCATTCGGCCGACGCCGACGCCATATTCAATCGCGCTTCCGTCTCCGAGCACGTAATAAAGCCGACGGTCTTTGGTCGAGATGACGACCGTGCCGCGCTTGAATTGCGGATGGCGCCAAGAGACGACCTGCCGCGGTATCGCCTGCTCGCGAAAGACATTGAGGAAGTCGGCGAGCGGACCGCGATTGATCGGGCTCTCGAAAGCCTGCGCCGGGGCCGCCGTGAAGAGAAGCGCGGCAAAAAGAATCGATCCGCTGTTTTGACGCATGGTTGATCTCCCAAAAGCCGCGGACTGAGCTTTTTGGGCGATTATGGCTGATTTCAGGTGGCTGATATCGACGACAAAGATGCAATACGCTCTGTTCGGCTGCTCAGATCGTCGCGTTCGACGCGTCCCCGGCCTTCTTGGCGCATCGGTTGAGGATTTCGATCACTTCCTCATCGCTGATCTGGCGAAAATCACGGTAGAAAAAGCCTATCGCGCCGAACGCGCGATGCGTCTCAAGACAAACAATCTCATCGACTTCAGCGCTAAGAGACTCCAGCGTATCTGGAGGCGCGACCGGCACGGCCAGCACAAGCTTTTTGGGTCCGCGAGCGCGGACGGCGCGCAAGGCCGCGCGCGTCGTCGCGCCGGTGGCGACGCCGTCGTCGACGACAATGGCGATGCGTCCTTTCGCCGCCGGTCGCTCCCGGCGGCCAAGATAGAGCTGCCGGCGCCGCTCGATCTCCTCAAGTTCGCGCGCGCACACGCTCTCAAACTCTTGTTCGCTCACATCCGCCATGGCGATCACATCCTCATTGCGCACGATCACCGGAGCGCCGCCGTCCGCCACGGCGCCCATCGCCAGCTCCGGCTGGAAGGGCACGCCAATTTTCCTGACGAGCACGAGATCGAGAGGCGCCTTCAGCAAAACCGCGATCGGCTCGGCGACGGGCGCTCCGCCGCGCGGCAGGGCGAAGACGACAACATCCTCGCCCTTGAATTTCTCAAGCTCGGCGGCAAGGCGACGTCCAGCGTCGGTTCGGTCGTAAAAGGACATGGCGCCCTCACTTCCCCATCCGATTGTCGGCGGCGAGCGCCGACTGCGCAACATTAAGATAGTGCGTCGCCAGCGGTTCCCACTTCGTTGGTTCACGTGGCGAATCATCGAGAAGATGCGCCACAGACTGCCGCGCGCGCAGCACCGCGCGCCAAGCCGCGTAAAGCGACACCAGACGTCGCGGGGGTTCGCAGGAGAGTCGCTGCGCCACTTTGCCGACGAGTTCGACGCCGAGCGCATTCGCGCCAAGCAGCGCACATTCGACGCCAAGATAGGCGAGCTCATCGAAGGGATCGACCTGGCGCAGTTCGGCGTTGAACTCCAGACAGTCGAATATGGCGATGGGGTCGCGAAAGCAGATATGCTCCGGGCGCAAGTCGCCATGCCCGTCGACGACGTGGCCCTGAAAGACGCGCTCCTGCAACAGCGATCGGCTGGCCGAAAGTCTTGCGTCGAGAAGGTCGAGCAAAACGGGCGTGCGCCCATGGTCGAGCGCGAAATCCCGCCGCGTCAGAACGTCTCGATTCTTTTCCTGCTCGCGAAAAAACCGCAGCGCATAATCCTCGGCGCTGATCGAGGAGCGTTCCACGCCGCGATAGAACGCCGCCAAGGTGTCGCAGAGCATGTCGATCTGCGCCGCGCTCAAGCGCTCTTCGGCAATCAGCCGATCGAGCATCGCGTCGCGCGGCAGGCGGCGCATCACGACAAGCCAGTCGACGACGGCGCCATCGCCGCTGAGCGCCATGCGGCGCATCCGATCACAGGTCAGCGGCGCGACGCCCAAATACACATCGGCCGCGAGCCGGCGGTTGAGGCGCACCTCCTCGCGACAATTGTGTTCGCGAGCATCGATCGTCGAGAAGTCGAGAAAAGGATAGCGAACCGGCTTCTTGAGCTTGTAGACCTTATCGCCTGCCAGAAAGACATAGGACATATGCGTTTCCAGCACCGCCACCGACGCGGGAGCGTGCGAATAGGCGCCGGGCGCGCTGAGAAATCGAACCTTCTCGGCAATTGAGGGCAAGCCCGCGTCGCCAATGGCGCTCACTCCACTATGGGGGATCGACTCCATCGTCGCGCTGCTTTCTCAGCCCTTGACGCAAATGAGCGGCTTCAGAAAGGCGACCTTTCGCGCCAATCCTGCCGCCTCGGCGGAATCGACGACCGCGCGAACGTCCTTGTAGGCGCCAGGCGCCTCTTCAGCGACGCCGCGCAGCGACGGACTCTTGACGATGATCCCCTGTGCGCGAAGTTCGTCAACGACTTGGCGCCCGCCCCAGGTCCGCGTCGCCGCATGGCGGCTCATGCGTCGGCCCGCGCCGTGACAGGCGGATGAAAACGCCTGGGGCTCGCTCGTCTTCACGCCGGCGAGAACATAGGAGCCCGCGCCCATGCTGCCGCCGATCAGCACCGGCTGCCCATAAGGCCGCAGCGCCTCCGGCAAACTTTCATGGCCGGGACCGAACGCGCGCGTCGCGCCCTTGCGATGAACGAAAAGCTGGCGCGTCTCGCCGTCGACCGCATGGCGCTCGACCTTGCATGTGTTGTGGGAAACATCAAACATGAGCGGTAAGTCTTCCTGCGCGAAAAATCTGGCGAAGACCTGTCGCGCCAGATGGCCGATGATCTCGCGATTGGCGAGCGCGCAATTGATCGCCGCGCGCATGGCGCAGAGATATTTCTGGCCGACTTCCGATTTGATCGGCGCGCAGGCTAATTCACGATCGGGCAACTCGATCCCGTAATTTGGCGCCGACAGCAGCATCTCGCGCAAATATTCCGTGCCGATCTGATGGCCGAGGCCGCGCGAGCCGCAATGGATCGTCACAACGCACGCGCCTTTGACGAGGCCATATGCGGCGGCGATTTTATCATCGAAGATTTCGGCGACTTCTTGCACCTCCAGATAATGATTGCCCGACCCCAGCGTGCCCATTTCGCGCCGCTGGCGTTTTCGTGCATGTTCCGACACTGCGGCAGGATCGGCGCCCGACGCGCATCCTCTCTCCTCGATCCGATCGAGATCCTCTGGCCGCCCGAAGCCGCGCTCGATCGCCCATTGCGCGCCACCGAGAAGCATGGCGTTCATGCCCTGCTCATCGAGGGCGATCTCGCCCTGTGAACCAACTCCAGCCGGCACATGCTCAAAGAGCGCGTCGGCGAGTTCCTGCTGAACGGAAACGACCTGCTCGCGCGTCAGATGCGTCAGATGCGTGCGCACGCCGCAGGAGACGTCGAACCCGACGCCGCCAGCGGACACCACGCCGCCTTCGTCTGCATCAAAAGCAGCAACGCCGCCGATAGGAAAGCCATAGCCCCAATGCGCGTCGGGCATGGCGTAGGAAGCGCGCACGATGCCCGGCAATTTCGCGACGTTGGTCACCTGATCGAAGACCTTGTCGTCCATTTCCGTGATGAGGTCTTCAGTCGCATAAACGATCGCCGGCACGCGCATGTCGCCGAAGGGCGCAATTCGCCACGCCGTCTCCGAGAGCTTTTCGAAACGTGAAACGTCCATCGCATCCTCCCGCGCCTAAACGTCGATGACGCACTGCGCGCGCCAAAGTCCTGGCCTATCCTCGACGAAGGCAAGTTCGGTGTAGGTCGCGCCTTTCACTTCCACGGCGGGCGCGTGTCGCGTGCGCGACACTGCCTCGCCGAGAGCGCGGCCCTTGAGTCGATCGTTCTCGATCTTTACGTGGAACGCGCCAAACACCATCCGACGCTCCGCCATCTCGTATATGAGCGCGTTGAGCCAGTCGACGAGCAGCAGGTCGAGGCTGGGCGCTTCGAGCGCAAAGTCCACCGTCTGCTCAAGCCGAACGGTCGCGGGATCGAGAATTGCCGCCATCATCGCGAGCGCGGCCTGCTCGCAGGCTTCGTCCGGCGTCGCGCCATAGCCGCGCACGCCGATGTCGGCGTCATGCGGAAAATGCTCGCATCGCCCGGTCGCGACCTGATCGCCCGCAGCGGCCATCGCCGGCAGTTCAGGCGGCGTCGCGGCCGAGCGGCGTCACGCGGCTTGCTTGGGGCCCTCTCTGCCCTCCTCCTCGCTATAGCGAACGCGCACGCCGGGCTTCAACGCGTCAAATTCGGAACCTTCAACGCTGTTGCGGTGGAAGTAGATCTCGCGACCGTCGGGCGCTTCGATGAAGCCGTAGCCATCCTCGGCCACCATTTTCTTCACGACGCCGGTCGGCGCGGTCTCGTGATGTTTCACCTTGCCGCGCATGCGCCGCACCTGATCTTGCAACCGGCGTCGCGCCCGCTTGAACGCGTCATTGAGCGCGAAATCGAAATCCTGGAACCGCTCATCCTGATGGGGCGTGCGCTCGATCGCGACCTCGCGCTTGTTTGGAAGGACGAGATGCAGGTTGATCTCATAAAGCCCGCCCGTGTGATGATGCGCGCCCGGACCCTTCACGACGACGCGACAGGCTGTCGCACGTCCGTAGCGATCCTCAAGCTTTTCTATCTGCCGCATGATGTGTTCTTGCTGGCGGGATGAAGGCTCAACGCCCTGGAAATCTATCTTCGGCTGCGTTTGCATGCGAACCTCCTCTCAGCTGAGGCGGACAAGCGAGCGTCCTTAATGGAATATGGCGAGGGCTGAGCGTTTCTCCAGAAGAAAGATTCATACTGCGACGCCATGTAGGACGCCATGTAGGCTGAAACGTCCCATCTGCACGAGGTCCCTATGACGAGCGACTTCACGACCGCCGACGTCGCAATTGGCCCCCATCGATTGGAGGGATCGCTGTACCTGCCCCAATCGCCGCAGGGGCTTGTCATTTTCGCGCATGGCAGCGGCTCCTCACGCTTTAGTCCGCGCAACAGATATGTCGCCGAGCGACTCGTCGCGCAGGGATTCGCCTGTTTGCTGTTCGATCTCCTGACCGCCACGGAAGGCGAGCTCCGCCGCAATGTTTTCGACATTGAACTGCTCGGCGCGCGCGTCAGCGAGGCAATCGACTGGACGAGGGACAGCGATATTGGTCGCTTGCCCATCGGTTTGTTCGGGGCGAGCACGGGCGCAGCCGCCGCGCTCGTCGCCGCAGCCGACGAACCGCGCGTCGCCGCCGTCGTCTCGCGCGGCGGTCGGCCAGATCTTGCAGGCGACGCGCTGCGGCGAGTTCAAGCGCCGACGTTGCTGATCGTCGGCGGACTGGACTATGGCGTGATTGAACTCAATCGCAGCGCGCAGCAGCTGCTCAGATGCCGGAACCGTCTCGACATCGTTCCCGGCGCCACCCATCTCTTCGAGGAACCCGGCACATTGGAGAGCGCCGTCGAGCGCGCGACCAAATGGTTTGTCGAACATCTTTGCGCAAGTCGCGGCGCGGTGGACGAATAACGTCATTGCAACGACAGAAGGTTTCAAGAAATGACGACGATGGCGCAGACCGAACCACCGCTCAAGCGGCTTTTCGAGCGTCTGGACTTCGCGCCTCAGCCGAAACGACTGGAACTCGATCTCGTACATGAGCGCTGGGAGGCGGCGCGCGCCGGCGCCGTTGCGCCGCGGCGAAGCGCGATCAGCTTTGCGCCGGAAGAGCGCGGCGCAGCCGAAACCGTGTTCGTTCATCAATTTGAGGGACCGGACGACGACGGCGTCCTAACCGAAGGCGCGTCGGCCGCGGCGATGTTGCTTGGCCCCTACCGGATCGGCGACAGGCTGAGCAAAGCGGGAAATCGCCGCGGCGCGGTGCGGCTGCGTCGTCTGTTCAAGGAGGTGCGGCGCACCGGCCAACCCCTGCTCGCGCAATACACCAGCGCGGAACGTGGACGCGCTCGCGCCATTGTGGAAATTCTGGTGGCGCCGCTTTCGGAAGACGGGAGCACGATCGACTCGGCGCTCACCGCGATTTCGGCGCATGTTCTGGAGGGCGCGCCCAGACGGGCGACGCGCGAAACAGCGGATGGCAGCCTTGCGCTATTTGCGCTCGGCGCAAGCATATCCGTTGGCGAAGACGTCGCACAGGCGCTTGGCGCTGAACTCGCGGCGCAGGAAGACCGCGAGTTCGAAGACGGCGAATATAAGATCAGGCCGCTCGAAAATGTGCGCGGCCGCGACTGCTACGTCGTCTTCACCCTGAATGGCGATCACATCGCGAGCAGCGCCGACAAGCTCTGCAAACTGCTGTTCTTCGTTGGCGCGCTGAAGGACGCGGGCGCTCAGCGCGTCACGGCCGTCACGCCCTATCTGTGCTTCGCGCGCAAGGACCGGCGCACCAAGCCCCGCGATCCGGTCACCACGCGCTATGTCGCGCAGCTGTTTGAAGCGCTCGGAACGGATCGTGTGGTCTGCGTCGACGTACATAACATCGCCGCCTTTCAGAACGCTTTTCGTTGCGAGACGGTTCACCTTGACGCTCAGGCGCTGTTTGCGCGTCATGTCATGGCCAACATCGGGGACAGGCCTGCCGCTGTTGTCTCTCCCGATCTTGGCGGCGAGAAGCGCGCGGAGCTTTTTCGGCTGCGGCTTGAACGCATGTTGAAGCGGCCCGTGGCCAAGGCCTTCATGGATAAATACCGAAGCGAGGGCCACGTCGTTGGCGACATTTTCGCGGGCGACGTCAAGGATCGCACCGCGATCATCATCGACGACCTCATCGCCGGCGGCGGCACGGT
>NZ_JAMRYX010000105.1 GCF_024448135.1 Methylocystis suflitae
CTCGCCATCGCCTCGCGCTTCCTCGAGCACGGATCGCGCCAGTGCGGAATTCTTGATTTCGACGCGCGCTATTTTCTTCGTCGCGCAATCAATGCCTGCGCACGACTGAGATTTCGCTGTGCTAATTCGTGCTGGTAGGAAGCGGCTTCGGGCGTCCATTCCTCAAGCGCCGCGCGATAGGCGGCGACCGCATGTTGCAGCGTCTTTGTCCCGCTCTCGCGTTCCCCGAGCGCCGTCAGCGCAAGTCCCAGATTGTTCTGTGTCATGGCCCAATCGAGCGGAACGCGCTCGCGCGTCCTTTCCATGAGCGCCTCCCGGAAGGCCGCGACGGCCTGTTCCGGAGTCGCTGTCCCGCTCTCGCGTTGCCCAAGTCGCGCCAGCGCACTGCCGAGATTGTTCTGAGTCATCGCCCAGTCGAGCGGAACGCGCTCGCGCGTCCTTTCCTTGAGCGCCTCGCGGAAGGCCGCGATGGCTTGTTCCAGCGTCGTCGTTCCCTTCTGGCGTTCCCCAAGCCGCGCCAGCGCGCTACCGAGATTGTTCTGTGTCGTCGCCCAGTCGAGCGGAACGCGCTCGCGCGTTCTTTCCTTGAGCGCCTCGCGGAAAGCCGTCACCGCTTCTTGCAGCGTCGCCCACCCGCTTTCGCGCTCCCCGAGCATCGCTAGCGCTTTGCCGAGATTGTCCTCAGTCTCCGCCCAACCGAGCGGAACGCGCTCGCGGGTCCTTTCCTTGAGGGTCTCACGGAAAGCCGCCGCCGCTTCTTGCAGCGTCGCCGTCCCGCTCTCGCGCTCCCCAAGCCGCACAAGCGCGAGGCCGAGGTTGTTCTGAGTTCCCGCCCACAGGAATGGAACCCGCTCGCGCGTCCATTCTTTCAGCGCCTCGTGGAAAGCCGCCACGGCCTGTCGCAGCGTCGCCGGATCGCTCTCGCGTTCGCCTAGTCTAAAAAGCACAAGGCCGAGATTGTTCTGCGTCATCGCCCAGTCGTGCGGACCCCGCACGCGCGTTCTTTCTGTGAGCACCTCGTGGTAAGCCGCCACGGCCTGCCGTAGCGTCGCCGGATCGCGCTCGCGCTCTCCTAGTCTCACAAGCGCAAGGCCGAGATTGTTCTGTGTCATCGCCCAGTCGTGCGGACCCCGCTCGCGTGTATATTCCTTCAGCGCCTCGCGGTAAGCCGCTACGGCCTGTTGCAGAGTCGCCGTCCCGCTCTCTCGCTCGCCGAGCGCCCGAAGCGCATTGCCGAGATTGTTCTGCGTCATCGCCCAATCTAGCGGAACTCGCGCGCGCGTTCTTTCTGTGAGCGCCTCGCGGTAAACCGCAACGGCCTGCCCCAGCGTCGCCGCTCCGCTCTCTCGCTCGCCGAGCGCCCAAAGCGCATTGCCGAGATTGTTCTGCGTCGCCGCCCAATCTAGCGGAACGCGCGCGCGCGTTCTTTCTGTGAGCGCCTCGTGGAAAGCCGCCACGGCCTGTCGCAGCGTCGCCGTCCCGCTCTCGCGTTCCCCCAGCCGCAAAAGCGCATTGCCCAAATTGTTCTGTGTCATCGCCCATTGGAGCGGAACGCGCTCGCGCGTCCGCTCCTTGAGCGCCTCTCGCAAAGCCTCCGCGGCCTGTTGCAAGGTCGCCGTCCCGCTCTCGCGCTCGCCGAGCCGCACAAGCGAAAACCCGAGACTGTTCTGGGTCATCGCCCACTGGAGCGGATTCCGGGCGCGCGAATATTCCTTGAGCGCCTCGCGGTAAGCGGCGATCGCCTGTTGCAAGGTCGCCGTCCCGCTCTCTCGCGCGCTCAGCGTAAGAAGCACATTGCCGAGATTGTTCTGGATCATCGCCCATTGGAGCGGCTCACGCGAGCGCGTACATTCCTTGAGCGCCTCTCGGTAGGCGGCGACAGCCTGTTGCAGCGTCGCCGTCCCGCTCTCGCGCTCCCCGCGGGCATGAAGCGTATTGCCGAGATTGTTCTGAGTGCCCGCCCACTGGAGCGGAAACGTTCCACGCGGGAGCAGGTCTAAAAGTCTCTTCCAACGATCAATGGACGCGTCAAACGCGGCCTTATCTCCAGAAGCAATTCCCTGCTTGAATAGAGCCTCCGCTTCGCGAACCAAAGCTTCCAGCCGTTTGTTATCGGACGGCGACAAAGATCCACGCTTCGCGATATGCTCCGCCGATTGCGCATGACGCATATGCGAAGCGCGTGGCGCAGCATCGGCTTTGATCGGGGTGAGACAGGCGAAGATCGCCCAGAGCGCGGCATGAACTGCGATCGCCTCCGCGCCATTAAAAAAAATCCGACGGGAATATTTTTCTTTGGCGTCGATCACCGACTGACGTCCCATAAAATGCCCCAGCGGATCTTCTCAAATATTCGACAGGCGTAACATGAGCGGAGCCGTCGCGCGAGAGGCGTCGGCGGCGCGAGACGCGTTGGCCAGTCCGTCGTGGCCGGGCTTGTCCCACGGGCTGTCCACGTCAAAACGGGGGCATTCGTGGATGCCCGGCTCAAGGCGCGCGTGACGCGGCAGAGTTCGCAGCCCATGCGTGGCTCATGTCGCGAAACGGCCGAACGATGACAGAACATAGGGGTGCTGGACTGGGGCCCCCTCCCTGTCCCTCCCCCGCTTCGCGGGAGAGGGGACCCTAACGAGCAGCGCAGCGCTATGGCGTCAGGATAGATACGCCTGCGCAACGTCGATGAAACGCCGAGTCTCACTCCCTCTCCCGCGAAGCGGGGGAGGGTTGGGGAGGGGGCTACGCCGCCATCGCCTCTCTGGCTTCCCTCTTAATGCGCTCGACCATGGACCGTAGGCCGTTGGCGCGCTGCGGCGTCAGATGTTCGGAAAGGCCGAGCTCCTTAAAGAGCGGCGCCGCGTCGGTTTCGACGATCTCCTGCGCCGGCCGCCCCGAGTAAAGCGCCAGCACGAGCGCGACGAGGCCGCGCACGATATGCGCGTCGCTGTCGCCGCGAAACGAGAGCGCGGTACGCCCCTCGGCGTCGCGCGTCGGCGTCGTTTCGAGCCACACCTGGCTGGCGCAGCCGCGCACTTTATTGGCGTCGGTATAGGCGTCTTTCGGCAGCGGCTCCAGCGTGCGGCCAAGCTCGATGAGATAGCGGTAGCGATCCTCCCACTCATCGAGCAGTTCGAAATTGCCTATGATCTCGTCGATCTGCATTTTGTTCGCATCCTCGCTGCGAAGGCGCATTCTATCTCATTTCGGCGCTAAGCCGCGCCCTTTCCTTGGCGCGGGCCACGCCTTACATTCCGCGCGACAATCGCTGGCGCGCCGCGCCGCTTTAGGAGTTTTATATGAGCGACTTTTCCCGCTGGCGCGCGGTCGCCGCCGCGATTTTTCTGAGCTTGGGCCTTTCCGGCTGCGGCTACAATACGATTCCGACGCTCGAAGAAAACGCCAAGGCGAAATGGTCGGACGTGCAGTCGCAGTATCAGCGCCGCGCCGATCTCATTCCAAATCTCGTGGAAACCGTGAAGGGCTACGCCAAGCAGGAGAAGGACGTGCTCACCTCCGTCGTCGAGGCCCGCGCCAAGGCGACGTCCGTCAAGGTTGACGCGGGTTCGCTGACCGATCCTGAAAAGATGAAACAGTTCCAGGAGGCGCAAAATCAGCTTACCGGCGCGCTCGGCCGGCTGATCGCCGTGAGCGAAGCCTATCCGGATCTTAAATCGAACCAGAACTTTCTCGCCCTGCAGTCGCAGCTCGAAGGCACCGAGAACCGCATCACTGTCGCGCGGCGCGACTACATCGACGCGGTACGGGAATTCAACACGTCGCTGCGCACCTTCCCGACGCTCCTCTGGGCGAAGACTTTCTTCGCCGGCACGAAGCCGATGGCGGAATTTTCCGCGGCCGGCGCCGCGCAATCGCCGCCGGAAGTGAAATTCTAAATGATGAGCGCCGACGCGCCGACAGAAGAGCTGATCGCGCGGGAGGCGATGTGGGCGCATATGCGCCGCGAAGCCGAGGAGGCGCTGCGTCTCGACCCGTCGCTGACGCCGCTGATGCTCGGCGCGATTCTCAATCGCGCCTCGCTCGAAGAGGCGGTGGTCCATCGCATCGCCGCAAGACTCGGCGCGTCAGCCGTGGACGCCGCGACGATCGCCGACGCCTTTCTGCAGGCGGTGCGCGACGACGCGGCGATCGCGACGGCCTTCCGCGCCGATCTCGCCGCCTATGTCGAGCGTGACCCCGCCTGCGGGCGGATGATCGAACCGCTGCTCTATTTCAAGGGCTTTCACGCGATCCAGTCGGCGCGGCTGGCGCATGCGCTGTGGCGCGCGCGGCGCCACGACTTCGCTTTCTATATCCAAAGCCGCGCCTCCGACGCGCTCGCGGCGGACATTCATCCGGCCGCGCGCTTCGGCAAAGGCCTGTTCCTCGATCATGGCGCCGGTTTCGTCGTCGGCGAGACGGCGGTCGTCGACGACGACGTCTCGATTCTGCATAATGTGACGCTGGGCGGCACGGGCAAGGTCGCGGGCGACCGTCATCCGAAGGTCAGGCGCGGCGTGATGATCGGCGCGGGCGCCAAAATTCTCGGCAATATCGAGATCGGCGCCTGCTCGCGGATCGCCGCGGGGTCGGTGGTGCTGCAGTCGGTTCCGCCCAATTCCATCGTCGCGGGCGTTCCGGCGAAGGTGGTCGGGACCGAATCGCGTCGGGAGCCGGCGCGCGACATGGACCAGATCCTTCGCGGCCTCGCCTATGATTCCTTCGATTACGTCATCTGACCCGCGCCGCCACGTCCGCTGAGGGCCGGGGCGATTGAGGGTTGCGCAGGGCCACGGTTCTCCTGCTATGTGTCGCCGGGCGGCGGCGCCGTTCCCAAAGGCCCGCGCAAGGCGGCGGTGGCCGCAGCAGGGGGATCGATGCTCGAGATTGCGGTCCAGATGGACCCCTTGGAACGCATTAATTTTGCTGGCGATTCGACCTTTGCGCTGATGCTGGAGGCAAAGCTCAGGGGCCATCGCCTATGGTTCTACACGCCGGATCAACTGTCGCTCGAAGGCGACAGGCTGACGGCGCGCGCGCATCGCATCGACGTTTTCGAGGATCCTTCGCGCTATTACGCGCTCGGCGAGGCGACGGACCTTGAACTCGGCGCGATGGACGTCGTGCTGCTGCGTCAGGACCCGCCATTTGATCTCGCCTATATTACCTCCACGCATTTTCTGGAGCGGCTCGCGCCGCGGACGCTCGTCGTCAACGACCCCGCGCATGTGCGCAACGCGCCAGAAAAAATCTTCGTGATGGAGTTCGCCGATCTGATGCCGCCGACGCTGATCACGCGCGACCGCGCGGCGATGGAGCGCTTTCGCGCCAAGCATGGCGAGATCGTCATGAAGCCGCTCTACGGCCATGGCGGCGCCGCGGTGTTCAAGGTCGCGCCACGCGATCCGAATTTCGGCTCGCTGTTCGACATGTTCGCCACGACCTTTCGCGAACCCTGGGTCGTGCAGCGGTTCCTGCCGGAGATCGTGAAGGGCGACAAGCGTATTCTTCTCATTGACGGCGAGGCGATGGGCGCGATCAACCGCATTCCCGCCGATGACGACATCCGTTCAAACCTGGTTCGCGGCGGGGCGCCGGCGGCTTCCGAACTCAATGCGCGTGAAAGAGACATTTGCGCGCGGCTCGGGCCGGAGCTGAAACGGCGCGGACTGGTTTTCGTCGGCATCGACGTGATCGATGGCTGGCTCACCGAGATCAACGTGACCTCGCCGACGGGGCTCCGTGCGCTAAAACGCATCGGCGGGCCGGATCTCGCGCCGCCGCTCTTCGACGCCATCGAGGCGCGTCTGCGCGCCCTGCGCGCATCAGGCCGATCGCCGGAATTGACTCTATGAACGAAGTGGCGCCGCTCAGCGTTTTCGCCGGCCTTGATCCCAACGAGCAGTTTCGCGGTTTGCGGCAGGCGCTTGCGCCGGCTGTCGCGGCGATCTGCAAGAGGGAGCGCGGCCATGCGCGACGCACGGCGATCGTCGAATTGTTTCGCTCGGCTTTGGCGGAAGGACGCGAGATTGCGCGCGCCCGGCTTGAGGCGCGCGGCTCGGGACTGGCGTGCGCCAGATTGATCTCAGCGCTCGAAGACGAGCTGATCGGCGCCATCTACGACTATGTCGTGCGCTATGTTTACGTCGTCGACAATCCGACGTTTGCTGAGCGTCTCGCCATTGTGGCGGTTGGCGGCTATGGACGCGGGACGCTCGCGCCGGGCTCCGACATCGATCTTCTGTTTCTCGTCCCCTACAAACAGACTCCGTGGGGCGAAAGCGTCATCGAGGCGATCCTTTATATTCTTTGGGATCTGCGTCAGAAGGTCGGCCATGCGACGCGCTCCGTCGCCGAGTGCATGCGTCAGGCCCGCGCCGACATGACCATTCGAACCACGCTTCTCGAATCGCGCTTCATTCTCGGCAACGCCGAGCTGTTCAGCGAATTCCGCGAGAGCTTCGATCGCGAGATCGTCCGTTCGGATGCGCGCGAATTCGTCTCCGCCAAGCTCGCCGAACGCGACGCGCGCGTGATGCGCGCCGGCGCCTCGCGCTATCTCGTCGAGCCCAATGTGAAGGAGGGCAAGGGCGGCCTGCGCGATCTCAACACGCTGTTCTGGATCGCCAAATATGTCTATCGCGTGCGTGAGGCGAAGGAACTCGTCGCCGCCGGCCTCTTCACCGCGGCGGAACTCAGTCTCTTCGAGCGCTGCGAGGAGTTTTTGTGGCGCGTGCGCTGTCATCTGCATTTCGCGACGGGACGCGCCGAAGAACGGCTGGCTTTCGACGTGCAAACAACGATCGCGAGGCGTCTCGGCTATCACGACCGCAGCGGACTGTCGCCGGTCGAGCGCTTCATGAAGCACTATTTTCTCGTCGCCAAGGAAGTCGGCGATCTCACCGCGATCGTCTGCGCGGCGCTTGAAGAAAAGCAGGCCAAGCCGCGCGCCATCTTCGAGCGCTTCCTGCAGCCGTTTCGGCGCCGCCGCAGCCGCGCGCCGCAGGGCGACTTCATCGTCGATCATGACCGCATCAGCATTGTCGACGCCGATGTGTTCAAGCGCGATCCCGTCAACATCATCCGGCTGTTCTGGATGGCCGATCATCACGGCCTGCCGCTGCATCCGGACGCTTTGCGCGCGGTGACTCTGTCGCTGCGTCTCATCGACGCCAATCTGCGCGCGAACAAGGAAGCCAATCGGCTGTTTCTCGAAATCCTGCTCTCGCGCAACATGACTGAGATTACGCTGCGCCGGATGAATGAGACCGGCGTGCTTGGACGTTTCATTCCGGATTTCGGCAAAGTCGTCGCGATGATGCAATTCAATATGTATCATCACTACACCGTCGACGAGCATCTGCTGCGCGCGGTCGGCGGGCTGTCCGATCTCGAAGCCGGGCGCATGCCGGAGCATCAGCAGCTCGTTGACGAAATCCTGCCGACGATTGTCAACCGCAAGGTGCTTTATCTAGGCCTATTCCTGCACGATATCGCCAAGGGCCGTAAGGACGACCACTCCCGCGCCGGCATGGAGGTGGCGCGCAGCCTGTGTCCGCGTCTGGGCTTCACCCCCGGCGAGACCGAGTCCGTGGCCTGGCTTGTCGAGCACCATCTCACCATGTCGAGTTTCGCGCAGAGTCGCGATCTCTCCGACCGCGTCACGATCGAGAATTTCGCCGCCATCGTTCAAACGATGGAGCGGCTGAAGATGCTGTTCGTTCTCACCGTCTGCGACATCAACGCGGTCGGGCCCGGCGTGCTCGACGCCTGGAAGGCGCAGCTGCTGCGCGTGCTCTATTGGGAGACCGAGGTTGTGCTCGGCGGCGGCCATTCGGCGGTCGATCGCAAGAGTCGCGTCGCCGCCGCGAAAGCCGAGCTGCGCGCCGCGCTTCCGGAGTGGAGCGACGACGAGTTCGACGCCTACGCCAAGCGTCACTATCCGGCCTACTGGCTCAAGGTCGACGTCGCCCGCAAGCTGCGTCACGCGGAGCTGCTTCGCCAGATGAACGGCGCATCGGCGCCGCTCGCAACCGCGGTCGAACTCGACAGGACGCGCGGCGCCGTGGAGTTGACCGTCGTCGCGCCCGACAACCCGCGTCTGTTGTCGATCATCGCCGGCGGCTGCGCGGCAGGCGGCGCCAATATCGTCGACGCGCATATTTTCACCACAGCGGATGGTCTCGCGCTCGACACGATCTTCTTCTCGCGCGCATTTGATTTTGACGAAGACGAAATGCGTCGCGCCGGACGCATCGCCGGTGTCATCGCCAGGGCGCTGCGCGGCGAGGTCGTCGTGTCCGAAGAGCTGCGGGCGCGCGCGAAAGCCCATCTGCCGACCGATGCCTTCTCGGTCGCGCCTGAGGTCGTCGTCGATAACAGCCTGTCGAACGTCTATACGGTGATCGAGGTCTCGGGACTCGATCGCGAGGGCCTGCTGTTCGAGCTCACCAATGCGATCTCGCGGCTCAATCTCAATATCGCCTCGGCGCATATCGTGACCTTCGGCGAGCGCGCCGTTGACGCCTTCTATGTCACGGATCTGACGGGCGCGAAGATCGCTTCCCCGCAGCGACAGGCGGCGATCAAGCGCCAGCTCCTGGACGTGTTTCGCGGTCCTGGCGCGCGCGGGGTCAAAACGCCGGCCGCCGCCGCGACTTGATTTTGACGTTTCGCACGCAGATATCGAAGCCTTTACGAAGAATGATGGTGACAGCATGAGCGATCCAACGAATGCGGACAAGAAGGCTGAGTCGACGGAAAATCGGGAGGGCGCAGAGCCCTCGTCCTTGTCGCAGCCCGCGGCCGAATCCGACATTGCGCAGCCGGAGCCGTTCACCGAGCTCGAAAATCTTTATGCCGAAAACGCAGGGTTAAAGGACAAGCTCCTGCGCGCGCTCGCCGAAGTCGAGAATGTGCGCCGTCGCGCCGAGCGCGAGATCGCCGACGCGAAAACTTATGGCGTGGCGAATTTCGCGCGGGAGATGCTGTCGTTCGCCGACAATCTACGCCGCGCGATCGAGAGCGTGCCCGAGGAGGCGCGCGCCGAGCCGGCGGTCGCGTCGCTGCTTGAGGGGGTCGACGTGATGGAGCGCGATTTCCTCGCGCGGCTCGCGCGCTTCGGCGTCAGGAAGATCGACGCCAAAGGCGCGCGCTTTGATCCTAATCAGCATGAAGCGCTGTTCGAAATTCCCGACGAGACGCAACCCGCAGGCACGGTGGCTCAGGTCGTTGAGCAAGGCTACATGATCGGCGAACGCGTGTTGCGCCCCGCAAAAGTCGGCGTGGCGCGCGGCGGATCAAAGCCGTCCTGACCGGTCGAGGATGCGCATGGACGAGCGAGCGACCGCGACAAATCCTACGGAAGCCGGGGTCGTCGCAGCGGCGGTCTATCACGGGGGACGTAAGATCGCCGATATCGAGATCGATGAGGCCGGAGAGTGGACCAAGCGCGAAGGCTATGTCGTCTGGATCGGACTCTACGAGCCGTCACAAGAGCTGCTGGAGCGCGTTGGACGCCAGTTCTCGCTGCATCATCTCGCCATCGAGGACGCCTTCAAGGCGCATCAGTTCCCCAAGCTCGAAGAATATGAAGACAGCGTTTTCATCGTCGCGCGCACGGCGCAGATGGTGGACGGCCGCATCGCCTTTGGCGAGACGCATCTGTTTGTCGGAGTCGGCTATGTCGTGAGCGTTCGCCACGGCGCATCGAGTTCATATGCGCATGTGCGCGAACGCTGCGAGGCGCGGGCGGAACGCCTCTCGGAGGGCGAAGACTTCATTGTCTACGCCATTCTCGATTTCATCGTCGACAACTA
This sequence comes from Methylocystis suflitae, assembly GCF_024448135.1. GTDB lineage: Bacteria > Pseudomonadota > Alphaproteobacteria > Rhizobiales > Beijerinckiaceae > Methylocystis > Methylocystis suflitae. The sequence goes on from NZ_JAMRYX010000105.1 coordinate 9,813, forward strand.
CTTTCCGGTGCTCGACGCGATCAACGATCAGGTCGAGGACATCGAAGATCATGTTCTCGCGACGACGATGGGCAAATCGGAAATCGAAAAGCTCTATACGCTGCGACGCGACTTGCTGCGGCTGCGTAACGCCGTCACGCCCCTAGCCGACGTCTGCCGCCGGCTGGAGCGCAGCGACGTCGTCGCCATCGATCCGGCGATGCGGCCGCATTTTCGCGATGTGCGCGATCATCTGCGCCGGGTGCAGGAGCGCATCGACACGATGCGCGAGACGCTCGCCTTCGCCTTCGAGGCGAGCCTCATGAACGCGCAGATACAGCAGACGGACATTTCGCGCCGACTCGCCGCCTGGGCCGCGATTCTGGCGGTGCCCACCGCCATCGCCGGCATTTACGGCATGAACTTCCAGCACATGCCGGAACTCCAGTGGGAATATGGCTATTACGTCGTCCTCGGCGTGACGATGTCGATCTGTGGCTATCTTTATTTCCGGCTGCGTCGCGCCGGCTGGCTGTGAACGCGAACGCCGCCCGCCATCAGGGCCGAGGCGCGTCGCCGATGCTCTCACGCCGCGCGTGTTTCAGGCCCAGTCGCCTGCGATCGGCTCCTTGGGCCTAGCGCCTTACGAAAGTTTCATCCCGCCGCCATTGGCCGGCAAAGCGATGATCTCCATCTTCATCCTGCGCGACGTTGCGTTTCTCCTCCACGCGGCGTCGTTCAAGATGGAGATTTTTGAGAAATGCCTATCGCAAACAATCCTCGCGACCACGCCGGAGCAGCGCCGCGCCGCGCGTCCCGTTTGGCGCTGATGGGCGCTGCGGCCGCGTTCGCGCTGAGCGCCGCAATCGGTCCGGCGCCGCTGACGCCGGCTTACGCCGAAGCGCCGCTTTCAGGATCGGTCACCGCCGCCGGACCCGCCTCCTTTGCTGACGTCGTCGAGCGCGTCAAGCCGGCCGTCGTCGCCATCAAGGTCAAGGCCGTCGATGATCAGCAGGACGGCATCTTCGAGATGCCGGACGTGTCGCCCGACGACCCGATGTATCGCTTTTTCAAGCGCTTCGGGGAAGGTCAGGGGGGCCGTCCGCAGAAGCACATGACAATGTCGCAAGGCTCTGGCTTCATCGTCAGCCCAGACGGCTATGTCGTCACCAATAACCACGTTGTGGAGCACGCCAGCGAAGTCGACGTTGCGCTCGACGACGGAAGAACGCTGCCCGCCAAGGTTGTCGGCAAGGATAAGCGCACCGATCTGGCGCTGCTCAAGATCAGTGACGGCGCCAAGCTGCCCTATGTCGACTGGGGCTCCGCGGCGCCGCGGGTCGGCGACTGGGTGATCGCGGTCGGAAACCCGTTCGGTCTCGGAGGCTCAGTCACCGCCGGCATCGTTTCGGCGCGCGGTCGCGACATCGGCGCCGGTCCTTACGACGACTTCCTGCAGATCGACGCCCCGGTCAATCGCGGCAACTCCGGCGGTCCGGCGTTCGATTCGCGCGGCAATGTGATCGGCGTCAATACCGCGATCTATTCGCCTTCGGGCGGTTCGATCGGCATCGGCTTCGCCATTCCGGCCGAGGTGGCCAAGGACGTGGTCGCGGCGCTCAAGGAAAAAGGCTCCGTGTCGCGTGGCTGGATCGGCGTCAAGATTCAGAACGTGACGCCGGAAATCGCCGACAGCATGGGGCTGAAGACCACGAAAGGCGCGTTGATCGCGCAGCCGCAGCGGGGCGCTCCGGCGGAAGAGGCCGGCCTGAAGTCTGGCGACGTCATCGTCGCCGTCAATGGCGACAAGATCGACACGTCGCGCGATCTCGCGCGCCGCATCGCCGCCCTTGGACCGGGCAAGACAGTGGACATCACCTTCCTGCGCTCGGGCGCCGAAAAGACGGTGAAGCTGAAACTGGGCGTGCTGCCCGACGAGCGGGAAGCGCGCGCAGATGAGGAAGGCTTCTCGGAGCGGGGGCCGGAACTGTCCGGCCTTGGGCTCGAGGTCGCTCCGGCGGCCGAGGTCCGCGGCGCCGGCCGGGAAGGGCTGTTCGTGACGGATATCGATCCTTCCGGCGCCGCCGCGCAAAAGGGATTGCGCAGGGGCGACGTGATTATCGAGGCCGCCGGGCAGCCGGTGAGCTCCCGTGGCGACCTCGCCTCCGCACTCGAGGCGGCTCGCAAGGAGGGACGGCGTTCGGTGCTGCTGCGTGTGAAATCCGCGGACGGCGCGAAGTTCATCGCCGTTCCGGTGAAAGGCGGAGCCGGCTAAGGCGGCTTAAGGAACTTCTTGCGTTGAGGCCGACATCACTGCACCCGCCCGCAGCCGGTCTCCGCAACGAAGAGCGTCGGGCCGAGCCAGTCCCCTCCTGGCTCCCGAACGCGGGGCAGGCTGGCGCGCAATGCGCCGGCCTGCCGTTTTTTTGCAATCTCAGCTATAGTGAAACATGCGCATTCTGATCATTGAAGACGACAGCGAGGCGAGCGAATACCTCGTCAAGGCATTCCGCGAACAAGGCCATGTCGCCGAACACGCCGCCGATGGGCTTGCTGGCTATGGACGCGCCAGCGACGGCGATTACGACGTGCTGATCGTCGACAGGATGCTGCCCAAGATGGACGGGCTGTCGCTGATCTCGGGTTTGCGCGAGCAGGGCGTTCAGACGCCGGCGCTTATTCTCTCCGCGCTCGGCCAGGTCGACGATCGCGTGAAGGGTCTGCGCGCCGGCGGCGACGACTATCTGCCAAAGCCCTACGCCTTTTCGGAGCTGCTGGCGCGGGTCGAGGCGCTGGCGCGCCGCCGCGTCGGGCCAAAGGGCGAAGAAACCCAATATCGGGTCGGCGATCTGGAGCTTGATCGGTTGTCGCACAAGGTGACGGTCGGCAGCCAGGAGGTGGTGCTTCAGCCGCGCGAGTTCCGGCTGCTGGAATATCTGATGAAACATGCCGGCCAAGTGGTGACCCGCACCATGCTGCTCGAAAACGTCTGGGACTATCATTTCGATCCGCAGACCAATGTCATCGACGTGCATATTTCCCGTTTACGCTCCAAGATCGACAAAGGCCGCGAGAACCCGCTTCTGCACACCATCCGCGGGGCTGGGTATATGATCCGTGACGGCGCTCGGTAAGCTTTTCCGCACGACGGCGTTCAAACTGTCGATCGCCTATCTCGTGCTGTTCTCGATTGGCGCGGGCCTCGTGCTCGCGCGCGTCGGCGCACGCGTCAAAGAAGTTCTCGACGAACAGATCGAGCAGACTGTCGACGCCGAAATACGCGCGCTGTCCGAACAATATGCGCAAGGCGGCCTGCGCCAGCTCGTTAATGCGGTGGAGCGCCGCGTGCGCGCGCCGGGCGGCTCGCTCTATCTTCTCTCGAGTCATTCCGGAGACGTCATCGTCGGCAATATCGAGCCGCCGAATTTCACGCCGTCGGGCGGCACGGAACTCGTCGAGACGACCTATGAGCGACGCGGGGAGCCGGGCGTCAAGCATCCAGCCTTGCTGCGGCTGTTCCTTCTTCCCGGCGGCTTTCGCCTGCTTATCGGCCATGACATTGAAGATCATGAAGTGCTTCGCGGCATATTGCGCCGGGCGCTCGGCGTGTCGCTATTCTGGCTCGCGCTCGTCGGCGCGCTAGGCGGCTTGTTCGTTTCGTATCGCATGCTGGAGCGCGTCGACGTGATGTCGGGCTCGGCGCGCCGCATCATGGCGGGCGATATGCACGAGCGACTCGCCATTTCAGGCGCCGGCGACGAACTTGACCGGTTGGCGGAAAACTTCAACGCCATGCTCGAGCGCATCAGCGAGCTGATGGCCGGCTTGCGCGAAGTTTCCGATAATATCGCGCATGACCTCAAGACGCCATTGACCCGATTGCGCAACCGCGCCGAGGCGGCGTTACGCGCGGACGCCAAGGACAGCGAGCATCGTGCGGCGCTGGCCGCCGTGATCGAAGAATCCGACAATCTTATCCGCGTGTTCAACGCCTTGTTGATGATCGCGCGCGCGGAGGCGGGATATTCGAGCGACAATATGGCCGACTTCGACGCGGACGCCGTCGTGCGCGACATTGCCGAGATGTATGAGCCCGTCGCCGAAGAGCAGGGCGTCCGCCTCGATGTCGCGGTGCAGGATGGACTTGCGGTCACCGGCAGCCGCGAACTACTCGGCCAGGCGCTCGTGAATCTCGTCGACAACGCGCTGAAATATGGCGGGACAGGCGACGAGCCGCGCATCGCCATCGAGGCGCGGCGCGTCGGCGATCGCGTGGAAATCGTCGTTGCGGATCGTGGACCCGGCATTGCGCCATCGGATCGCGAGCGCGTGGTGGGACGTTTCGTGCGGCTTGAGAATTCCCGTTCGCGGCCGGGTTCAGGTCTCGGCTTGTCGCTGGCGGCGGCGGTTGCGCGGATGCATCACGGCGCGTTGCGGATCGAAGACAATGCGCCAGGATTGCGCGTGGCGCTGTCGCTGCCTGCGATGCGTACGACGGTCGGCCCGACGGCGCGGATGGAGCGCGCATAAGGCGCAATCTTCGCGGTCCCGCTCGCTTCCACGGCGCGCGCCTTCAATGGGGTCACCGTCGCCGAGGCCGCCGGCAAGCGCATCATGACGACCGTGCCTTCTCCAAGTCGGGAGCGGACGCGCAGCGCGCCGCCATGCAGCTCGATGAGGGCGCGGGCGATGGCAAGGCCAAGCCCGGATCCGCGCATGCCGTTTTCCATCAGATCGGCGCATTGTTCGAACGGCTTGCCGAGCTTGGGGATGGCGCGCGGGTCGATGCCACGTCCCGAATCCTCGACGTAGACGTCGATCGCGCCGCCGTGCGCTCGCGCGCGCACGCGCACGACGCTGCCGAATTCGCTGAATTTGACGGCATTCGACAGAAAGATGCTCAGCGTCTTGACGACCGCCGCTTCGTCGCCGACGCAACGCAGGTTTTCGCGGGCGTCGGCGACAAGCTCGATGTTCTTTCCTTCGGCGCGCCCGCGCCAGGCGCCGACGGCTTTGCCCAGCGCCTCTGCGACGTTGATCTCCCGTTCGGCAAGGCGGATGAGGCCCGCTTCGAGACGCGACATGTCGAGAATGTCGGACAGCACTTCGTTGAGGTAATTGCCGCCCTGGCGTATGCCGCAGCAATATTCGAGATATTTTGGCGAACCGAGCGCGCCGAAAGGCTCAGCCTCCATCATTTCCGAAAAGCCGATGATGGCGTTGAGCGGCGTGCGCAGCTCGTGGCTCATATTGGCGAGGAATTCCGATTTCGCCACATAGGCCGCTTCCGCCTCGGCCTTTTGATGATGATACTGCTCGGCGAGAGTCGCGAGCTGCTGCGCCTGCATCTCCAGCGTCTGTCGCGAGCGAGTCAGATCGGCGACGCTCGCGGTGAGGCGGCGCTCCGAATCACGCAGTTTTTCCTCGTTGCGCTTGAGCGCCGTAATATCGGCGCCCACGGAAACATAACCGCCGTCCTTGGTGCGGCGCTCGTTGATCTGAAGCCAGCGCCCGTCGATGAGCTGCGCCTCGTAAGTGCGGGCGTCTGGCGAAGGTCCGTCGGGCGAGGCGACCTGGGTGCGGATCAGCGGAGCGATGGCGCAGCTCATGATCTGCCGATAGTTCGCCCCGGGGGACGCGGCTTCCAGCGAAAGCCCATGCAGTGAGAGAAATTTCGAATTGCAGGTCACGAGTCGGTTTTTGGAGTCCCACAGCACGAAGGCTTCGGAAATGGCGTCAATCGCGTCGCGCAGGCGCAAATTGGCCATCTCCGTTTGTTCGGCGAGCGCGCGTTGCTCTGAAACGTCGATGGCGATTCCAATAAGATGTTTGCCGGCTTCCCGACTATCTTCGACAATCTGAGCGCGCGCGCGCAGCCAGATCCATTCGCCCATGGCGTTCTTCAGCCGAAACTCGTGATCGACGCTATTCGTCCGTGCGCTCGCGACCATGTCGGCCATCGTCTGGAAGTCGCCGTCATCGGGATGCAGCAGCGCGCTCAATTCGGCATAGGAGAGCGAGCGGCGCTCGGCCGGCAGCCCCAACATTTCATACATGGAGTCCGACCAGTAGATCCGGCCGCGCCCAATGTCCCATTCCCAAAGGCCGCACCGGCCGCGCGACAGCGCCGCCTCGAGGCGCCTGCGGATCAGCGTATTGGCGCGTTCGACTTCCTGACGACGCCAACTCTGGCGGAAATAGGCGAGGACGATGACGAGCAGCAGCAGCGTGGTGCAGGCGAACAGCAGCGCATAGCGGGACGCGATCACGCGCCACTCGCCGAGCACATTGTCGACGGGATAAATCATCGCCACCTGGCCGTATGGCGTCGGCAGCTTCCTGACGCTCACGAGCGCGGGAACGCCTTCGGGCAGAGTGACGCGCAAGACGCCGGCGTTGTCGGCGAAGTCGACGAGCGCCTCTTCGGCGCCGATGGCTTGCGACAGCGTGAGGTCTTTCGATGGAATCGGCGGAAAGGCGGCGGCGACGCGGCCGCGCTCGTCCGTCACCAGAACGCGGCGCCCTCGCGCGAGCGCGCCTTGCGGCACGAGCTGATCGAGCGGCGCGCCGAACGGCTTTTGCGCGTCGGTCTTGATTTTGTCGCGCAGGTCCTGCGACACGGCGCGCACGAAAAGATCGAGATCGTCGACGGCCTGCTCGACCAGTCGATCCTGCATCGCGCTGGTCAGCGACACGACAAAGGCGGCGAGAGAGACGAGGCAAACCGCGCAGGCGGCGAACGCCAAAGGGCGCAGCCAGGAGAAGTCCTTCGGCCGCTTTGCGCCATCCTCGTCGAACCGGTACGCTCCCCACACGGTATGGGCGTGAGTCTTCACGCGGGCAGCGGGAGCGCGCGCCATCGATAGCCTCCAAAATGAATGTGATGCGAACGCGGCTTACGAGCGAATCACCTTCATTCGAATCTCTCGACGCGCGATTGTCCAGATCTTAACGCGGCGTTAACGACTCTTTTTTAGGCGCCTCAGCCGAGAGCCTCAGCCAAGCGCTCGCGTGGCGATGTCGCGCAGGTCCGCCGAGAGATTTTCCTGCGCGACGATATGTTTGAGCCGGGCTTCAATGAGGCCGCGGCGCCGCGACTCCATCGTGCGCCAGGACCGCAGCGCCGAGAGAAGCCGTGCGGACACCTGGGGATTCTTCGGATCGACTTCGAGAACCACGGCCGTCAGCAAATCATATCCTGACCCGTCGAGCGCGTGAAAGCGCGTGAGGTTGCCGTTCGCGAAGGCGCCGATCAACGCGCGCACGCGGTTGGGGTTGCTCATCGAAAATTCGCGATGCGTCATCAGGCCCAATACGCGCTGTGTGGTCGCTTCTTCCGGAATCATCGCCTGCAGCGAGAACCATTTGTCGATGACGAGCGCGTCTCCGGCGTATTGTGCATAGAATCGGGCGAAGGCTTCCTCGCGCGCATGGCCGCCGAGGAGCGCCAGTGTGGCGAGCGCGGCGAGCTTGTCGGTCATATTTCCTGCGGTTTCGAACTGCGCCGTGGCCAGCGATCGCCCTTTTTCGGCGTCGCCAGCGGCCAGGAGGTCGAGCGCCACGTTGCGCAATGCGCGGCGTCCCGCGCTCGCGGCGTCGGGCGTAAAGGCGCCAGCGGCGGAAAAGCGCGCGTGGATCGCGCCGAGCTCTGGGCCGAGCGACCTGCCGATCTCCGCGCGCAGCGCCATGCGCGCGTCGAAGAGCTGATCCGGGTCGACGTCATTCCCCATTTCGCGCGCAAGGTCGATGTCCGACGGCAGCGACAACGCCTGTGCGGCCAACGCCGGATCGTCCTCCGCCTTGGCGAGCAGCAGTCGCAGCGCTTCGCAAAGTCCCCGAGCGTCCAATGCGCCGGTTTCGAGCCGACCGAAGATCGCCCGCAAGGCGAGGCTTTGCGAGGCCTGCCAGCGATTGAACGAATCGTCGTCACAGGCGAGCAGGCGTTCGAGATCCTCGCTCGCCGGCGCCGGCTCGAGGCGCACAGGCGCGGAAAAGCCGCGCAGCAGCGAGACGGCGGGCCGTGAGGGAATCTCGCGGAACCGGATGACGCGCTCGGCGCGGTCGAGTTCGATCAGACCACGGGCAAGTTCAGTCGGCGCCGCGTCTTCGCTCACGAGATCGAGCTTTTGCCCATTCTCGCCAAAGAGCGCGAGCGCCAACGGAATGACGACGGGCTTCTTCTCGCTTTGACCCGGCGTTGGGGACGTTTGCTGACAAAGCTTCAAGGCAAACGTCTGGGCGGCGGGATCGTAGTCGCTTGACGTCGTCACCACAGGCGTTCCCGCCTGACTGTACCAAAGCGCAAAATGCGTCAGGTCGCGGCCGGACGCGGCGGCGAAGCAGGAGAGGAAATCTTCGATCGTCGCGGCCGTCCCGTCGAAGCGTTCGAAGTAGAGATCCATGCCGTGGCGGAAGTCGTCTTCGCCGATCAACGTCCGCAGCATGCGGATGATTTCAGCGCCTTTCTCGTAAACGGTCGCGGTGTAGAAATTGTTGATTTCTTGATAGACGTCCGGACGCACGGGATGCGCGAGCGGACCCGCGTCTTCCGGGAATTGCGCGAGGCGCAGGCCGCGCACGTCGCCGATGCGCTCCACCGCGCGCGAGCGCATGTCAGCCGAGAATTCCTGGTCGCGGAAAACGGTCAGCCCTTCCTTGAGGCAAAGCTGGAACCAGTCGCGGCAGGTGATGCGATTGCCCGTCCAATTGTGGAAATATTCGTGCGCGATGACGCCTTCGATGCCGGCGTAATCGCCGTCGGTCGCGGTGTCGGGCGAGGCGAGCACATATTTGTCGTTGAAGATGTTGAGGCCCTTGTTCTCCATCGCGCCCATGTTGAAGTCGGAAACGGCGACGATGTTGAACACGTCGAGATCATATTCGCGGCCGAATTTCTCTTCGTCCCAGCGCATCGAGCGCTTCAGTGCGTCCATCGCGTAGGCCGCGCGCGATTCCTTGCCATGTTCGACGTAGATGGCCAGTTCGACAGCACGGCCCGACATTGTCGTGAATTCGTCGCGCACAACGCCCAAATCGCCGCCCACGAGCGCGAACAAATAAGAGGGCTTTGGGAACGGATCGCGCCAGAGGGCATAGTGGCGATTGGATCCTGCGACATCGCCATGCTCGATCGGATTGCCGTTAGACAGCAGGATCGGCGCGTCGCTTTTCTCTGCTTCGATGCGCGTCGTATAGACGCTGAGCACGTCGGGCCGGTCTAGGAAATAGGTGATTCGGCGAAAACCTTCCGCCTCGCACTGCGTGCAATAGGCCGAGCCGGAGCGATAGAGTCCGGAAAGCTGCGTATTGCCGCTGGGATTGAGCTCCGAGTCGATATCCAGCGTAAAAGGCGCGTCAGGCACTTTGGCGAGAGTAAGGCGATCCGGCGTCGCTTCATATTCGCCGGGTCCGAGCGTCCGGCCGTCGAGCCTCACGCCCAGCAGCATCAACTCGTCGCCGTCGAGCACGAGGGGCGCAGAAGGATCGCCGGCTGGATTGCGGCGCAGCGCCAGTCGCGCGGAGACGCGGGTCTTGGTCGGATGCAGAGCGAAGTCGAGTTCGACCGAATCGATCGCGAAGTCGGCTGGACGGTAATCGGCGAGCCGAATGGCGGCGGTCGAAGGATGACGCATATCTTCCTCAGGGCTAGGGTGACGGTTTCTTCTATGATTATAGAACCCGCGCGGTCATTTGCGACGGTCGAAGCGGCCGAAAACACGGACACGCGATCCATTTTTTCTGGAAAATCTCCGGGGAAGGGCCGAATTGCCTTGAGCCTGTCGCCGCATCCGGGCAAAATCAGCGCCGTCGCGGCGCCGGAAGCAGGCGGTCGCCGCCGTTGCGCGCGTCGCTCTGACGTGCGCCGCTTAGCCTCTGGAACGATCCCGCTGGCGCTGACGGCGGAAGCAGACGGACGGCCTGTAAAGCGAAGGTTCATGATCACTCACATGCGGCGGACGCTTGCTCCTTTTCTTGGCCTCTTCACTCTTGGCGGCCTTCTGACCGTCAGCGCTCCAATAGCGCAAGGCGCGCCCGCCGA
>NZ_JAMRYX010000106.1 GCF_024448135.1 Methylocystis suflitae
CTCGCGCCCGGCGCGCTGGACCGAAGACTAAAGGAGCAGCGCGAATTATTGGCGATGGCCGTCCGCTTCGTGAAGCCCGGCGGTCGGCTCGTTTACATCACCTGTTCGGTCCTGCGCGAAGAAAACGAGGACCAGATCGCGGCATTTCTCGCCGCCAATCCTGATTTCGCGGCGCGTTCAGCCGCCGAAATTACGGAAGGCGCGGGCCTCCCCGACCTCGCCCGCTTCGCGTCGCCGCATGGGCCGGGCATCCGCCTGTCGCCCGCGACGAGCGGCACGGACGGGTTTTACGTTTGTGTTATTGGGCGAAATTGAATTCGCTTGAGTTTGTGCAAATGTCGAGCGTTAGCGTCCCCTCTCCCGCGAAGCGGGGGAGGGACAGGGAGGGGGCATGACGCACGGAAAACTGCCCAAGGTCGCCTTCGCCCGCAAGCTTCGCCGCGGTATGTCGAATGCAGAGCGGCAGCTATGGGCGGCGTTGCGCGGCCACCGATTTCATGGGCTGCAGTTCCGCCGCCAAGCGCCTTGCGGCCCCTATATCGCGGATTTTCTTTGTCACGCCGCACGGCTTGTCGTCGAGGTTGACGGCGCGACCCATTCCACGAGAGCCGAGCTAGCTCGCGACAATCGACGCGACGCATGGTTCGAGGACAACGGCTTTTCGGTCTTGCGCGTGACCAATGCAGCGGTCTACGCAGAATTTGACGGCGTGCTGGAAACTATCCGTTTGCGCGCCGAGGATAGACTGCCCCCACCCCAACCCTCCCCCGCTTCGCGGGAGAGGGAGTTAGACTCGGGTCCCGCCAACGAACCGCGCACTCTGCGTCGTTAGGGTGCCCTTTCCCGCTTCAGCGGGGGAGGGACAGGGAGGGGGCCTACAAAAAAGAGAACCCATGACCACCGCGCCCGACGCCTTCCATCACGACATCGCCGATCGCCACGACAAGGTGCTGATCGTCGATTTCGGCTCGCAGGTGACGCAGCTCATCGCGCGGCGCGTGCGCGAGGCGGGCGTCTATTGCGAGATTGCGCCGTTCCAGAACGCTGAGCGCGCCTTCGCCGAGATCCGCCCCAAGGCGGTGATCCTCTCCGGCGGCCCGTGCTCGGTCACGGACGAGGGCTCTCCCCGCGCGCCGCAAAGCATTTTCGACTCCGGCGTGCCGGTGCTCGGCATCTGCTACGGCGAGCAGACGATGGCGACCCAGCTCGGCGGCACGGTCGAAGGCGGTCATCATCGCGAGTTCGGCCGCGCCGACGTGACGGCGCTGGAGCACAGCGCGCTGCTCGACGGCGTGTGGGAGAAGGGCGGCAGCTTCCCCGTCTGGATGAGCCATGGCGACCGCGTGACGAAGCTGCCGGAAGGCTTTCGCGTCATCGCGGCGTCGCAGAACGCGCCTTTCGCCGCGATCGCGGATGAACAGCGGCGCTATTACGGCGTGCAGTTCCATCTCGAAGTCGTGCATACGCCCGACGGCGCCAAGCTCTTATCGAATTTCGTGCACAAGGTCGCGGGGCTGAAGTCCGACTGGACCATGGCGGCGTTTCGCGGCGAAGCGATCACAGCCATCCGGCGCCAGGTCGGCGACGGCCGGGTGCTCTGCGGCCTCTCCGGTGGCGTCGACAGCGCCGTCGCGGCGGTGCTCATCCATGAAGCGATCGGCGAGCGCCTCACCTGCGTCTTCGTCGATCACGGCCTGTTGCGGCAGGGCGAGGCGGAAGAAGTCGTGCGGCTCTTTCGCGATCACTACAACATCCCGCTGCATCACGTCGAAGCCGAAGCGCTCTTCCTCGGCGCGCTCGAAGGCGTCGACGATCCGGAGGTGAAGCGCAAGACGATCGGCCGGCTGTTCATCGAGACGTTCGAGGCGGAGGCGAAGAAGATCGCGCAGGACGGGCGCGGCGCGCCGCAGTTTCTCGCGCAAGGCACGCTCTATCCCGACGTCATCGAGAGCGTCTCCTTCACCGGCGGCCCATCCGTGACGATCAAATCGCATCATAACGTCGGCGGATTGCCGGAGCGCATGAATATGCGGCTCGTGGAGCCGCTGCGCGAACTCTTCAAGGACGAAGTGCGCGCTTTGGGCCGCGAACTCGGCCTGCCGGAAGCTTTCGTCGGGCGCCATCCTTTTCCGGGGCCCGGACTCGCGATCCGCTGCCCGGGCCTCATCACCCGCGAGAAGCTGGCGATTTTGCGCAAGGCCGACGCCGTCTATCTCGACGAGATTCGCAAGGCCGGTTTGTATGACGAAATCTGGCAGGCCTTCGCGGCGCTCTTGCCGGTGCGCAGCGTCGGCGTGATGGGCGACGGGCGCACCTATGATTATGTCGTCGCGCTGCGCGCGGTGACGTCGAGCGACGGCATGACCGCGGATTTCTATCCCTTCGACATGAATTTCCTCGGCCGCGCCGCAACGCGCATCATCAATGAAGTGAAGGGCGTCAACCGCGTCGTGTACGATGTGACGTCGAAGCCGCCGGGAACGATCGAGTGGGAGTAGGGGAATGGATGCGCTAGCGAAAAAGCAACTGTTTCAGATCTGATTGTTCAGCTGCTCAAGCGATGCATTCCGATGCGTTGATCGTTTGCCGAATGGCGGGTCATTTCGCTTCAGCGAGATGGCGCAGAGCTTACAAGATCATTGACCGTCGCATGCTCGGCCGCCGCCTACAGGTTGCGAAAGCGGGTGGCCTGACTCTGGGAATGGCGTGAGCGGCTGGACGGGTTGCGGGCCGGAATCGGTCGGCATGGTCCCCCCGCCAAGGCGCAGGAAGCAGAAATTCTCGAACGCGACCGCCAAGGCATATCCCGGCACGCCAAAGCGCGTCAGCTCGGGGTAGATATATTCGCCGACCGGCGCGCCATATCTGCCGGAGGTCAGGCCATTTGCAAGTTTGGCATGCGGGCTGCCGACCACTTGTGCGATCGCGTCGCGCCGCACGGCGCGCGCCGAGTCCTTCGACGGCCACGTGTTTCTGAAACGACCCAGTTGCGCGAGATTTGAGGGTGCAAGTCCATCGGGCCCCGTGAGGGAGACGCCGATGTCGTTGACGCCGCCAACTTCACGGCCAATGTCGGCGATAAGGATTTCGACATTGCGGCTGGGATCGGTGGTGAAGCCGACAATGCGGAAGCGCGTTGTCTCCTCTTGTGGAATATTCGGAAACGCTTCGCCCTTCGTACCCTGTATCGCTTCCTCGACGAAAACATAGACAGGCTCGGTTCCGGGCGAGGTGTAAACGCCGAGTTCTGCTTCGAGGCCGTGAGCGGCGATCAGGAATCCTGCGCCGGGAAGCTCCTGAAGCATGCCCGCATAGGTCACATAATCGCCTACGCGCAACGGAATTGGCAGCTCAGGATTGCAATCGTGACGCGGCGCGTCGACCCCGCGGCAGGCGCCCCGGGACGCGCACAGGTGAAGCGGCGGATGTTGGAATCGGCCGGACGGTTGCCGCGGGGGCATTTTGGATCGTCCGCCGTGGCTGATCGTGGAATGCAGACCGGGAATCCCGTTCGCGCGTGCACCGGCGAATTTTCCTTGTCGAGCTGGAAGCGCGCATCGAGCTGTGGCGTGCTGGTGGCTCCATAGACACCCTCCGGATCGTTGAGCCGCACATGCGCGCCTTGAGCGCCGTTTTGCGCACCGATCGTGAGTTCGCCTTTTTCGTGATCGATTCTTTGGATGAAGCCAGCGCCGGAATGGAGCGCGCCCTGCGAAATATGTGCGATGCCCGCAACGTAAACGCCGTTGACAATATTGCCGATGAGTTCAGCCTCGAAGGGCACACGCGGCGCTGACGCATCGAGGAGCGCGAGGCCGCTATTTTCGCCCTGAGGCGGCGCCTGCATCGTCGGTCCACGAAAGAGATCTTGCGCCGTGAGATATTGGCCCGGCATCGTGATCAGCAAATGCTTCGGGAGCACGACGTCGATCCCGCGCACGGTAATTTTCGCGGCGCTGAATTTGTCGGCCGGCGTATCCAGGCTGAACTTTTCAATATGGCCCGTCAGGACGAAAGAAGGCGACACTGTTTGCGCCATTGCAGATTGCGCGCCGAACGCCACGGCGAATAGACCGAAAATGAGTTGAGGCGCGTGTCCGAATAAAGTGCGCGTCATCACGGTTTTCTCCCTTAAAATTGTTTGCGCCCAATCTTCGGCGCGCCTGCGGAAATTGTGATGATGCCGGGGTCCCATGCGTAATGCCGGGCGCGGTCAAAATACGCGGGGGCGCCAGCCTCAAGCTCGACGCGGAAACTCTGCTCGAGCGCCACGAGGGGCGAGCGCTCATTCAGCCGCGAACCGGCGCGCGCAAAAAGTTCGACGACGAGACGCGCTACTGCGCGGCCGAGCGCATACCAAGGATTCGACGACTCCTCGCGGCCGACAAGAAAGATTGGGGCGGGAAACGGGAGAATGAGACGCTTCTCCCAAGTCACGGGCATGGCTGCATTGACCGCTGCAGCGTCGGATAATCCATAGGCCACACAGCCGGGAGACGAGATTACTTTCGCCGCCTCTGCAGCTTCGGCGGCGCTTGCGAACCAGCGTTGGTCCCCTATCTGCGTTGCAATGGCGAGATTGCTTACAATCGCCCATTTCGGACCCGGCGCCTCACAATTGTTAAGCGCAGATTCAATCGCGTTGCGCTGTTGGTCCAGCGGCGGAAGAAGATCGATGTCCCACGCATCGAGCGATAACGCGTCCTTATGCGGTGTCAGCGTTGCAATCTTCGCGATGCGTTGTTTCGCGAGTTCGAGGGAGATGGGCGCATCGAGCCGCCACATCCCGCCCACGACCGCGAAAGGCCTGCGCAAAGTGACGTCTTTTGCAAGCGCTTGGGCGTCCTGCTCAATATCGATCGCATCGAGAACGAGCTTCCGTCCGTAAAGTCCCCCATTCGAATTTGCGGCGTCAAAGGCGCCGGTCATGCCGTCAAGGACGGCATGACCGGCGGCGCTCGCGTCGCCTGAAAGCGGCAGCATCGTCGCCAGTCGAATCGTCTGGCGGTCGACGCCCGGCGGATAATCGTCGGCGCGCCCTACATGCTTCAGATAGGCGAGAAGCGCTGACATCTCCACGTCGCTCAGCGTGTAGCGTGGCATGGTTGGGCCAAGCGCGGCGCCGCCACGCGCGACGCCTTTCGTGACCGCATCGAGGATCTGCGACTCGGCCTGAAACGCCGGCGCTTCCCCACGCGGCGTCGTGAGCGCGGACCAAATGAGCGCCGGGGCGGTGACGCCGCCTTCGCGTCCGCCTTCGCCAAATGCGCCATGACACTTCGCGCAGGCGGTAAACTCCGATGGCAGATGCAGGTTGGTCGCCTCGACGCCGCGCGCAAAGCCTGCGTGGCCGTGGTAGAGCGCCCGCCCTTCGGCGACATCTGCCTTCGCCATGATCGGCGATAGCGTCGCACAGGCGATCAGCGCTGACGCGAAAAACGCAAACGTTCGTTTCATCTTGCAGCCTCTCGCAAGATTGACGCTAGCGCTGCTGGCGACGCCGCTTCTGCCGATGACGTGGGAATGCGCGCCCAACGCCCGGCGCTCTGGCTGCCAATCCAGATCGACCCGCTATGATCGCCGGGCGCCGCCCCCGCGGTTTCGTCGAAAGCTGCAATGAGCGTGCTGGTCGCTTCGGGCGCGCCGGTAAGCATGACCCAGTCATGCGTCTCGCCGAGCGCAAGGTCGAAGCGTTCGGCATATTGCCTGATGCGCGTCGGCGTATCGAATACTGGATTGACAGAGATCGATATGAAGAGCGGATTTCGATCTGCGGAGGCTTCCTTCTCGATCAGCTCCTTCGTTTGTCGCAAGATGGCTGTCTGCACCGGACATACGCTCGAACATTGGGTGAAAAAGAAATTCACCGCCACGACGCGACCGGCGACAAGCCGGTCGAAGGCAACAGGGTTTCCGTCGTGATCGGTCAAAACGATATGTGGTAGCGCGGGACCCGGCGAGATCCAGGAGCGTGTTGTCGCGCCCGCGATCCCCGAGAGCACAAGCAGCGCGATCATAGTGAAAGGCAGCGCTCTCATGGCGCGCTCCCCAAGGAAACCTGACCGAGACGCCCTTCAATGAAGGAAATATTTCGCGAGACGCTTGATACATGTAAATCGTAGCGGCCTGCATGAGGCGCAGATACACGCGCTTCATATTCGCCCGCGTTGATCTCACGCATCGGCGCGCGAATCTGCCAGCCGCTGTAGCGATCGAATACGAGCATCGTCAGGTCCCGAAGGCCGCTGACATTGTCTTGGACGTGATCGCCGGACGCCTGCTGAAGGCGGATGCGAATGACACGCTCGGCGCGTTCATCCGCCGCTGTCTCGGATAGGAGCGTCACGCTGTATGCGGGCGCCGCAGCGACATTGGTATTGACGGATGGCATTTGCAGTCTTGCGCAGACCGAGAAACGTGGACCGCGACCGGTCAGCAGCAGATCGTAGCCGCCGCCGCGGCTATGCCGAACTGTTGTCGCATACGTGCCGGGCTTCGTCTCGCGCAACGAAAGATCGAGCAGCATCATGGCGACGGGCTTGCGCGAATAGTTGGAAAAGCTGCCGCTCGGCGCCATCATGCCTTCCGCATATTGGTAAAGCGTCGCGTCGGTGCGGCTTGCGAAAACGATTCCTGCGCCGTCCGGCGAAGCGGCGGCGAACTGGTCAAATGGCGTCACGACGTCAGTGTCGGCTGCGCCGGAGCGGCCCAGACTGGTCTCGATTGGCTGAGCGGATCCGCTCTTGAGATCGCTCAGCGACCACAGGGTCGCGCGCGCATGATGAGCGTCGATCGCATAAGCGAATGTTCGCGTAAGCAGAAGCTGATCCGCGACCGTCGAAAATCGAAGTGGCAGGGTTACGCGCCCGGCAGCGAGGTCGATGACGCTGGCTTCACCGTCACCGACCGCCAGCGCCATTCTGCCGCCATCGAAGATCGACAGGTTGCGCACGGCATGCCTGAGCTGCACGGTCGTTTCGACGTCCGCTGTCTCAGTCTCGGGATCGAGAAAAGCGAGCGCGCCGTCCGCGCTGGCGACAATGATGCGGCGCGCGAGCGCGCTATAGGCGGCGGCCGTCGGCCTATTGTCGAGGCGCCATGATTTCGAGCGCGTATTGCTTGCACGCCAGACGAAGCCGCCATCCTCACGAAGCATGAAGACGCCACCAAGCGCCTGATCGCCGATAGCGCCATCGGATACCGCGCCATGATCCGCCGGCATGACGGCGGCGTTTGCCGCGAGCGGTTCGAAGATTGGCGTCGCGTCGGATCGCGTCACGTCGAGATGGGCGAGCTCCTTTCGCTCCGACAGGACGATCCACAGCCGCGAGCCCGATCGATCGAAGGCAAGGCTGCGCGCACGCCCCTCTGCAGGCAAATCTATTTTCCGTTTGATCTGGCGTGTCTGGAGATCGACGCCGAACAGCGTCGACGGCTCCGCCAAAATCCAAAGCTCCATGCGGTCCGCCGCATAGGCCCAGGCAAGCGGTTTGGCGCCGAGGCTTACGATTGACTCGAGTTTCGCGTTGTTGAGGCTCACGAACGGATTGATGAACGCCACCACGCCGTCTTCATTGAGCGTGAGGAGACGATAGGCGGAGAGATCGATATCCGCTCGCTGCCCGATCCCCTGGCCGATCAACGCGGCGATCTGATCAGAGCAGGGCGTCTCGGCGTCGGAAAGCGCGCCGCGAGAGCGCCGGAGCCAACCCGCGAGCTGACTGGATTCGTATTTCAGGGGCGCGCCCGATCGCGCGTCCGAACGGGCGACTTCAAGCGTTCCGACGCCGCTGCGTTCGGCGCCGCTTTCAGGCGTGTAGCGCCACTGAATTTTGACGCCATTATCTTCAGCGTCCGCAGTTTGCGCGTCATTCGCCAGGGCCGGGCCTAAGAGAAGGACTCCGGCCGCGCTTATCCGCGTCAGAGTCGTCACGGCGAAGCGTATGAATCCGCGGCGCATCGTCATAGCGCGCCGTAGAGCGGGGAAAGCGCAAGAAACTTGAACCGGCGATTGCCCATAAAGGTTGCATCGAAGCGGACTTCCGCGATTCGCTCATTGCTCGATGCGAGCGCGCCGACAAAGGCGGCGGTATCCTGTTGACCTTGCGCGATGGGGCTTGCTCCGGTTACGCCGCTCGCGACGACATGCGTCCAGCTTCCGCCCAACGGGCGCAGCCACATCACGGCAAGAAGCGGGAGGCCCGGCTGGACATCCGGTCCGTCGACCGCGACGAAAGCGCCAACGCCGCGCAAGGGATTGGCGAAGGTCAGCGTTATCGGCGTATTGTCCCGCGCCGCCGCGGCGCTCGGATCGTTGGCGACGATGAGCGGGTCGCCCTCGCGCAGATTCAGGCAAATGTCAGTGATGTCACATGCGCGTCTATTTGCTGGGGGGCCGTTTGGATTGATCACCAGCCCGCCGCCATTCACCGCATAGATGTCCTGTCGGCTGACCAGCTCAGCGCCGACCGGCGCGCCATCCGCGCCGATAGACCAATCGACAATCACGCAAGGCGGTGCGCCAAACGCCTGCGGTTGTTCAACCTGTTTGAAACCGGCCATTTTGCGACTCCTATTCACCGCGGCGTGATTGTTGGGAGGCGGATTTGGGCTCCACGCGCAATATTCCCCAAAGTCCTCCGTCGAACAGGAAACTTGCCTCGCTGCGGAAGAGATAATCCATCGGCTGTTTCGCCGCGCCACCTGCGTCCACCTGCAATGTCACGCCCATCATCGGGCCGAAGCCATTGTAAACGCCCTGCCGGATGGAGGATCCCTTGGCGGGATCGAACACACGGGAGTCATCCGACCAAGGATAGGGATTCCAGCTGTGACCGCTGAACTCAAAACCCTGTTGCCGTGTATGTCCGCCCGGGTGCACGATGTTGAGCCGGAGCTTGTCGCCGGCAACAGCCACGATCACCGGCGTCTCTGGATCGCAAGGATTGTCGAGCGCTGGCGTCGGCGCTACGCCCGCGACACAGGGGCCGTGTTCGCCGACGCGTCCCGAACTCAGCGCCTTGCTGTAATCGAACTGCGTGTTGCGTTCGGGGAAACCGATGCTGGGGTCGCCGCCGCGCCGCGCCCAAAGCGGCTCCGTTTTGTAGTTGATGGCTTTGACGCCATAGTCGTCGGGCTCCTCCGCGCCTGAGAGATTGGGCACGGGATGTCCGCCGCTAGTGGCGCTGACAGCGTCCTGCATCACCAGAACCTGATCGACATAAGGCTCCCGGCCCGGCGCGCAAATCCGTGCGCTCAAGCCGCCGGGGAATGTCGGCTTGCCGGGCGCAACACTGTCGCTCGCCTTGCAAACTTCCGACCCTTCAGGGCCGATTATCAATGCGCCGACAAGGCCGTGCGTCGGATGCTTGATCGGATCGCCGAAGCTGCGCAGCGGCAAAGCGCCAAATTCGATCGGCTTGCCGACCAGCTTTCCGTTTTGAACCTTGAAGTCGGTGGCGCTCCAAATAAACGACCGCTTGCATCGCGCTTCGCGGACGCCAGGGACGCAGGGCGCGATCAGCGAGCCTTGGCGCGCAAGCACATCGGGTTTCGCGTTCAGCCAGTCGCCTTTCGCGAGTTTGGCATTGATCGCCTGGAACGAGACTGCGCCGTTCAGTCCGACATTGCTCCCGTCGGCGGAGACGACATGTTGCGCAACGCGCGGCGCCGACAGTCCGACCGAACCCGACATGCGAAACTGATTGATGTTGAACCCATCCGTGATCATCGGAAGGAAGTTGTGATACGCGCGTTCATCCGGAACGACCCCTTCCGGACCGGGGCCGTCCTCCATTTTTGCGGGCAGAAGATTGCGCAGATTGACATGCAGGCATTCACCCGCCGCAGCGCGAAGCACGAGCGGCTCGATGCGCCTTGTCGCAAATTCCGCTCTCATCTGGTTCATCACATCGCTGTTGCGCTGCGTAACCCAGCTGACTTCGTGCTCCTCGCATTTCTCATTCGCCGCGCCACCGCAATAGCCATCGGCGTTCAGCACATAGACAATGCCCTGCGTGTCTTTCAGATCGAAACGCGTGCTGTAATTGATGCCCTTCGCATCCTTTGCGTCGCAGGCATCATACAGATCGCAGGCCCGGACCGCGCTGATGTCGAAATAGCGATCCCGCCGGCTCGGCGAATCGGGACAAATATCGTTCATATCGCCGTGCCGTTCGGCAACCTCGTCCGGACGCAGCGCGGCCAGGAAACCGGCCGGCGTGAAAGTCACGGGGGCAGCGCTCGCGGTTTTGAGAGCGTTGGTCGTTTCATGGCGCTTCGTGAAGCTGCGCATGACGCCCCACAGGCCGTCCCACAACTGATCAACAGATGAACCGAAATAGAGATAGTCCGTATGCGCGCCGCCGAACTGATTCACGTTGATGTCAAATTCGAAATGTTCGGAAATGCCGAGCGCCTGGGCGTTGACGTAGCCCGAGTTGTTTTCCGATACGACAGAGCCGTCGCTCTGTGTTTTTGACACGCCGCCAGGAAGGCGCGGCCATTTCAGGCCGTTCATGGTGAAGACATGCTGCGCCTCCTGCGCCCCCTGGATGAGACGGATCTGTACGGGATCACGTTCATAGACAGGCAGAATGGGCGTCGCGGGATCACCGAAGCGCCGCCACGGCTCGAGGCGTGACGGGTTCAGTCGGTCCGGACAGCCCTCCCTCTTGCCCATGAGCGTTGTCGGATAGAGCATGCAGTTGAAGTCGCGGCGCCACCGCTCTACGGACGCAAGGACGGGCGCGAGTTTGCCCTCGACAGGCGTCTTCTTGATGAGGTCGCGCGTCGCCGGCGAAACGGCGATCTGGCTCGGCGTTGTCGCAAGCTGTTCATCGCGCTTCGCATGCACCGCGGTGCTCATGCCATTCGCGGGATCGCCGAGACAATCCTGGTCCCCGCTGTCGAGGTTGCATGAAATCTTGAGGTCGGATCGTTTCGACGCCTGCGAATAGTCCCAGCCGCCAAGATGTTTGTTCAGTGTCAGATCGGAAAGACGCAGGGCGAGCGGCTCATGCCGATAGTTGAAATACTGGCTGCCTGGATCTTCGGATGAAATCCCCAGCGGCCGCGCCAGCGCCTCGGCGACGTGACGCCTGCCAAAACGAATGGCGCTGTTGTCGCGCAAGGCGCTGCTGTCGCCGCGCGGCTCCGGATTGATCGGCTCGAGCGCCATGTTGTAGGCGATGCCGAAATCCGCGACAGCCAGCAGAAATTCGCGGCGCGTTTCATGCGCGTCGAGGGTTTCCTTGCAGGCCGCGCTTTTGTAGGCGTCGGCGCCGGAGAAGCAGGCCGGCGTCAGAATATTCGCCATCGGCGCGGTCGGGCCGCCGTCGCCACGAATCCGCAAGGGCTCGTGGATGGACGCGGCGGCCGGCGAATGCGGATCCGACCCGCCGATCAGCTTGTCACAAATGAGCGACCGATGGGGATCGCCGCCGCGCAGGTGACAATTCAGCGGCTTGCCGGATGAAACTGTCTCCCCGACTTGCTTGGGCTCAAGATCAAGGCGAGTCCAGAGCGTGTTGGACGGTTCGATCACGAGCCCGGCATAAAGCCCGTGCTGCTGATGCGAACTTGGGCCCATGTGATCATGCGTGAACACCGTGCGTAGCGTGTCATCCCTTCCGCTCCGGCGATTGACGATGGGATCGGCCCACCAGCGCTGGGTCGTGCGCTGCGCGCCGCAATAGGGGTGCTCTTTGTCAAGCAGATGCTCATAGGCTTCGTCGCTGAGCGATCCCTGCGGCGGACATTGGCCTTTCGCAAGCAGCCTGGCGCTCTTCTTGTCGGCGGCGATGTCGCCTGTCTCGATGACCGAGACGCCGCCATTCTTCGGGTCCTTCGGATCGTTGAACAGCGGATGGACTTTTGGATGCAGTTTCTCGGCCGGGTTCTTCGTCGTGCGATTGACAGCGAAAATCCGTTCGCGGACTTCGTCGGGCGAGAATGTCGAGTCTTCGTAATTGAATCCGTTGCCCGACCCGTCCGATGAGGTGACGTCGAATTTTACGAGATGTGTATGCTGGCCGATCGTGTCGGTCGGCGTGTAGATCTGAAAATCGTCAACCGCGAGCGCGCTCGGCGCAAAGTTGGACGATTTGAAATTGATGCATTCGCGTGAATTGGCCCGGAAGAAAAGCGGCTCCGGCAGTTGCGTGCGCGTGTTTGGATCGATGACATTCTTGATGTCGTTTTCGAGGATGACGATGCGCCCCTGCGGATCGAACCAGCCATGCTTGTTGTAGGTCAGCTCGGTTTGGATGAACGCGGCGCGATAATTGCGCTCGGGCGTGTCGTCCGTCGGACAGGGATCGGCGAAGGGCGCGCCAGGCTTCGGCGCTCGCGAATTGACAAAGAATAGGGCAGGGCGCGCCTTTGTTTGCGCCGGCGTCAGACTGGCGACATCGGTCGGATAGGCGCGCGTCCCCGGCCACTGGTCGGGATAGGTCGATGGCGCGTCGACAGGGCGCAGTTCATCGAGGCGCCCCTGATGGAAGCGCATCGCCGCCTGCTCTTGCGGCTCGCCCGTTTGATTGAGCTTGTGGATGGTTAGCTCGTCCCAGCCGAAGGCGAGCGCCAGCGCCTGCGAATCCTGCTTGGCCACACGCTGCGCGATGATCTGCGCCGCATCGCCGCCTTTGGTCAGCGCATGCTCGTGATTTGCTTTGACCTTTCCGTCCACGACAATGTGGCGGGGAAGTCCGCCGTCGACGATCGTTTCCGGTTTAGGCGCCGGCGCGTTTCGCCAGTCCTTCGCCCAGGCGTCATTCCAGCTCTTGTCCGCGACGTCGATGTCGAGGGGCGGCTGAGGCGGCCGGTGCCCCGCTTCGCCCGCAATATAGAAAGGATAGCCGCGGAACGCCGCAGATGGCATCGGCGCCAGCGCGAAGCCCGGTAGGGGAACAACCGCCGGCGTCTGCGTCCCCGTTGCGATTTCGCCGTCGGGCAGATTCATCATGGACGGATCCGTGGCCGAATCTTCGGGCTTGAACAGACCCGGCTTGCCGTCCCGAAATGCGTCATGCACCCGCCACAGCTCCCACATGCCCTGCGCAAAGTGCGGATACAGGTGGCAATGGAAGATCGAGTCGCCGGGCGTGTAGTTCCTGTTTCCCGAGCCGCCAAAGGCGATGCCGTAACTGAACGTCGCGCCCGGTGAAATCGTCTGCGAGTCGAGATAGCTGGAGCCAGGATTGGCCATATCCTGGAACCATTGATGCGCGTGCAGATGGAAGATGTGCGTCTCTTTCGGCCCAGCGTGCAGGTTTCGGAATTTTATGGGGTCGCCGAGATAGGAGTGATGCACGTTGGACGGATCGTCTGGATAGCGCGCGCCATTCGGCTTACCGGTTTTCTCATCATAGGAGAGGACAAGCGCCGGATCGCCATTCGCCCATGAGGTCAGGAAGAATTCTTCCGCGCGGCATTCGGGACATTTGGCGACAGGCCCGATGGGTGGCTTATTGCCTCGAAGCGCCGGGGTGGCCATCGCCGCGACGCCCATGCTCGAGACGCCATAATTGATGCCCATCCCGTCGCGGACCTGGTGCAGCGGGTTGTTCTCATCCGCGAGTTCGGGAAAAGCCTGCTCGGCATGCACTTCATCGTGAAAAATCACGGTGAATTCGCGGAACGGGCTGTCGCAGTCATGATCATGCGTATTCGACTTGCAGTCGGGGTCCGAACCTTCTTTGGGCACGACGATCGCGTTGATATCGCTGTGAACGATGTTGTTTTCCGCGTCGAGAATGGCGAGAATCGGCTGCGCTTTTCCGCCCAGCGTGCGCTTGCGCTCATAGTCGAGACGGCTGTAACGATGATGTTCGTCGCTGGCGTCATCACGAACGAGTTGCAGCTCGTCATGCGTCACCTGCGAGCGGTACCAGCGCGAACCTTGGGGCTCGACATGGACGGCGCCGAAGAGGCCCAGTCCGATCTGGCCGCCATCGCCTTCGCCGCCGACCGGCGCCGCAGCGGAATAGGCGAAAAACGCGCCCTCGTCGGTCGCGAGCCATCGCGATTTCACGGTCTGGCCCGGCTTCGCCAGCGACCCGATATCGTATTGGCCTTTCACGTCGTCGCTTGTCGCCGCATTGAACACCATGCCCTGCTTTCCCTGCAGGCCGACATTCGTGCCGTCGCCTCCGCAAGCGGCGTTTTTCGGGCAGGCGGCGGCCGAAATCGGCGCGACCGACAGGCCTGTGATGTGAAAGGATGCGGCGCGTGTGCGCGGGCGGTCGACGCTGACTTTCTGCGGCGAAGACAGCTCGTTTTTGCCGTTCCCCGGCAGCGCGTTCACATGCTCGGGCAGGCGTCCGCCATGATCGGGCGGCGCGCCGCCCTCTTCGTCCACAGTGGGTGACAGAAGATTGGTGAAGATGACGTCGAGGCAATCGCCCTTGTTCACGCGCAGGACAAGCGGCCGCGGTCGCTTGTCGGATCGCAGTTTCACCTGGCCGGGCTTCAACTCGGAACCGCCATCCAGCGCGACGACATCGCTGCGCAACGCGAACAGCATGCCGGCCGGCACATAAGCGGAATAACGGTTAAGGATGTAGGCCTGCTCGAGTGCGACAATATCCGCTTTGACGAAGCCCGCGCACACACCTGGACCGCTCACGTTATCAAGGTCTTGTCGTGAATCCGCCTCATTTGAGCAGGCCATCAGGCTTAGGCAGGCGGACGCGATGAAAATGGCGTGAACGGCGCTCGCAAACTTAAAACGTAGCATGTCAACATCCGTAAAAATAAAATCGACCTAAAGACAGGCGAAGCTAAAGCGTAAAGGATAACGCC
This sequence comes from Methylocystis suflitae, assembly GCF_024448135.1. Classification (GTDB taxonomy): domain Bacteria; phylum Pseudomonadota; class Alphaproteobacteria; order Rhizobiales; family Beijerinckiaceae; genus Methylocystis; species Methylocystis suflitae. The sequence goes on from NZ_JAMRYX010000106.1 coordinate 14,803, forward strand.
AGCCGCCGGAATGGGTTCCATCGAGGCGCGATCAGCTCACAGGAACTTGCGGATGAAGGTCATCAGTCTTTCGACGGAGAAACCGTCGACTCATCAAATCCCGCCACCACCGTTTCAATCGGCAAAAACAAAATCCGGCTGTCGGCCGGATATTCGATGAACTCCGCGCATCGCAGATAAAACCGCTTTGCCGCATCGTCCTTGGCGTGCGCGAGCACGGCGGCGATGCCGAGGCTTTGCGCAGCGACCGCAATCCGACGCAAAGCGTCCGCAAGCAAATCGGCGCCGAGCCCCTTGCCGGCATATTCCCGGGTCACGGCGAGACGCCCGATTATTGAAACGGGGATAGCGTCGGGCGCGTTGCGGCGGAGCTTGCCGGGCGCGGCGGCGCGCTCGACCGAGCCGGCCGAGAGGCAATAATAGCCGACCACGCGCTGGTCTGCGCAGACGACATAAGTCCGCGAGTAACGGCTTTCGTTTTTTAGAGCGCGATGACGCAACCAGTCGTTCAGCGCCGGCGCGCCGCAGTCGAAATTTGAAAGGTCGTGTTCGGCGGTCAGTGGCGCGGGCGCGCAAAGCGCGGCGCGCGCTATTTCTTCCATGCCGGGACCCGGCGCAGTAGCGATTTCAACTTCGGTCCTGGCGCCGGCGGATTGTCGAGCGCCTGCATAAAGGCGTCATAGCGGTCGGAATCGAGCGAAAAGAGCCGCTGGTCGAGCAGCACGTCGATCGCCTCCCGACGTGCGCTGTCGATCATGAAATCGGTGCGCGTCTTGCCGAGAACCGCCGCCGCGTTGTCGATGAGCTGGCGCGTACTGGCTTCGATCCGCAGATTGATGCTGCCCTTGGCCTCCGACGCCGGGGGAGGCTCCACAACCGTTATGGATGCGGCGTTGCGGCTGTGCGAGGAGCGTTCCTTCGGCATGTTCAAGAATATGGTTGTTGTATCCACGCTGTCAATACGATCAGCTTGGCTCGCGGCGACGGCATCGGCCCCGCTCGGGGACGACATGGTCGCCACGCGCCGCCGGAGCGAGAAGCGATTCCTTGAGACTCGGCCGCGCGCACTGCTGGAGACGCCGCCATTCGGCGATGGGCGCAAGAACGGCCATTTCTGCGCCGCGCTCGGCGACGATCTGCGGTCCGTCTTTAAGACAGGTCTCCAACAACTCGCTGAAACGCGCCTTGGCGTCCTGCACGGGCCAATTTTTCATCTGAGCTCCGATCTAGTCATAAGAAGGCAATTAGGGACCGTGCAGTCGTAAACACTACGCCGCAGCCACGTCCGTTCGCGAAAAATCGTCGCCGACATAGAGCAAGGGACAGGAATGTTCCTTGGCGGCTTCATAGGCGAAGCAATCCCCAAAATTCAGTCCCGCCGGATGCGCGCCTTTACCCCATCTCGCATAGGTTTCGGCGACGCGGCGCGCCGACGCAGGCGTGACGTTCAAAACGTCGAATCCGAGCCCATCGATCAAGCGCGACATTTCTTCCCCGACGTTGCGCCGCCGCGCGACAATCAGAGCTTCCGCCACAGTTACTGCCGAGATCAGCACAGACTTTTCGGCTTCCAGGACTTTGCTGCATCTTTCGGCTTCGGCTTCATCGAGGATGATCGCCATCAATGCGGATGTGTCCACCGCGATCATTTCGGCAGACCGTCCGCGTCATAAAGGAAGTCGTGGCTGCGAGCGGCGTCTGGGCCTGCGGCCGCTTTCGAAGCGCCGGAGGCGCGAACGGCTTCCAGAAGCTTGCGGCGCGCTTTGCGGTCTAAAGCGCTTTTGGCGGGCGCCAGCCGCGCCGCCGGCTGGCCATGCCGGGTGAGGATAATTTCCTCTCCGGCTTCAGCGCGTCGGACAAGCTCGGTAAGCTGCCCCTTGGCTTCGGTCACGGAAATCTTCATCAGCGTCTCATATGGACTACTATATGGTCCATTTCGGCAATTAGACCAACTGTCGCTCGGGGTCAATGTCGCGCTTCCACAGATTGCGGAACGCGCTAAATAGCCTGACTGTTGATCCTCTATATTTAAAGGAGTTTGTTATGCGAAATCTCCTCATCCTCGCGATCGCCGTCTGCATTGGCGGCGGCATTATCACCTCCGCGGCCAGTGCGCGTCCCGTGACGACAGACGAGTGCCTCGCGCGCGGGCTTTGCGCTTACGTCAGCCCGAAAGGTCGCGTGACATGCGGAAAATGCCCTGGCCAGCTAAAGTCATCGGTCTGGTTCGCGACGCGCGCCCAGGCTACCTCGAAGCGTAGCAAATAAGTTGGTCGTCGCCGTTGGTCCTGCACGCGGGTAATTAGTGATAGACGGGGGCGGGAGCACGACTTGATGTTGCATCCGCTGCTGATCCGCGTCCTGGCCGTGGCGCTGTCCATCGGTCTTTATCTCGCGCTGGCGATCCTCGGCGCCGGCGGGGTCGACGCCTACTTCGCCAATCCGGCGCGGACGGCGCTCGTCATCGTCACAATCGCGCTTGGAGTGGCGTCGCTCTTCGTTGGCGGCAATCTCAGTTCCGGCCTGCGCGAGGACCGCGGCAATCGATGGGTCATTCCGGCTTTTTTCGCCATCGGACTTCTCGGCGCCTATCTGCCCGCCTGGGCCGATAGTCAGGGACTGTGGAGATTGGACGGCGACGCCGTGCGGTGGCTCGGCGTTGCTCTGCTCGCGGCGGGCGGCGCCTTGCGGCTGTGGCCGGTCGCCGTGCTCGGGCGCCGGTTCAGCGGCCTCGTCGCCATTCAGCCGGGACACGAACTCGTCACCACCGGACTTTACAGCCGCGTCAGGCATCCGAGCTATCTCGGCCTGTTGATCTCGGCGCTTGGCTGGGGGCTGGGCTTCAACACGGCGGTCGGCGTGTTTCTGGGCTTGGCCAATATCCCGCCGCTCATCGCCCGGATGAACGCAGAGGAACGCTTGCTGAGCTCCGAGTTCGGCGCGGCCTATGGGGCCTATCCCGCGCATACGGCGCGGCTCATTCCGGGCGTATATTAGCTTGCGAGACGTGGAAGCGGACGGTGCCCGCAAGATCACGATGGATCGCCAACGCGGCAAAGGGAAACTCATGAAGCGTCCATTGTCGCGACTGCTGCTCCTCACTCTGTTCGTCGCGCTGCCGGCGCAAGCCGGCGACGTCATAAAGCTCGCGCCGGGCGGCAGCGCGAACTTTTCGCTGCAGGAGAATGTCACGACCGGCTATTCCTGGCGCATCGATCAGGCCGCGAGCCGTGATCTCGACATCCTGGCGATATCGGACGGCGGCCGCAGCGGCGGTCGGCGGCGCATGGTCGGCAGCCCCAGCATGCGCCATTGGAAAATCCGCGCGCTCAAACCCGGACACGCCGAAATCGTTTTCGCCTATCAGCGGCCATGGGAATCCGCGCCGGTTCGAACGCGCAGCGTTGAGGTGGAGGTCGCGCGTTAGGCTCAGGCGTCGCCCTCGCGCGGGGATTTCATCGCGTCTTCGAGCCGCATCATGGCGGAGCCGGGCTTTGCCGGCTTTTGTTGACTCTCATGCGGCGCCCAGCCGGACGCCCAGACGATTTCGAATGTCGCGCGCACGCGGCCGTCCGCGTCCGAGAAGCGTTCGGCGTAGACCTGCGCCGCGCGGGCGACAATGTCGCGCCGCAATGATTTTCGCGCGCGCTTTGCTAAAGCATTGGCGGCGCCCATCGCGCGCAAATCCTGCATCAGCGCGAACATCGAATCATAGCGCAGCGTGAAACTGTCGATATCGGCGACGGGCAGGGCGAAGCCGGCGCGCTGCAGCAGACCGCCCATGTCGCGCACATCGACGAAAGGCGATACGCGCGGACTCGCGCCGCCGGTGATTTCCTCTTCGGCCTGCGCGAGCGCGGCGCGAAGCTCGACAAGACTAGCGCCGCCGGCGAGGCAGGCGAGGAAGAGTCCGTCCGGCGCAAGCATGCGTCGCGCTTGCGCCAGCGCGCCCGGCAGATCGTTGACCCACTGCAGCGACATGCCCGAGACGATCAAATCAAATGAGCCGGGCGCGAAGGGCGGGGCTTCTTCGTCAACGATGACGTCGCCGGCATAGGCGCTCGCGCGCAAGGGCGGCGGTCGGCCGCTGGCGATGACGGCTTGCGCGAAATGCCCGTTTGGCGAACCGAGATCGAGCGCGCGCGGAAATTCGCGCTTCACCGTCAGCAACCGATCGAGCAGATCGTCGGCGGCGCGCGTCATCAGGAAATCCGGCGCGCCTTTTGACATAGCGCGGCGCCAGCGCCGACGCAGCAGCGCGCGATCAAAAATCTTCGGCGGTCCGGCTGTCTCGCTCATGCCTTATTACCGCGCCCGCGCCAGTTACCCTGCAAGTGCGCAATGCGCATGAATTTCGACGAAAGGATGGCGCAATCTTGAAGCGACGATCTGAAGCGAAGCGGTCGCGACGATAGAACATCCCATATTATCTTAACGTTAAGCCATAACCTGAAGACGCGAAACGTTTCGACAAGATCGTGGCCAAAGTTAGACTGCCGCCATTCGAGAAGTCGCTGTCGAGGCTTCAACACGTAGGGTGTAGCGTCATGCGTAAACTGTTTGCTTTTTTGCGTCGATCCCGCACCGTCAAGTCAACCGGAACGCTTCAGGCAGTTTTGACGGCGATAGTCGTCGGACTTGGCGTCGCCGCGCTTCCGCAGGACGCGAACGCGCGCAACATCGTCTCTTTCTCTCCCCACGTCGCTCCCGGCACCGTCGTGATCAGCGCCAGCCAGCGGAGGCTTTTCTACGTCGTCGACACCGGAGTCGCCATCAGCTATCCCGTGGCCGTTCCCAAGCGCGGCAAGGAATGGTCGGGCGCGACATCCATCGAGGGAAAATATGTCAATCCCGACTGGGTTCCGCCAGCGGTGGTGAAGGCCGATCACCCGGAACTGCCCAATTTCATTCGTGGCGGCTCGCCGCGCAATCCGATGGGCGTGCGCGCTTTGACGCTCAGCAGTGGCGAAGTGGCGATTCACGGCACGACCCAGAAGATGCGCGCGTCAATCGGCACGGCGGCCTCCTATGGCTGCATCCGAATGTTGAATGAAGACGTTTCCGACCTCTACGATCGCGTCGACGTCGGATCGCCGGTCATGATGACGCGCTAATCCAGGCGATCCATGAAAAAACGCAAGCCTCGCCCGCGAACGTGCGGACGAGGCTTTTTTTTGCTCTCCGCAGGCGGGCGCATGTCCACCGCGCGATTGCGTCCTTTATCCAGAGCTTTTTTTGGCGCGCGTGGCTGTGGAAGAGGGCAGCTTCGCCATGGACGCAGGCGTGCGAATCCCGCAGTCTCCGCCTGCAACAGGGTCTGACCATCGCTTTTTTGGCGTCCTAGTTCTTGTGTGGAGTATAGTGATCGCAAGAGATGATTCGACTTTGAATCAATCGCTTGAAAAGGAGGCGCCCTCTCGCAAAGCTCCACGACGCATCGTCGCCTGTCTTTTAGTCGCCGCGTTATGCTGACATTGAGAAAAAGGTTGGCACATGCTGATCGCAACGGAAAAAGAAACGGAACGCGCTGAACATCCGGTGGATGTTGTGGAGCAACTGGCGTCCACCAATGATTGGTCCTTCGATCGAGACGACGAAGACGAGATTTCGATTTCCGTCGCCGGAGCTTGGACGGAATATCACGTCGCTTTTACTTGGCTTCCGCAGCTCGAAACGCTGCACGTCAGTTGCGCTTTCGATCTCAAGGCGCCCGAGCGCAGGCGCGGTGAACTGATGTCGCTCGTCAATGCGATCAACGAGCAGATGTGGATCGGGCATTTCGACTTCTGGCCGAAGGAGGGCGTGGCGATGCACCGTCATGGCCTCATCCTGACGGGAGGAGCGCAGCCCTCGGCGACGCAATGCGCGGCCTTGCTCGACAACGCGCTTCAGGCCTGTGAGCGGCATTATCAAGCCTTTCAATTTGTGCTCTGGGCCGGAAAGAGCGCCAGGGAAGCGCTCGCCACCGCCAATTTCGAGACGAAAGGCGAGGCGTGACCGACGCGGGCGGGTTGCGCGGAAAATCGGTCGCTCTGATCGGCGCCGGAAACATGGGGCTGGCGCTGCTTGAAGGCTGGGCCGCGCAGAATCTGCTGGGCGCAGTGTCAATCGTCGAGCCGCAGCCCTCCCATCGGCTCCTGGATTTGTGCGCCGCGCAGGGCTACGCGCTGAACGGCGCGGCTGCGCCATGCGACGCCGTGGTTCTCGCCGTTAAGCCGCAGGCGCTCGAGTCGGGCGCCGCAGCGGCGGCCCCTTTCGTGGCGCCCGATACCGTTGTCGTGTCGATCCTCGCCGGGAAGCGCACCGCGGACGTCGCCGCGCGCCTGCCGACGCAAGCCGTGGTGCGCGCAATGCCCAATACGCCGGCGGCGATTGGACGCGGCGTCACAGGCGCCTTCGCCAGCGCGGCGACGAGCGCTCTTCAGCGCGGGCTCTCCGACGCATTGCTTCGCGCCGTTGGCGGCGTCGAATGGGTCGATGACGAGGCGCTCATCGACGTGGTGACGGCGGTTTCCGGGTCCGGTCCCGCTTATGTCTTCTATTTCGCCGAATGCCTTGCCGCCGCCGGGGCTGAAGCCGGTCTGCCGGCCGCCCTCGCGGCGCGGCTGGCGCGCGCGACGGTCGAAGGCGCTGGCGAACTGATGCGCCGACAACCCGAGACGGGCCCTGACGAATTGCGCCGGCGCGTGACGTCGCCAAGCGGCACCACGGCGGCGGCGCTCGAGGTTCTTGAGGCGCCCGATGGCCTCGCCGCGCTGATGCGCCGCGCCGTAGCTGCGGCGAAGCGCCGGGCAGGGGAACTTTCCGGTTGAGACGGCGCGCGCCTTGTCCCGCGGCCCGGCGACAATAGAATACTGGCTAGAAAATTCCTTCGGACCTGGAGACAGACATGACTAGCGGCGGCTCCCGCGACCGAGTGATCGATGCGACGCTTCGGCTCGCCACGCGGCGAGAGTTCAGCGACGTGACGCTCACCGACATCGCCCATGAGGCTGGCATCTCGCTTGCCGATCTGCGCGAACTATTCCCATCGAAGGGCGCGATTATGGGGGCGTTCTCTCGGCGCATCGACCGGGAGGTTCTCGACGCGGCGCCCAAGGAAGCCTCGCACGAACCCGCGCGCGAGCGGCTCTACGATGTTTTGCGCCGTCGGCTCGACTCGCTCGAACCGCATCGCGAGGCGCTGGCGAGCGTCGGCCGCTGGGCGGCGCGCGATCCGCTCACCGCCGCGGCGCTCAACCGCGAAACCGTGAACTCGATGCGCTTCATGCTGGAGGCGGCGGACATCGACAGCGAGGGCCCGGTCGGCTCGCTCAAACTGCAGGGGTTGGCGTTAGCCTGGAGCCGCGTGCTCGAGGATTGGTTCGCGGGCGATATTCATGACGCCCTGTCGACGCTCGATCGCGAATTGACGCGCGGCGAGCGTTACGTCGACCGGGCGGAGGATTTCGCAAGACTGACGCGGCCCTTCTATTCCTTCGCGCAAAGCCTGTTCGGCTGGCGGACGCGACGTGGTGGGCGCGATTACCACGACGACGACAGCGGCTATCCCCACGCGCGCGCGTGATCGGGAAGCGCTTTAGAGCGGGAGACTGGCCGTCGCGCGCAAACCGCCAAGCGGGCTGCGGTCGAGCGTAATATCCCCGCCATGGCCGCGTGCGATGTCGCGCGCGATGGCGAGGCCCAGACCCGAGTTTCCGTCGTTCTGGCTGCGGGATTCGTCGAGCCGGTAGAATGGCCGGAATGCGTCCTCGCGACGCTCGACGGGGATGCCGGGCCCGTCGTCGTCGATATGCACGGTCATCGTCGCGCCGTCATTGATCACTGAGAGTTCGATCCGCTGCCCGTAGCGTTGCGCATTGCCGACGAGATTGGCGAGCAGCCGCTTGATCGCCGCCGGCCGCGCGACGATTGTCGGATCGCCCTCAATCTTCACGGCCGCCGCGAGACCGTGCTTCTCGGTGTCCGCCTTCAGTTCGTCGAGGATGGCCGCGATATCGGTGGGGGAGGACGTTTCGTCGCCGTCGCCGCGGGCGAAGGCGAGATACGCCTCGACCATGCGCTCCATCTCGTCCACATCCTTGCGCATTTCGGCGGCTTCATGCGAGTCGCGCATCAGCGCGAGCGAAAGCTTGAAACGCGTGATGATGGTTCGCAGATCGTGCGAAACGCCATTGAGCATCGTCGTGCGCTGCTCGATCGCCCGTTCGAAACGGCGTTTCATGTCGAGAAAGGCGGCTCCTGCCTGACGCACCTCGCGCGCGCCGCGCGGACTGAAAACGACATCGCGGCCTTTGCCGAACTCCTCGGCGGCGCGGGCCAGCCGCAGGATCGGCCTGATCTGGTTACGCAAAAAGGAAGTGGCGATGGCGAGGATGATGACTGAGGCGATCGCCATCCACATGAAGAAAATATAGGAGTTGGAGGCGTATGCGTGTGCGCGCGTGGCGAGCATTCTCAACGTCGCGTCATTGAGCGCGACGCGGATTTCGATCAGGCTGCCGGGCAGCGCGGCGTTGATCCAGAAGGGCTCCTTAAGTCTGCGCGAGAGTTCTTTCGTGAGCGCCTTGTCGAGCAGCGAGAACAAGGACGATTTTGGCGCCGGCGCGGGCAGAGCCTGCTTGGGGAGAACCGCAATCTCCATGTTGAGGTCGAAGGCGGCGATGCGGCGCAGTTGGGCGTGATCCGGGTCGTCAGGGAACGTCTGGTAAATATCGACGAGCGCCGCCACTTGCCGGGCCATCCCCGCGGAAAGACGGTAGGTCACGACCTCCCAATGCCGCTCCATGAAGACATAGGCCACAGCGGACTGGAGGAGCACGACCGGCAGGATCACGATCAGCAGCGCGCGGGCGTAAAGCCCTTTCGGCATGCGGTCATGCAGCCAGTTGGCGAAGCGCCGCCACAGATTGCGGGGCGCGGCGAGAACTTCCGGTAAGACGGCGGTCATCGTGACGACTCTATCATTTCAGCGGTTGGCGCACAGCGGGTCGACGAGCAGACGGTAACCGTGGCCGCGCACCGTCTGAAGATAGCGCGGCGCATTCGGCTCGGTCTCGATCTTGCGCCTCAATCGGGCGATCTCGACATCGACGCTGCGCTCGCTTGCGCTTCGTGCGGGATCACGGTGCGCCAAAGTTTGCCGCGAGACAATGGCGCCGCCGCTTTCGGCCAGCGCCCGCAGCAGATCGCGCTCGCGCGTCGTAAGTCGGACCGGCGCGCCGTCGTGCAGCAATTCGCCGCGCGACGGATCGAAGACAAAATCGCCAAAGCGCTTTGGTCCTGCGGGTTCTGCGGGACGCGCGCGGCGCAATATGCTCGCGATGCGCAGCGACAATTCCCGCGGATCGAAAGGCTTGGCGAGATAGTCGTCCACCCCGGCTTCAAGCCCTTCGACGCGGTCCGCCGTCTCGGTAAGCGCCGTCAGCATCAGAATGGGCGCGGAGCGCAGCGGTTCAGCGCTCTTGCGCAGCCGCGTCGCGAAGGCCGTGCCGCTTTCGCCAGGCATCATGACATCTAGAACGATGAGATCGAAGGCGATGTCGCGCATTCTTTCGCTCGCCTCCCTCGTGTCGGCTGCAGCGCTGACGAAATAGCCTTCGTTCATCAGATAGCGCGACAGCAGGGTGCGAATGCGCTGATCGTCGTCAACGACGAGGATATGCGCCGCTTTCGCGTTTGGCCCGGCGCGTTGCGGAAAAGCCGTCATGTCGCGCCGCCAGCTGCCTTGGCGCAGGCAAGATGCGCTCGAACGCGCTCCCGCTCGCCGGAGTCGATCATCGCGAACAGGAATTTTGAGGCGGCGCCGCGCGCCGCAGGCGGGAGCTCGTCCATGACTTTCCGAAACCGCGCTGATTGCAGCGCCGCCAGATCGCGCGCGAGCGTCGCGCCCTTTGGGGTCGGATAGAGAAGACGTTGGCGGCGGTCGACGACGCCGGCGCGCGCCTCGACGAAGCCCGCCTCAAGAAGTTGTTTTAGCACGCGGTTCAGGCTCTGCTTGGTGATTCTCAATATATCCAGCAGCGCGGCGATGGTGAGGCCGGGGCGACGGTTGACGAAATGGAGCACGCGGTGATGCGCCCGTCCGAATCCATAATTCTCGAGCAGCCGGTCGGCGTCGCCCACAAAATCACGGTAGGCGAAAAAAAATAATTCCACGAGTTCGAGAGCGTCGCCGTCGCCCGTGGCGACGGCCGCTTCTGCGGCCGTATTCCGCCAAGCGGCGACGCCGGGCGGCTCGGACATTTTTCTCGCTACGAGTTCATCCACGCTATTTATTGCCTGACGTTTTGGCGCGCGCTATTTACGTCAACTATATTGACATAAATCTGACCGATAGCTAGTGCTGACCAAGCGTCGCAGCGCCTTGTTTGGCCTCTCGATCGCGTCTTCCCGGAGTTCGCCATGTCGCTTCCGCCCTTCGATCAGCGCGACGGATTCATTTGGTACAATGGTGCGCTCGTTCCGTGGCGCGAAGCGAAGCTTCACGTTCTCTCGCACGGGCTGCATTACGCGTCCTGCGTCTTCGAAGGCGAGCGCGCCTACGGCGGGTCGATCTTCAAATCGCGCGAACATTCCGAGAGGTTCCAGGCGTCCGCTCGGATCCTCGATTTCGAGATTCCCTATAGCGTCGAAGAGATCGACGCCGCAAAGCATGAGACCGTAAAGGCCAACGGCCTGTCGAACTGCTATGTGCGTCCGGTTGCTTGGCGCGGCAGCGAAATGATGGCCGTCGCGGCGCAGAATTCGACGATCAACGTCGCAATCGCCGTTTGGGATTGGCCGAGCATGTTTGATGTCGAGACCAAGATGAAAGGCATCAAGCTCGACATCGCCGAATATCGGCGGCCCGATCCGCTGACGGCGCCCTCGATGGCGAAGGCCGCAGGTCTTTATATGATTTGCACCATTTCGAAGCACCGCGCGGAACGGCGCGGGTTCGCCGACGCGCTGATGTACGATTGGCTCGGCCGAGTCGCCGAATGCACTGGCGCAAACATCTTTTTTGTTCAGGACGGCGCGCTGCATACGCCGATCGCCGATTGTTTCCTTGACGGCATCACCCGGCGTACGGTGATTGACCTCGCGAAAAGACGCGGCGTTGACGTCATTGAGCGCCGGATCATGCCTGAGGAACTGGCGTCATTTTCGGAGTGCCTCATCTGCGGCACCGGCGCAGAAGTGACGCCCGTTTCGGAAATCGGCGTCTATCGCTTCACGCCTGGCGAGCTTTCGCGCGCGTTGATCGGAGACTATTCGCGCGAAGTGGAAAAGCAGCCTTCGCCGGCGGCTTGAGCGCGACTCTCGCGTCCTCGCTGGAGCGTCGAGGCAAAGCGCTCAGCCGCTCATTCGCGCCTTGATCGCGTGTTCCGCCAGAGTCTTGCCGAGCGACCAGACGGCGGATGGCGCCTTGTGCGCGTCGGCGATGACGGCGTCGAAGGATTGCTCGATCCAATCGCAATCTTCATCGGAAATCATGAGCGGCGGCAGCAGCTTGATCGTGTGATTGCCGTGTCCGGCCACTTGCGTCAGCACTTTATGATCGCGAAACAGCGGGATGGAGATGAGTTGGCAGAACAGGCCTGAATTCACCGTCTCCAGCAGATTCCAAGCGGCCTTCAGTTTGAACGACTTCGGCGGCCCGAATTCGATTCCGATCATGAGGCCCTTGCCGCGCACGTCGGCGACGAGTTCGTAGCCGCTGGCCATTCGTTGGAACGATGCGAGCAGACGGTCGCCCGTCTTGGCCGCATTCTCGATCACCCGTTCGTTCTTCAACACGTCCAGCGTCGCGACGCCGGCCGCCATGGCGAGATCGTTCTTGCTGAAGGTCGAGCCGTGCACCACGGCGCGATCCATGCGGTCGAAGACCTTGTCGAAGATCCATTTGCGCGTGAGCACCGCTCCGACCGGCACATGACCGCCGGAAAGCGCTTTTGCGACAACGATCATATCGGGTTCGACGCCGGGGTAGTGATCGATGGCGAAGAACCGGCCCGTCCGGCCTACTCCCGTTTGAATTTCGTCGGCGACGAACAGCGTTCCGTATTTGCGGCAGAGCGCCTGCGCGCCGAGAAGATAGCCCTCTTGCGGAATGTTGACGCCCTTGCCCTGGATCGGCTCGACGAAGAAAGCGGCGACGTCGCGCCCGGCCAAAGCGCGTTCGAGCGCGTCGAGATCATCGAACGGGACCTCGCGCGCGTTGGGCAGCAGCGGTCCGAAACCCTTCTTGAAAATTTCGTCGCCGTTCATCGACAGCGAACCATAGGTCAGACCGTGAAAGGAATGCGCGCAATGCAAGATCCCGGGACGACCCGTCGCCGCGCGCGCGAACTTGATCGCCGCTTCGACCGCCTCGGCGCCCGAATTGGCGAAAAACACCTTTTCCAGCCAAGGCGCGTAGTCGAGCAACTTTTCCGCGAGAACGCCGGCCAGAACTGAAACGTCGAGTTGCACGAGATTGGCGAGTTCGCCGTCGAGCACGCTCACGAGCGCGTCGCGCACCGCCGGATGGTTGCGTCCGAGCGCGAAGACTCCCCAGCCGCTGAGGAGATCGAGATAGCGGTCGCCCTTGCGGTCCCACAAATACGGCCCAAGACCCCGGGTGAAGCCAACGTCATAGCCGATCGTCTTGAGAACGCGCACCCACATTTCATTGAGGTGTTTTGTATGCAGCGCAAAGCGATCGCTCTCGCGGGACGCCACAAGCGCGGCGAGGTCATAGCGAGGATCAATTCGCGCAGAACCGCTGTGAGTAGCGTGAACGCTCATGGGCGCGCTCGCTGGCGCGGTCGACGAATGGGTCATTGCGGCGCTCCAACCGAGGAAAAGGCGGGCGGGCGACAGGGCGCGCGACGCTCGCCGGCTTCCGATTGCGCGCCCGGGGCGCGTTTGTCAAATCCCGGTCGATGTGGCGCAGGGGCCACAGGGTCAAAGATTTTGGGCGTCTCCGCCAATTTTGTCCGCGACAGAATCCGCGTTTATTGCGCAATATCGCTGCGCGCGTCGTCGCGCACGCACGCATGTTTCAGTTTCAGCGACAATGGCTTCGCCAATTCGCGCGGCGACGGAGCGCGTATCCACAGACATTCGCCAGTGTACAAAAATTGACGGTTGGATGGCGCGCCGCGGGTGTTATCTTGTTAGAAGTGATTCATGAGCGACGCGGGGTGATTCGCGCTTCAGGATTATCGCCAGCGCGCGCCAGTCGAATGCTCTGGATCAGCACGGGGAGTTGGTCGGTGAGCGCTAAAGTGACTTTTCAGGATGATTTGACGACGAGCGCGACAGAATCCGATGAGACCGGTCTCGAATTGGTCGAAGTCGCAGGACGGATTAAATGGTTCGATGTCGCCAAGGGCTACGGTTTCGTTGTGCCCGACGACGGCTCCGACGATATTCTCCTTCATGTCACCATTCTCCGCCGCAGCGGTATGCAAACGGCCTTTGAAGGCGCGCGCGTCGTCTGCGAGGCGCAGAAGCGCGTCAAGGGCATGCAGGTCTTTCGCGTCATCGCGATGGACGAAACCACCGCGGTGCATCCGTCGCAATCATGCGCCGGGCGCACCCACGTCCAAATTGTCCCGACAAGCGGCTATGAGATCGCCATCGTCAAATGGTTCAACCGCATGAAGGGATTCGGCTTCCTGACGCGCGGCGAAGGCACCGAAGACATTTTTCTGCACATGGAGACGGTGCGTCGCTACGGCATGACCGAGCTTAAGCCAGGCGATAGCGTCCTTGTGCGTTACGGCGGCGGTCCAAAGGGTCTGATGGCGGCTGAAGTGCGGCCGCTCGACGCCAAAAGCGTTCCGTCGCACTGAAGACATCGATGGTGCGCAAGGCTCTTTGGAGCCCACCCGAATGAGAGCGGCGCAACTCCTCCGCACACTGATCATGTCGCTCTTGCTGGCGCTGGTCGCGTCGACAGTCGCGCGGGCCGGGCCCGCGGTTGAAGCCATGCGCATCGTGACGGCGACGGGGGAGCATGACTTCAAGGTCGAAGTTGCGGACACGCCCAAGGCGCGCGCCCGCGGCCTCATGTTCCGCAAGTCAATGCCCGCCGATCACGGCATGCTGTTCGAATTCAAGGCCGAGGGGCCTGTTTCGATGTGGATGAAAAATACTTACATTCCGCTCGACATGGTTTTCATCGGACGTGACGGTCGGGTGGTGGGCGTGGCCGCCGACACCGAGCCGATGTCGGAACGAATTATAGCTTCGCCTCAGCCAGCCTATGCGGTGCTGGAGCTGAACGCCGGCGCCGCCCGGAAAATGTCGCTCGCCCCCGGGGACCAGGTGCAGCATCGCATGTTCAAGCGCTAGTCGATTCCCTTGTGAGGGGCGGCCGTGCGTGGTAGCGAATTTCGAGCGAGGGCAGGGCCGCCATAGGCGCGGCTTGGTCCGGCGGGGTATAGCGCAGCCTGGTAGCGCGGAAGTTTTGGGTACTTCAGGTCGCAGGTTCGAATCCTGCTGCCCCGACCAGCGCGAACGCCGCCGCGCGCCGCTCTCATGACGCGTCTACGAGCACAGCCAACGACGAGGCCATATGACCGCACGCATCTATCTTCCGGCGCCGAGCGCCACGCAATCCGGTCCGGGGTCGGACATGTGGCGGCTTGACTTCGAGCCCGAGCTTCCGCGCAGCATCGAGCCGCTCATGGGCTGGACGAGCTCCGCTGACATGCGCCAGCAGGTCAGGCTCAATTTTTCCACCAAGGAGGAGGCGATCGCCTACGCCGAACGCAACGGGCTCCCCTATCGCCTCGAGGAGCCCAAGCCTAATCTGGCGGCGCGGCGCGGCGCATCCTATTCAGATAATTTCAAGACCAGCCGCATCGGTCTCTGGACGCATTGAGGCTGTTTCGGCCCCGTAGCTCAGCCGGATAGAGCAACTGCCTTCTAAGCAGTAGGTCGCAGGTTCGAATCCTGCCGGGGTCGCCATATATGACTACCCTGTCGGGCGTTGCTGGCGCCGCGTTGGCCGAACTGATACGGTCCGCGGCGAAAGCTGCGCCGTCGACGGCTCCGTAGCTCAGCCGGATAGAGCAACTGCCTTCGAAGCAGTAGGTCGCAGGTTCGAATCCTGCCGGGGTCGCCAGTCGAAGTTTAGTCGACGGGGACGGGCGAATGCGGCTCAACCGCCAGGGTGCGATAGGGATCGCCGGCGCTCTCGCTTTCGCCTTGGCGCTCGTCTCGCCCCACGACACTTTAGCTCAAGGCGAGCTTTTCGATTTCCTCTTCGGGCCAAGTCAACCTCCGGCGTTCTCGTTCCACCGCTCCTGGCGGGCGATGCGTGCGCACCCGCGGCAGCCGAGGCGCGCGCCGAAGACGTCAATTCATTACGCCAAACCCGAACCGGCAAACACCACCGAGACGGACTCGATGTCCGGCGGCGGCTACTGCGTGCGCGCTTGCGACGGCTATTATTTTCCTTTGATCAAACTGCCGCGAATTTCCGGCCAGCAATCCTGCGAATTCGCCTGTCCGTCAGCGCGCGTGCAGCTCTATGAGGGCGCAAGCATCGAGCAGGCGCGCAACGCCAAAGGGCAGCTCTATTCAGCGCTTCCGGCGGCGTTCAGCTTTCGCGACAAGCTGACGGAAAGATGCGCCTGCAACGATCCGGCCGCATCTCGCGACTATTACCTCGCGCTGTCCCGCCGGGATCCGACATTGCAAACTGGCGATTTCGTCGTCGGCGAGAAGGGCGCATTTATTTACAGCCGCACAGGCCTTGTGAGCGTCAGTCATGCCTCGCGCCAGATCAGGGCGCGGCTAAGAGGTGTGCTGTCGCGCAACATCGCGCCGGACGAGGCGCGCGCCTCCCATGACGGCGCCGTGGCGTTGAACAAAACGCAGCGTCCGGAAAAATAGTCGCAGCCGCAGCGTCTGCGGCGCTTTACACTCTCAGCCGCGCCGGCTATGTGCCGCGAGCTCGTTTATGACGGTTTTGTGACGATTCCCGGGAGGCGAGAGCGCCATGCTGTCTTGGTTTCAGGCGCTCATGCCGAGAGAAGAGCGCTTCTTCGATCTTTTCGAGCGGCATGCGGAGACGCTCGTCGCCGGATCTCACGCCTTGCGCGAGTTGCTGAACGGGGGCGACCGCGTGCTCGTCTGCAGCCAAGAAATCCGTCGCCAGGAGCATGAGGCCGACGCCATCGTCCGCGAGGTCCATCTGGCGGTTCGCCGCACATTCATCACGCCGTTCGATCGCAGCGACATCCGCGACCTGGTCACCGCGATGGACGACGCTATCGACCAGATGCATCAAACGGCGAAGGCGACGCTGCTCTACGAGACGCGCGATTTCCAGCCCGCCATGCGGCGGATGGGCGATATTATCGTCCAGTCGGCGGAACTCACGCGCAGCGCCATACCCTTGTTGCGCTTGATGCGCCAGAATGCCGGCAGGCTCAACGCTTTCAGCGAGGAGATCACCCGCATTGAGGACGAGGCCGACGCCATTCATGATCAGGGCTTGAAGGAGCTGTTTCTCGCGCACCGCCACAAAGACCCGATGGCGTTCGTCGTCGGCGCGGAAATCTACGGCCATCTCGAAAGAGTCGTTGACGGCTTTGAGGACGTCGCCGACCGTGTCGCCGGCATCGTCATCGAGCATACTTAGGGACGACGCTTGCAGAACTTTTCATCGTATCTCATTGGGCTTATCGCGGTCGCTTTGATCTTCGATTTCCTGAACGGTCTGCACGACGCCGCCAACTCCATCGCGACGATCGTCTCGACCCGCGTTCTACGTCCGCAATTCGCAGTGGCCTGGGCCGCCTTCTTCAACTTCATCGCCTTCCTGTTTTTTGGGCTTCATGTGGCGCAAACTGTGGGCGCTGGCATCGTATCGCCCGATATTGTGGATGATTTCGTGGTGTTCGGCGCGCTGATGGGGGCGATCGTCTGGAATCTGATCACATGGGGATTGGGCATTCCGTCATCGAGTTCGCACGCCCTCGTCGGCGGCCTTGTGGGCGCCGGCGTGGCCAAGGTCGGCGCTTCCGCGATCGTTTGGAACGGGCTGCTCAAGACCAGCGTAGCGATCGTATTGTCGCCTGCGCTCGGATTCGTCCTGGCGCTCGCGTTGATCCTGCTCGTGTCCTGGATCTTCGTGCGGCGGACGCCGGGCGGAGTCGATGCGATGTTTCGCATCCTGCAATTCGCCTCAGCTTCCCTTTATTCGCTGGGCCATGGCGGCAATGACGCGCAGAAAACCATGGGGGTGATCGCGGTGCTCCTCTATTCGCACGGGGCGCTCGGCGGCGAGTTCCACGTGCCCTTTTGGGTTGTCATCGCCTGTCAGGCGGCCATGGGCCTTGGAACCTTGTTTGGCGGATGGCGGATCGTGCGCACGATGGGATCCAGGATCACCCGCTTGACGCCCATGCAAGGGTTCTGCGCCGAGACGGGGGGCGCGATCACCCTGTTTCTCGCGACGGCGCTGGGCGTGCCAGTGTCGACGACGCATACGATCACCGGGGCGATCATTGGCGTGGGCGCGTCGAGGCGCGTGGCGGCGGTCCGCTGGAATGTCGCGAAGGACATCGTTGTCGCCTGGGTCATCACCATGCCGATGGCCGCCTTTTTCGCCGCGACCTTCTACGCGCTTGCGAGGTTCGCGGCATGAAGACGCCCAAAGCGAAGAAGAAGCGCGTCGGCGCGGCTTCTGTCCTTCGCACGCAATACGCGGCTTTGCCTTGGCGCATGAATAGCGGGCGCCTGGAGATCATGCTGGTCACCTCCCGCGACACAAAGCGCTGGGTGATACCGAAGGGCTGGCCGATGAAAGGCCGCAAACCACATATCGTCGCGGCGATCGAAGCGGTGCAGGAGGCCGGGCTCATCGGCAAGATGGACAAAGCGAAGCTCGGCGATTTCCGCTATGAAAAACGCCTCGACAGCGGCGCGAGCGTCGACTGCCGCGTCGAAGTGTTTTCTCTGCGCGTACAAAAGCAACGCAAGAAATGGCGCGAGAAGAAGCAGCGCGCCACCCGATGGTTCGAGTGCGTCGTCGCCGCCGGACTCGTCGAGGAGCCTGAATTGCGCGACCTGATGCTGAACTTTTGCAGAGAGCTGTCGCAACAAAAATCATAGAGCGAAGGTCCGAGTCGTTCGAGGGAGGTCACGAATCGGCGCCGCCAGTCTGATGTAACGCTCCGGCCTATGACAGAGGCATGCAGGCGTGGTGACGACGTTTCGCCCGATCGATCTCCGGAAATCCCTCGTCGTCGCCGATCCGGGCGGCGCATCTCGCCACTTGGCGGCCGAATCGCTCTGGGCAGGCGCAGCCGCATCCGGCTTCGGCAGCGCTTTCGGCGGCTCTGCAATCGGCGTCACGAATCCTGAGCGAAGCGACGAGCAGTTTGCAATTCCGACGGCAGGCTTCGTCCGAGTCGCCGCCGTCCGTCGCCGCGACATTCGTCGCTTCCATGGACCCCGCGCCGGTCTCCTGAACGAAAATCCGCGAAAGATCCCGCGGATCGAATTTGACCGCCACGAGTTCGCGCCCTTCTCGATGCAGCCGAGCGAGCCCTGGCGACCAGAATGTTTCTCCAAGCACGCTGACGCCGCTTGAACTGAGGGCGCAGAGGGCGTCAGGCAGAAGGGACAGTCGAAAGCGCATGCAATCTTGCGGCGCGCGCAGCGGCGCCGCCGCTTCGGCCTCCCGCCAGCCGTCGAGCGGCGTGCGTCCCGTGTCCTTGTGCGCGCGATGATGATAATCATTGACGAGGCCGTCGCCGACGGCGAATTCCACCTCGCGTATGTCGCGCGCCAGCGCGCGTCGCAGATGACGCGGCGCTCTCGGCGTCCAGCTCACGCCATTGGCCTTGGCGACGGCGACTTTGCCGAACCGGCCACCGAACATATGCGTGGCGCGCACGCCAAAAACGCTTGAACTGATCGATTCGGACGCCGTCGCGATTCCCTGATCGCGCCACGCGCGCGCCAATTGGCGAAAACCGAAAATGCTCTGCGGGTCGATCGCGATGGTTTCGGGGAGCCCGGCGGCGGGCCAATCGCCAGTGAGCCCGTGCTCGTTCATCCAGCGCGCCTTGTCGCAAACGGCGTGCAGCAGACACAGGCTGAGCGAGACGCGCGACGGCGGCGCCAGCGAAAGGTGAAAGCCGGCAATCATGCGCGTATTGGCGTCGATCGCCAAAGTCAGCCACGGATAGCCTGTTTCGCCCGTCCGCTCGTCGACGACATAGTCTTCGATCTTCACGTGATCGAAGTAAACGATCTGCAGGGGCCGTTCCGGAATGTCGCTCAACCGCATTTGAGCCAAGTCCCGTGAGCCATGTTCCAATCAGTTCCCGACGCTGGACGCGCCGCGACCGCGACCTTCGAAGTCGCGCAGACGCTTACGAATGGTGCGCCAATTCGGCTGCGCCAGCAGCTCTTCGC
>NZ_JAMRYX010000107.1 GCF_024448135.1 Methylocystis suflitae
CTCGGCTGCTGCACCGCGTTTAAATCAATTATGATTCCTTTAATTATACCTGTTCCGGCCACGTACGGGCATGATGGCTGGATAAATAACTTAGCTGACGCCTTAGGATGTCGTAAATTTATCCGTACCGCCCTACAAGTGTATCGTCGACATTCTACCAATACATCCAACCACATCACTACGAGGATAAATTTGATCTCTCCTTTTGACTTGCTTAAGGTGCGGATTAAGGACTGGATAAAATCAGAAGGTTCTAAAGGCGGAGCCGCGGTGGCATGCGAGACCAGAATTATGCAGTTAGAAATATTGCGGTGCCGGATCGTCGATAGCGAGTCGTACTTAAGAGAAAAATGTGATTTACAATCATCAGCTGCGCGCGCGCGAGCTGAGATTGATCGAGCCATTGCTGCAAATACTGTACGTCTTGATTTTCAAAGGAGAGGAGCCCTCCGAAGAGTGATCGGGGCAACGATATTTTACATTAACGGTGGTTATCGAGAATTTGAGGGATGGAAAAGTTTTGCGAAGGATTTGTTGCGATGAGAGCGACAAG
>NZ_JAMRYX010000108.1 GCF_024448135.1 Methylocystis suflitae
CTCGTCAAAATCAGCGAAGATCAGATGCGCGTCGCCGGCGTTGAGACTCAGCCCGTCGAGCGGGAGTCGGGCATGGGCGAACTCGTCGTGCCGGGCGTCGTCGCCGTGCCGCCGCAGCAGCTCCTCATTGTGGCCGCCCCCGCCGCCGGTCTGGTCGAGACTCTGCTCGTCGCAATCGACGAGGACGTCAAACAAGGCGCGCCGATCGCGACACTGAAGTCGTCGGAGCTCATCGAGGCCCAGCGCGCCTTCCTGCACGCAGTCTCGGAGGCGAATCTCGCGGCCGAGAAGTTGCGGCGCGACGAGCAGCTGTTCAAGGAGCACATCATCGCCGAGCGGCGATTGATCGTCACGCGCGCCGAGGCGACTCAGGCGCGTTCGGCGCTCGATGAGCGCAGACAAATTCTGTCGCTGGCCGGCATGACGGATCAGGAGATCGAGACCTTGAAGCGCGAGCGCAAGCTCGCAAGCTCGCTTGTCGTGCGCGCGCCGGTTAACGGGACCGTCCTGCAGCGACACGGAACGACGGGCGAGCGCGTGCAGGCGTCGGCGCCGCTCATCACGATTGCGCGGCTCGACCCCATTTGGGTCAATTTGCAGGTGCCCCTTGGCCGCGCCGCTGCGCTCGACAACGTCGCCCGCGTGCACGTGCCCCTGGCGGGCATTGACGGCAGACTCATTCGCATCGGCCGCACTGTCGACGCGGCGACGCAGTCGGTCACGGCCGTCGCCGAGTTTCG
>NZ_JAMRYX010000109.1 GCF_024448135.1 Methylocystis suflitae
CTGCTCACTGCCGAGTTCGTCCCGAACGGAACAAAGATATCACAGCGCGGTTATCGTGCTGCTTTCTTCTTTTGATCTCGGAATCGCCTCTCAAAAGGTCGCAGCGAGTCGGTCGGCTCGTAGACGCGTCCATTAAATTGGCGACGGTCTGCAGAGTGAAAACGATCGAGCGAGCGTGCGGCTCCTCGATGGCGCTACGGTCGGCGTGGAATTCAACGCTGAAACCTCGATAAAGGCCGCGGCTAGATTCCTCAGTCGAAGAGACAAAGCAGAAAAGTGAATAAGCTATTCTCGGGTTATTCACGTTGTGCCCAGAAACGGGAGGCGCGCCCGACCTGACCAAATCAGGAGCGCCTCGGTCGGCAATTACCGGCTCGA
>NZ_JAMRYX010000110.1 GCF_024448135.1 Methylocystis suflitae
CTGGGGTCGATTCTGGGCTCGCTGCTCGGCGGCGGCCGCCGGCCCGCGCCCGACCCCTACGGCGGACCCATTGGTCGACCCGGTGGACCGATGGGCGGCCCGCCTGACCTCGACCCGGGCGCCGGGCGCTCTCAAGGCCTGCCCGACGACATGGATCAGGCGTCGATTCAGCAGGCGATCGAAGAGATCAAGAAGACGCTGCAGATCGGACGCAGTAGCGGCGGCGAAAACGCCGGCGCGCGCTCGGACTTCGAAAGCATTCTCGGCCGGATGTTCGGCAAGCGCTAAGGGCTGGCCGCCAAGCTCGGGACGGCCCGCGAAGTTCTGCCCTTCGGCGCGCCGCGCCGGCGAGCCGGCGCGGGCGGAGGCTTGCGCAACGCCCGCTTTCCTGCAATCCATCGGCGCGATTCCTGCACCCGCGAGGCGCATCCCGCGCCGCAATCGCGCGTCTTCCTCTAGCATGGAAAATTCTCCGTAGATGGCCCGCGACGTATCCGACACGACGCCGATCACGTCGCGCAACATGTTGGTCGAATGGCTCGAATCTGGCTCCAAGACCGGCGGCGCCCCGCTGCGCATTGGCACCGAGCATGAGAAAATCCCCTTCTATGCGGCCGATGATTCGCCGGTCCCCTATGAGGGCTCCGGAGGCCAAGGCGGCGTGCGGGCGCTGCTCGAGGGCCTGCGCGACACGCTCGGCTGGGCCCCGATCCTCGACCGGGACGCGCTGATCGGCCTCTATCAGTCCGATGGCGGCGGCGCGATTTCGCTCGAGCCCGGCGGACAATTCGAACTCTCCGGGGCGCCGCTGGACGACGTTCACGCCACGCATGCGGAGCTTGACGCGCACTTCGCGGCGCTTGCGCCCGTGACCCGAGCGCTGGGCGTGCGGTTCCTTGATCTTGGCTGCAGTCCGAAGTGGTCACGCGCGGAGACGCCGACCATGCCCAAGCAGCGCTACGCCATCATGCAAGCCTATATGCCGAAAGTTGGCGCGCTCGGGCTCGATATGATG
The DNA here is from genome assembly GCF_024448135.1 of Methylocystis suflitae. Lineage (GTDB taxonomy): Bacteria > Pseudomonadota > Alphaproteobacteria > Rhizobiales > Beijerinckiaceae > Methylocystis > Methylocystis suflitae. The sequence continues at coordinate 1,016 of NZ_JAMRYX010000110.1, forward strand.
TTTCGCACCGCCACCGTGCAGGTCAACCTCGACTTCGTCGACGAGGCCGACATGGTTCAAAAAACGCGTGTCGGCCTCGCTTTACAGCCGCTCATCACCGCGATGTTCGCCAATTCGCCGTTTCTCGACGGCAAGCCGACCGGCCGGCTGTCGCAACGGTCCTACATTTGGCTCGACACCGATCCCGACCGAACCGGCATGCTGCCTTTCGCCTTCGAGAAGGGATTCGGCTTCGAACGTTACGTCGACTATGCGCTCGACGTGCCGATGTATTTCGTCAAACGCGGCGACGTCTATAACGACGTGGCGGGAGCGAGCTTTCGGGACTTGATGGAGGGCCGCCTTCAGCAACTGCCTGGCGAGCGCGCCACGATGTCCGACTGGGCCAATCACCTCTCGACGATCTTTCCGGAGGTGAGGCTAAAGACCTATCTCGAAATGCGTGGCGCGGACGCAGGCCCGCGCACCCATTTCACCGCCCTTCCCGCGCTTTGCGCCGGTCTGTTCTATGACGCCGCCGCGCTCGATCAGGCGCGCGAACTGACGAAGGGATGGAGCGCCGCCGCGCGTCAGGCGCTACGCGCCGATGTGCCCGGTCTGGCGCTCGATGCGAGAATCGAGGGCCGCAGCCTGCGCGATGTCGGGCGCGACGTTCTTGCGCTGGCGAAGGTCGGATTGCGCCAACGCGCCCGCCTTGACGCCAAAGGGCGCGATGAGAGCGTTTTTCTCGCGCCGCTGGAAGAAATTCTCGAAGACGGACGCACCTTGGCCCAGCGGCGCTTGGACGCTTATTACGGCCGGTGGGGGCAGTCGATCGACGCCGCCTTCACCGATTGCGTGCTTCCGCAATAGAATTTGGAGCCGGCGCCAACGCGGGTCAGCGTGGGAAGAGGTCGTGCAGCCCGAAGGGCGCCATCGGCGGCAGCGCGGAACGCGCAGCGGCGTGCTGCATGCCATCCCGGCGCATTTCCGCATAGCCCATCGGGGCGACAGGGGCGCGAGGCATAGAGACGCGGACGTGGCCGCCGAGGCGAACACAACCGTTTGACCCCGCGACCGCGACATAATCGGCGCCGTATCGCGCGCATTGGCTGACATTATCGGCATGGGCCGGCGCAACGGCGATGGCCGTGAGCGCGATGGCGCCGAAAAAGCCCGCCGGCAGAAAACTCTTACTGCGGCTAATGTTATCTAGGGTCATGAGTTTTGGGCCTCATTTCCGAAAATTCGCGCGCGTCGCGCGAGATTTCCGGAGCCTTGCGATCCCGACAATGTCTCGATACGCCGTAATTGCGCTGGCGACGAGAACCTCCTCGCCTTCGAGCGGCGCATTCCGGCGCTGCAATCCAACTAGAGCCAAACATCATGGCAGGATCGTGTCTTGGACGCCCACTGGCGAACCTCTCGGCGCCATGTGAGAACTACCCTTTATTTTCTATTTATTTATTTTTGGTTTAGACGGCGGCCGTCCGAGAACGCCAATCGCCGATGGCGGCCTGGACGATCGCCAGAGCCGCGACGGCGGCGGTGTCGGCGCGCAGCACGCGCGGTCCGAGCGAAAGGCGCGCCACGTTCGGCAAGCCGGCGATGGCGGCCCGTTCGGCATCGTCGAAGCCGCCTTCCGGTCCAATGAGCACGCTCACGCCCTCTCGCGCCGTACGGCCCTCGAGCGCGTCCAAGGGGTTGGCGAGCGCGGCGCGTTCATCACAAAACACGAGCAGCCGCCCCGCCGGCCAACGCGCTAGAAACTCTGACAGTTCGACGGCGGGCGCGACTTCGGGCACGGCCAGCACGCCGCATTGCTCGGCGGCCTCGATCACATTGGACTCGAGCCGTCCCGTATTGAGCCGGCGGACTTGCGTTCGGCGCGTCAGCACCGGCAGAAGACGGCCGGCGCCCATCTCCGTGGCCTTCTGCGCCATGTAGTCGAGCCGCGCCTGTTTCAGGGGAGCGAAACAATAATCGAGGTCGGCGCGTTCGGTCTGGGCGCGCAGTCGCTCGCCGACGCGTAATCTTGCGGCGCGTCGCGAGACGTTCGCGAGCGTCGCGCGAAATTCGCCGTCGCGGCCATTGAACAGATGGATCGCGGCGCCCTCCCGCATGCGCAGGACATTGAGCAGATAGTTCGACGCCTCAGCTGAAGGCGCGAGTTCGACATCCGGCGCGAGATCGTCACGAACGAACAAGCGCTGCGCAGAAAAATCGTAAGCTGACACGATGGCTTCCCAAGCGGAGACGCGAGCGCAAGGCGCGCTCGCCATGAAGCCGCCGCTTTGTTGCGTGCAGGTTCGCCAAAACTTGCGTCGCCGGCAAGCCTGCTGGTAATGCTGCGAGCCTGATGAGCGGACCAGACACATGATCATCGGCGCTGTCGATATTTCTCGCGCTGTCGCGCGACTTTCGCTGTTCGCGATGCTGCTCGCCTCTACCGGCGCGCATGCGCAAGCGTGTCAGGAAGACTTCCAGAAGCTCACCGAGAAGCGCATGGCGGGAATTCAGGCGCTCAACGCGCTCGGAAAGGCTGGCAAGGGCAAGATGGATCCCGAAGCCGCCTGCCCCGCGGCCAAACGTCTCGTCGCCGTCGAAACCGAGATGATGAATTACATCATCAAGAACAAGGATTGGTGCAACATTCCTGACAATGTCGCCGACGGCTTCAAGGAAGCGCGCGCCAAAACTCAGGGATTCGCGTCGCAGGCCTGCGCGGCCGCAGCGAAGATGAAAGAGATGCGCGATCAAGCGGCGGCTGGAGGCGGCGGCATGATGGCGCCGCCAAAGTTGCCTGCCGGACCGCTGTGAACGTAACGCAAAGCGGCGATTCGGCGGGAGCGGCCGCGCTGCCCGACGCCATCGCAGATCATCCGTTACTGCGCCGCGCGCCGCCAGCTTTGCTGCCTTATATCCAGCTTGCGCGCCTCGATCGGCCCATCGGCTGGTGGCTGCTGCTGCTTCCCTGCTGGGAATCAAGCGCGCTCGCCTCGGCGTCGATGCGCGAAGGCCCCAACGTCTGGCACTTGACGCTCTTCTTTATCGGCGCCGTCGCCATGCGCGGCGCGGGCTCGACCTATAATGATTACGTTGATCGCGAGATCGACGCCAAGGTCGAGCGCACGCGCCTGCGGCCGCTCGCCAGCGGGCGCGTAACGCCTGCGGCGGCGGTGGGCTTCCTCGTCGCGCAATGCCTCGTCGGACTCGCAGTGCTTTTGTCGTTCAACGGCTTCACGATCGCTCTTGGACTGATATCTCCGCTGATCGTGCTGATTTATCCCTTCGCCAAGCGCTTCACGTCCTGGCCGCAGGCGATCCTCGGATTAGCCTTCGCCTATGGCGCGCTGCTCGGCTGGACGGCGCGCACGGGCGAACTCGGCGCGCCGGCGCTTTTTCTCTATGCGGCGGCGATCTCATGGACAATCGGCTTCGACACGATTTACGCGCTTCAGGACTTGCGTGACGACGCGATCGTCGGCGTGCGCTCCACGGCGAGATTGTTCGGTCCGCGCGTGCAATTGGCGGTCGGCGCGCTCTATGCCGCGTCCGCCGCATGCGCCGCCTTCGCGGTTTTTCTGGCGGGCGGCGGATGGTTCGCCTATGCCGGGGTTGCCGCCTATGCGACGCATCTCGCCTGGCAGATCGCGCAAACCCGAGAAGATGTCGCGCCGATCACCGCCCTGCGGCTGTTCCGCTCAAATCGCGACGCCGGTCTGTTGCTGTTCACAGGCTTTTTTGCGCAGAGCCTCGCCTTTCTTTTCTAGTGCGCCCCGGGCGACGCTGGATGAGGAACTGCTCTACTTCTCGAGTTCTTTCTTCCGATCGACGCAGGAATCGATTTGTTTTTTGTCGAGCTCCCAATAGGAGCCGCCGCAGAGCGCCTCGTAGCGACTGCTGACGAAGAAGGACCAGATGTAATAGCCGGTCAGCACCACCGCGGCGACGGCGGCGATTTTCATGATAAAGTTGAATCGCGCTTCCGCGTCTTGGGTGTCCGACATTGTTGTCTCCGCGCCGATGTTAAGCCGCCGAAATTTGTGCCGTCAACGTCAGTCCAGCGTCTGCCGGAAACGCGTCACCGCGACGCTCATCGCAACAAGCGTGAAGGCCGCAAGCGCGCCAGCGTCGACAGCGAGATCGCCGAAGTCCGAGCCCTTCAACATCACCGAGCGCACAATGCGCAGATAATGGGTGAGCGGCAGCGCCTCACCCATATATTGCGCCCACATCGGCATCCCATGGAAAGGAAAGAGGAAGCCCGAAAGAAGCATGCTCGGCAGAAAAAAGAAGAAGGTCATCTGCATCGCCTGCAGCTGATTTACCGCGACCGTCGAGAAAGTGTAGCCCACCGATAGATTTGCGACGATAAAAAGCAGAGTCAGCACGGTGAGCGTAAAGAGCGAGCCGACCACCGGCACCTGAAACAACAAGGAAGCGACGATGAGGATCGTCGACATTTGCACGGCGCCGACGACCACATAGGGCGCGATTTTTCCGAGCATGATCTCGACCGGGCGTATCGGCATGGCGAGCAACGCCTCCATCGTTCCCCGCTCGATTTCCCGCGTCACCGACATCGCCGTATACATCAGCATCGTCATGGTCAAAATCGTGCCGATCAGTCCGGGCACGATATTGCGGCGCGTCTCTCCAGCCGGATTGTAGCGCCGATGCACGCGGATCTCGTAAGGCGGCGCATTCGGCGCAAGCGACGCCAGCGGTCCGGTCAGTTCACGGTCGAGCGCCTGATTCGCGGCGCCGAGCGCAGCGGCGACCGCGCCCGCGGTCGCCGTCGGGTCCGTGGCGTCGGCGATGAGAAGCAGCCCGGGTTTTTCGCCGCGGACGAGCTGGCGAGAGAAATCGGGCGGGATTTGAATGACGAATTGCACCTTGTTTGAGAGGATCAATTTATCGGCGTCGGCCTCGCCGCGCGCGACATATTTGATGTTGAAATAATCGGTGGCGCGCAAGGCGCCGATCAGCGCGCGCGCGATCGGGCTGTCGTCGCCCGTCAGCACGGCCGTCGGCAGATGTTTGGGATCGGTGTTGATCGCATATCCAAAGAGCATCAGCTGAATGAGCGGAATGCCGACGATCATCGCGAAGGTTGGTCGGTCGCGACGAAGCTGAATGAATTCTTTGACGAACATGGCGACGAAACGCTGCCAGGACTGCGCAAGCGCGCCGCGACGCGCCGGACGGGGAACGACGCGCGGCGGGCCTTCCTGCACGCTCACTGGTGGGCTCCGGCGCGGGTCATCAAATCGATAAAAACGTCTTCAAGCGACGGCTCGTCGCGTTTCCAACGATGGACGCCCTCGGCGCTGTAGCGGCGCGCGACGCGCTCCATTGCCGCCTCATCTCGCCCGCCGACATGAAGCGCCGCGCCGAAGCGCGCAACCATGTCGACGCCAGGTTGACGTTTCAATTCGCTGCTGAGCGAATCGAGACCCGCGCCCGTCACCACCCAGGTCGAGAGATTCGCGCTGGCGATGATCTCCGGAATCGTGCCCGAAGCGAGCAGCCGCCCATTGGCGATATAGGCGATCTGGTGACAGCGCTCCGCTTCGTCCATGTAATGCGTCGAAACGAGCACCGTTAAGCCTTGCGTCGCCAGATGATGGATCTCGTCCCAAAAGTCGCGTCGCGCCTTGGGATCGACGCCCGCTGTCGGTTCGTCGAGGAGGAGCAGCGACGGGCCGGGCAGGATGCACGCGCCGAGCGCCAGTCGCTGCTTCCAGCCGCCGGAAAGCTCGCCGGCGAGTTGGTCGGCGCGCGCGACGAGACCGAGGCGCTCGAGCGCGCCCTGAGCCGCGTCCTCCGGCGCTTCAAGACCGTAAACGCGCGCGACGAACTCCAGATTTTCGCGAATGGTGAGATCGCGATAAAGCGAAAAGCCCTGCGTCATGTAGCCGACATAGCGCTTGATCTCTTCCTGCTGCCGGCGAATGTCGTAGCCAAGACATTCGCCCTCGCCCGAATCGGGCGTCAGCAGGCCGCAGAGCATGCGGATCGTCGTCGTCTTGCCGCTGCCATTGGGGCCGAGAAAGCCCTGGATGTGCCCGCGCGTCACTTGCAGCGTGAAATTGTCGACGACCTTTTTGGCGCCGAAGGATTTGGTGAGCCCGCGCACATCGATCGCGATGTCGCTCTCAGCGCTCACGGCGCCGCTCCCGTCGACTCCGGCGCCGGCCCGACGGCGACCGGCATGCCCAGGGGCAACGCGCGCGCCGCGCCTTCGAGCCGCGCTTCGGCCTTAAAAACGAGTTTTGCGCGCTCCTTGTCGCTGAAGATTACGGGAGGCGTATATTCCTGCCGGCTGGCGATATAGCTGACGCGCCCAAAGAGGTCGTCGGCGCAGCCGTCGCAGGTGACGCGCATCCGTTCGCCCAGCGAGATCTTCGGCAGCTCCGGCTCGGAAACGAAGAAGCGCACCTTGCGATTCTCGGGCGGCAAGAGCGCAACGATCGGCTGACCCGCGTTGACGATCTCGCCGGGGCGAAAAAAAACATCTTGCACGACGCCGTCGGCGGGCGCGACCACGCTCTGGCGCTTGATGCGAATGTTCAGCGCGTCGAGTTGCGCGCGCGCCTGTTTCAGGCTGGCTTCAGCGGCTTCAATCTCCTGCGAGCGACTTGCCATGCGCGAAGCCTGAACCTGCCGGCGCGCTTCCTCCACGCTCGCCTCATCGCGCGCGCGCGCCATTTCGGCGCGATCTAGCGCGGCCTTTGCGACATGACCTTTGGCGTAGAGTTTTCGTTGCCGTTCGTAATCAGCGCGGGACAATTCGAGAGCGGCCTCGGCGCGCTCCAGCGCGGCCTGCAAAACGGCGATCTGCTCGGGCCGATTCATTGCCGCCTGCAGGTTTTCGACTTGCGCCTCGAGTTGGGCGAGGCGCGCCGACGACTCGTCGCGCACGCGATCGAGAAGCGTCGTCGACATCGTGAACAGCGGATCGCCCTTTTTGACCTCGGCGCCGGCCGAAACCGCGAGGCTCGCGACCCTCTCGGTCTCGTAAGGGCCGATGTAGAGCATCTCTCCTTCGACATAGCCCAGAAAGACATCGGCGGGAGTCGCCGGACGATAGGCGACGCGCCAAACGACGACGGCAAGGAGCGCCAGCGCAATGAAGACCGCGAGACGCTTCATGCGGCGGGGGCGTAGAGCGGATCGAGCATGGCCGGATTATGCACCTTCCCCGCCGCGCGACGAAACCTTGCCGCGAGGCGCCTCCAACAAAGCCCCTCCCGAAAGCGAAACTCCTTTTGCCGCGGCGGCGGCAAAAAGGCTAGAATGCCTCCAAGAAAAGGCAAAAGGGATTGAAAATGGCTGAAGATACGGAGCTGCCGCCACGCGAATCTATGGAATATGACGTGGTCGTGGTCGGCGCAGGCCCGGCCGGCCTCGCCGCGGCGATTCGCTTGAAGCAAGTTGCGCCGGATCTGTCCGTCGTCGTCATCGAGAAAGGCTCCGAGCCCGGCGCGCATATTCTCTCCGGCGCGGTGATCGATCCGATCGGCCTCGACCGGCTGCTTCCCGAGTGGCGCACGCGCGATGACGCGCCGCTGAAGACGAAAGTGCATGAGGACCATTTCCTGTTGCTGTCGGAAAAAGCCAGCATTCGCATTCCCAACATGTTGATGCCGCGGCTGATGAACAATCACGGCAATTTCATCGGCTCGCTCGGCAATGTCGTTCGCTTTCTCGCGTCGGAAGCGGAAAACCTTGGCGTCGAGATCTATCCCGGTTTCGCCGGCGCCGAAGTTCTTTACGGCGACAAGGGCGAAGTCGTCGGCGTCGCGACGGGCGACATGGGCGTGGGACGCGACGGCAAACCCAAGGACAGTTTCACCCGCGGGATGGAGCTCAAAGGCAAATATACGATCTTCGCCGAAGGCGCGCGCGGTTCGCTCACCAAGCAGTTGCTGGCGAAATACGACCTTTGCGCAAACAGCGAGCCGCAGAAATTCGGCATCGGCTTCAAGGAGCTTTGGCGCATTCCGAAGGAGAAACACAAGGATGGACTTGTGCAGCATTCCTTCGGCTGGCCGCTTGCGGCCGACACCGGCGGCGGCTCTTTCCTCTATCATTTCGACGACGATCTCGTGTCGATCGGGTTCGTCGTGCATCTCAATTATTCCAATCCGACGCTCTCTCCCTTCGACGAATTTCAGCGCTTCAAGACGCATCCGATGATCGCGCCGACGCTCGAAGGCGGCGAACGTCTTTCCTATGGCGCGCGCGCGCTGACGGAAGGCGGGTGGCAGAGCGTGCCAAAGCTCGTCATGCCGGGCGGCGCGCTGGTCGGCTGCGCCGCGGGCTTCATGAACGTGCCGCGCATCAAAGGATCCCACAACGCCATTGTTTCGGGCATTCTGTGCGCCGAACATATCGCGGCGGCGATCGGCGAAGGCCGCGCGCATGACGCGGTGGACGCCTATGACGCCGCCTGGCGCGCCTCCGAAATCGGCCGCGATTTGATGCCCGTGCGCAACGTCAAGCCGCTCTGGTCGAAATACGGCACCTATGTCGGCGCGCCGCTCTTTGGCCTCGACATGTGGACGAATGAGCTGTTCGGCTTTTCCTTCTTCGGCACGCTCAAGCACGGCAAGGCCGATTACGAGACCTTAAAGCCGCTCTCGGAAGTCACGCCGATCGTCTACCCCAAGCGCGCAAGCGATGTCGTCTTCGACAAGCTGTCGTCGGTGTTCGTCTCGAACACCAATCACGAGGAGGATCAGCCGGTTCATCTGAAGCTTGCTGATCCCGCGATTCCGATCGCGCGCAATCTACCGATCTACGGCGAGCCCGCGCGACTCTATTGCCCGGCGGGCGTCTATGAGGTGGTCTATGCCGATGAGGCGACGCGCCGCGATCCGCGCTTTGTGATCAACGCGCAAAATTGCGTGCACTGCAAGACGTGCGACATTAAGGACCCCGCGCAGAATATCACTTGGGTTCCCCCGGAGGGCGGCGGCGGACCGAACTATCCGAATATGTGATCGCTTGCAGCGAAGGCGCCATTGCGCGCGAAGCGAAGCCGTCCGCAATATCTTCGCTTCCGCCGCTTTGCGCGCAATGACGCGCCGAGGAGTCGCGTGAACCGATGTTCTTCATCGTCTCGAAAATTTTCACATTCGTTTTGGCGCCGGTCCACTTTTTCATTTTCCTGGCCGTCATCGGCGCAGCGCTGCTGTTCACGCGCTGGAAAACTTGGGGACGCGCGCTCTCGACCGTAAGCGCGCTCGCCTTGCTGCTGATGGCCTTCGGACCGCTGGGGGGTCTGCTGGCGGGTCCGCTCGAGGCGCGTTTTCCCCCGCCGCCCGAGGATATGCCGGCGCCGGACGGTATTATCGTGCTCGGTGGAACGATTGACGAGCGGCTGAGCGCCAGCCGCAATCGTCCGACGCTAGTCGACGCCGCCGAGCGCCTGACCGCGCCGATCGCGCTAAAGCGCAAATATCCTCATGCGCGTCTCGTCTTTACCGGCGGCTCCGCCGCGCTGCAGGCTTCGCCCTACTCTGAAGCCGACGCCGTGCAGCGCTTCTGGCGTGAGATGGAAGTCGATCAGGGCGACGTTCTCTACGAGCGCCGCTCGCGCAATAGTTACGAGAACGCCGTCTTCACGCGCGAACTGCTTCGCCCCCAGCCTGGCGCGCGTTGGCTGCTCGTCACCTCGGCGATTCACATGCCGCGCGCCGTCGGCGTGTTCCGTCAGGCGGGATTCGATGTGATCGCCTATCCGGTCGACTATCGCACCAGCGGCGACTCTGGGCTCGAACTCCCGCGTTTCGCGACGAAAGCGCTCGGACTTGTGGAATTCGCTGCGCATGAGTGGGTGGGACTGGTCGCCTATCGGCTGACCGGAAAAAGCGACGCGCTTTTTCCCGCGCCATAGTCCGCCCAAATGCAGCGTGATCTAGTCCGAACGGTGCCGTCTTCCGCGCGATGCGCCCGCCGGCTCCATGCTACGCCCGCCGGCCCCGCCTGGATATGCGCCGTGTTTCATCTCCAGAAAGAGCGCGATCGCCTGCGCCCGATTGCGCACATCGAGCTTTTCGAAAAGATTGCGCAGATGGAATTTGATGGTGTTGATCGAGACGCCGAAATCCTTGGCGAGCTGACTGTTGGTGTGGCCGGAGCCGAGCGCCGATAACAGGCTCCGCTCCCGTAGGGTCAGATTTTCCAGCGGGTCGCTACGCATCTTGCGGATGTCGACGAAGGGAAACACCATGTCGCCCGCCGCCACCGCGGCCAACACATCCAGAAGCCGCTCCGGCGGCGCGCGCTTGGAGACGAAGCCTGCGCCGCCAAGCTGCAGAGTTTCGGCCGGCGCGGCTGGATCATTGGTGCCGCTGTAGACGACGATCTTGGGCGCCGAGACTTGGCGCGACAGCGCGCGCAAGACGTCGCGGGCGTGCAGCGTCGGCAATTGCCAGCCGATGACGGCGATCGTGAATTTCTGCTGACGCGCAGCTTCAAGAAATTCCTCGCCGTCCGTCAGCTTCGCGACAAGAGTGAACCGGCGGTCGTCCGATAGCAGCTTGTCCAGCCCCGCGAGGATCAGCGGGCTCTTATCGGCGATGGCGACGTCGATGCGATCCGCCTCCGCCGTGTCGCGGGCGCCGTCGGCGCCATTGGGCCGAGCCGCGCGCGAGCCGTCCCTCTGGTCATTCGCGGCCCTGATCGAAGAGGTAGGAGCCATTCAGCCTCCGCCGCCGCGCGAAGCGCAGCGTATTGGTCGATATCGCCCCGCACCGGCCTTGGACGCACCCCAATCCTGGAGCCCGGCGGGTCGGCGCCCCCTGCCCGTTAGAGGTGGGGGCGTATGTCACAATACCGCAGGCTCCCGCGGATGCAAGCCTCTTTGCGCGCGCCCAACGCGAGCA
>NZ_JAMRYX010000111.1 GCF_024448135.1 Methylocystis suflitae
CTTCGTCACGCGCGTCTCCGCCTCCCCTGCGCCGAGCGCCGCCGCAAGCCGCTGGCTCGTGCGCGCCGCGCCTTCCCGCGCGCTCGCGGCGAATGCGCCGGGATCAGCGGCCTTTGCGATTTTTCTGCTGCGCCAGCGCGGCGGCGCGGCAGGGCAAGAGCAGCATGAGTGGCGTGTGGAGTGGAACCGTGACCGTGGCGCCTTCGAGGACAGAACATTCGACGCATCGTCGCTATCTGGCCCTGTGGCTTCCCTTCCTGTCGGCGGAGCGCCTGACGAAAGCGCGCCGCAGAGGGCCGGACGCAAATTCGGATGACGCGCCGCTCATCCTCGTCAAAAAAGAACGCAGCGCGCTGCGCATCGACGCGCTCGATCGAAAGGCGATCGCGCTCGGCCTGACGCCGGGCATGACGCTCGCCGACGCCCGGGCGCGCGCGCCCCATCTCGCCGTCGCACAGGCCGATCCTGACGCGGACGAGCGGCTGACGCTACGGCTTGCCGCCTTTTGTGAACAGTTCACGCCGCTCGTCGCGCTCGATCCGCCCTGCGGCCTCATACTCGACGCGACCGGCTGCGCGCATCTTTTCGGCGGCGAAGCGATGATGCGGACCTGCATCTTACAGGCGCTGGCGCGCCTCTCCTTCACGGGACGCGCCGCCGTCGCCGGAACGCCGGACGCCGCGCGCGCGCTGGCGCGTTTTGGCGCGGAAGGCGTCACGCCTCCGGGCGAGGATGAAAATTTCACCCGCCCGCTCTCCATCGCCGCGCTCGAAGCGCCAAAAGAGACGAGCGTGGCGCTGACGCGCGCCGGCCTCACGACCTTGGGCGATCTCGCCGATCGTTCCTCGGCCGCGCTGACGGCGCGTTTCGGCGCGGAAACCATGCGGCGACTGACCCGCATTCTGGGACGCGAAGACGCGCGCATCACGCCCTTGCGGCCCTTGCCGGAATGCATGGTCGAGCGGCGCTTCGCCGAGCCTTTCCTCGATCTCTCTGCGATAGAGAATGTTCTGCGGCCGCTGATCGCGGAAGCGATGGGCATTCTCGAAAGGCGCGGCGAAGGCGGCCGCGCTTTTGAAGCGCGCTTCTTTCGCACCGACGGCGCGGTGGCGGCCCTGCGTTTCGAAACCGGCGCGCCCTCGCGCAATGTCGAAGCGCTACTGCGACTCTTTCGTCTGAAGGCCGAGTCGCTCGCCGATCCGCTCGATCCGGGATTCGGCTTCGACGTTATCCGCTTTTGCGTCCTCAACGCCGAAACTCTGGCGCAAAGCCAAATCGGCTTCGAGCGGCAGGGCGCGCAGGACAGCGACGTCGCCGATCTCGTCGATCGCCTGGCGGCGCGTTTTGGCCGCGAACGCGTGCTGCGCTTTGCGACGCATGAGACGCATGATCCCGTGCGCGCCGCCTCCTATGTTTACGCGGCGTCTCCTTCCAAACCCAATTCCTGGGAGAAGCCGGAGCCGGGCGAACCGCCCTTGCGGCCGCTGTTTCTGTTCGATCCGCCGCAACCCATCGACACCATGGCCGAGACCCCGGACGGGCCGCCGATGCATTTCAAATGGCGCCGCGTGCGCCATTTGATCGCCCGCGCCGAAGGGCCGGAGCGCATCGCGCCGGAATGGTGGCGCAACGCAGTCGGCCGCGACAGGCGAACGCGCGACTATTACCGGCTGGAGGATCGCGAAGGCCACCGCTTCTGGGTGTTTCGCGAGGGCCTCTATGAAAGCGAAACCGCCGCGCCGCGCTGGTTCCTGCATGGGCTCTTCGCATGAGCGCGCCTTTCGCCGAACTCGTCGCGGCGACGAATTTCTCCTTTCTGCGCGGCGCGTCGCATCCGTCAGACATGGCGCTGACGGCGCTGCTGCTCGGCCATAACGGCATTGGCGTCGCCGACCGCAACAGCGTCGCCGGGGTCGTGCGCGCCTATGCCGCGCTTAAGGAGCTACGCGAAAAATTGTGCGATCCGCCGGCCGGCGACGACGCCGCGCCTCTGGCGCAGCTCGACGCAGCGCGCATCGACTCCTTCAAGCTCGCCGTCGGCGCGCGGCTCGTCTTCGCCGACGAGACGCCCGACATCGTCGCTCATCCGCAAAACCGCAACGGTTGGGCGAGGCTCACGCGGCTGCTGACGATAGGGAATCTGCGCGCCAAGAAAGGCGAATGCCATCTTTATGTCGACGATCTCGCGCAAGCCGCGCGCGATCTGCTGCTGATCGTCATGCCTTCGCGCAATCTGACGCGCCTGCCGTCGACGCTCGCGCGTCTCAATGATCTTGCGCCAAGCGACGTCTGGCTCGGCGCGACCATGCCGCGGCAGGGCGACGACAGGCGGCGTCTTGCAAGACTGAAAGAGATCGCCGCGCGAACGCAGACGCCCCTGCTCGCGACGAATGACGCGCTTTACGCCGATCCCGGCCAGCGCGATCTGCAAGACGTCATGACCTGCATCCGCGAAGGCGTGACGCTCGCGCAAGCCGGGCGCCGGCTGGAGGTCAACGCCGAGCGTCATTTGAAGACGCCCGACGAAATGGCGCGTCTCTTCACTGAGGCGCCAGAGGCGATCGAGGAGACGCAAGCTTTTCTCGCGCGCGTCGATTTCTCGCTTGATCAACTCAAATATGAATATCCGGACGAGCCTGTCCCCCCGGGGCGCAATCCCCAGGAATGGCTCGAGGAGCTGACCTATCGCCACGCAGCGATGCGCTATCCCGACGGCGTGCCGGAGAAGGTCGAGAAGCTTCTGCGCGAAGAACTGGCGCTCATCAAAACGCTCGACTATGCGCGTTATTTTCTCACCATTCACGACATTGTGCGGATCGCCGAAGACAAGGGGATTCTCTGCCAGGGGCGCGGCTCCGCCGCCAATTCCGCCGTTTGCTATGTGCTCGGCGTCACCTGCGTCGATCCGGCAGAGAATGATCTGCTCTTCGCCAGATTCATCTCGCAGGAACGCAAGGAGCCGCCCGACATCGACGTCGATTTCGAGCATGAGCGGCGCGAAGAAATCATCCAGCATATTTACGGCAAATACGGCCGCGAGCGCGCCGGACTCGTCGCGACCGTCATCAGCTACCGGCCGCGCAGCGCCATTCGCGAAGTCGGCAAGGTCTTCGGACTGACCGAGGACGTGACCGCCGCTCTCGCCAGCACGCAATGGGGCAGTTGGGGCTCAAACATTCCGCAGGCTTATATCCGCCAGACCGGGCTTGATCCCGAAAATCCCGTCATCCGCCGCGCCATTCATTTCGCAACGCGCCTGCTCGGTTTTCCGCGCCATCTCTCGCAGCATGTCGGCGGCTTCGTTCTCGCGCGCGGGCGACTCGACGAGCTGACGCCCATCGCCAACGCGGCGATGCCTGAGCGCACCTTCATCGAATGGGACAAGGACGACATCGACGCGCTCGGCCTGATGAAGGTCGACGTGCTGGCGCTCGGCATGCTCACCTGTATCCGCAAATGTTTCGATTATTTGCGCGCCCATGAAGGGAAAGACATGGGCCTCGCCGACGTGCCGGCCGACGACAAGGCGACCTATGACATGCTGTGTCGCGGCGACTCCATCGGCGTCTTTCAGGTCGAGAGTCGCGCCCAGATGAACATGCTGCCGCGCCTGAAGCCGCGTGAATTCTATGATCTCGTCATTCAGGTGGCGATCGTGCGGCCGGGACCGATCCAGGGCAATATGGTGCATCCCTATCTGCGCCGCCGCTGTGGAAGCGAGCCGGTGATCTATCCCTCGCCCGCGCCGGAGCACGGGCCGGCGGATGAATTGCGCAAGGTGCTCGAAAAGACCAAGGGCGTGCCGCTCTTTCAGGAGCAGGCGATGAAGCTCGCCATGGTCGCGGCGAAATTCTCCGACGTTGAAGCCAATCGTCTGCGCCGCGCCATGGCGACCTTCCGCAATCTCGGCACGATCCATGAATTCGAGGCGCTGATGGTCGAGCGCATGGCGGCGCGCGGCTATGATCGCGGCTTCGCGCAAAGCTGTTTCGAACAGATCAAGGGCTTCGGCTCCTATGGCTTTCCGGAAAGCCACGCGGCGTCCTTCGCCAAGCTCGTTTACATCTCCTCCTGGATCAAATGCCACTATCCGGCGATCTTCGCCTGCGCGCTGCTCAATTCGCAGCCGATGGGCTTTTACGCGCCGGCGCAGATCGTGCGCGACGCGCGCGAGCATGGCGTCGACGTGCGCGCCGTCGATGTGAATTTCAGCGAATGGGACAATCGGCTGGAGCGCGCGGAAGACGGAGATTTGGCGCTGCGTCTGGGCTTTCGGCAGGCGGACGGCGTGCATGAGAACGAAGGCCATCGCATCGTCGAAGCGCGGACGAAGCCCTATGACAGCGTCGAAGACCTCGCGCGGCGGGCGGCGCTCAACGGCGCGACGATGCGCGCGCTCGCCGACGCCGACGCCTTCCGTTCTTTGCGAAGCGACCGCCGCGATGCGCTCTGGGCTGTGCGGCGTCTGCCGGACGCCAAACCCCTGCCGCTCTTTGCCGCCGCCGACGCGCGCGAACTCGCTAAGGAACAAGATCCGATGCTGCCGCAGATGTCGCTCGGCGAACATGTCGCCGCCGATTATCAGACGCTGCGGCTTTCGCTGAAAGCCCATCCAATGGCGGTGCTGCGGCCGATTTTCACGCGCGAACGGATCAGGACCTGCGCGGAAGTTTCGGCGCTCACTGACGGCGCCTTTGCGCGCGGCGCCGGCGTCGTGCTGGTGCGGCAGCGGCCCGGACAGGGCAACGCCATTTTCGTCACGCTCGAAGACGAAACCGGCGTCCTCAATATCGTCATCTGGGCGCGGCTCTTCGAGCGCTACCGCCGCGAGACGATGGCCTCACGACTCATGCTGGTGGAAGGAAGGGTGCAGAAGAGTCCCGAGAATGTCGTGCATCTGATGGCGCAGCGCATTATCGACCGCAGCCAAGAGCTCAATAGGCTGTCAGAAGCGCATCGGCCGGAAATCGTCCCGTCTCGCGCCGACGAATTCATCCATCCCCAGCATCCGCGCGGCGGCCATCCGCGCAATGTTCGAATTTTGCCGAAGTCGCGGGATTTTCACTAGAGCGCGAATTCCTTATCGATCACATGATTCCATGTGATCGGGCGCGCCCCAAGGCGCAGCGAGAGACGGCCACTTAACTGCTCTTCACTCTCTTATCGGCCGGCAGGCTCGCCAACGCCTGCTGACGCAGCTTCTCGATCTCCACACGCGTCTTGCGCGCCTCGGCCCGAGCGACCTTCGCGGCGCGGCGCACGGAGAGATGCCCAAGCCAGGAAGAGATCCCGCCCGCGAGCACGCCAATCGCTATGGACGCCAGAACGACGAGGAAGATCGGCGCCTCGAAAGAAGGACCCGATCCGTCGTTCGGCGCGAAGGGATCAAGCCCGATGCGCACCGAGCCGCGGTTGGCCATCGAGAAAAACAGAATGATGAGCGCCAGAGGAACGAAAACGATGACGCGCAGGATGGACTTCATAACATCTCCCTCTTGCCGGCGCCGCGCGACACGCTGGGCAGCCGCCACATACAGCCGCCGCTTCGCCGCTGCCGCGCGTCCCGAGACCGAGAGGACGCAGCCGCTTTAAATCGCCTCAGCCCGGATAATTCTCATTGAGGCGCTCGCGCATCTCTTTTCCGGTTTTGAAGAATGGCACGCTCTTTTGCTGCACCGAAACCTGCGCGCCAGTGCGCGGGTTGCGGCCGGTGCGCGCATCGCGCTTCTTGACCGAAAAAGCGCCGAAGCCCCGCAATTCGACGCGATCCCCCCGCGCCAGCGCAGAGGTGATCTCGTCGAGAATCGTGCTGACGATCGTCTCGACGTCGCGCTGGTACAGATGGCCGTTTCGGCGCGCGATACGTTGAATAAGTTCGGACTTTATCATGAGCCGATCCAATGTGTTGGCGTCGAAAGCAACGCGACGCCCGAGTCAGTTGGCGGCCGAATGCTGCCAAATCGCCAAAAGGCCGTCAAGCTCGCCGCTCCGTTCGAGCAGGATTGATTTTTCTAAAAAACCGGCGATCGTTTCCAATCCGGCGACCCGCGCGAGCCCGGCGGCGGCGCCGACAAGCCCAAGCCGCTCGAGGCTGGATTTCTTCTTCCACTCGCGTACAGGCATGTCTTTCGCAATACCCTTGTTGGCGACCAGCCAGTCGATGGCCTCGCGTTGGCCGCCGATGAGATCGACGAGCTTCAGCGGCACGCCCTGCCGCGCGGTGAAGACACGGCCGTCAGAGACCTTCGCGAGTTCCGCCTCGTCGAGATTACGCCGATCTCGAACGAGGTTCTTAAACCAGGCGTAGGAGTCGGCGACAAGACTGGCGACCGCCTCGCGCGCCTCGGGGCTCGTCGGTTCGAGCCCGTTGGGCGCGGCCTTGAGCGGCGATGATTTTACCGTCTCGACCTCGACGCCCCAATTATTGAGCAGCTTCGAGACGTTGGGATATTGGAACAGCACGCCGATCGAGCCGACGAGCGAATTGCCGCGCGCAACGATCGTATCGGCGGCAAGCGCGGCGATATAGGCGCCGGACGCGGCCACCGTTCCGACAACGGCGACGACGGGCTTCTTCTCCGCAACGCGCCGAAGCTCCTCATAGAGCCGTTCCGAGCCTGTCGTCGTGCCGCCGGGACTCTCAATCTCCAGCAGCAGAGCCTTCGTCTGGTTCGACTCCCCGATCTTCTTGATCATATCGATTGTATCGTCGTCGCCGGTAATGACGCCCTGCAGCTCGAGACGGGCGATATGCGGCGTGAGCTTATCGGCCGAATCGGCGCCGCCGAGCCGCACCACAGCGACGAAGCCCGCCAGACCTAAGGCGATCAGGGCGGCGAGACGCCACCAGCCGAGCTTGCGGCGAAGCCTGCGGCGATCAACGAAATAATCGGTGGGAGGTGACATCCAAGGGTCCCGAAGGCTGGCGCGGCGCACAGAGCGTCGCCGCGCAGGAAAGGTAATGCCGAGATCGGCGATTTGGAAGACGCTCCGCCGGCGCGCTTACCGTCGCGTCGCCTCCATCGCCCAGGCGAGATAATCTCGGTCCGCCTCGGCGACGTCGATGCGCAGAATTTCCGGCGTCTCATAGCTATGCAGACGGCGGACCAGTTCGGCAAGCGCCGGATAGTCGTCGCCGCGCGCTTTCATGTGCAACAAGAACTCAGGCTCTTCCCGCATCTCGTCCTTCCAGACGTAATGGCTGCGAATGGGATGTATCTGAACACAAGCGGCGAGCTTTGCGGAGAGCGCCGCCCGGGCGAGCGCGCGCGCCTTTTCCTCGTCTTCGATCGTCGTGACGAGGATCGCAAGCGCGCTCATCCCCAATCTTAGCCGCCGATGACGGTCGTGAACACCTGTCCGCCGCGCGCCAGGGTGATCTTCCAATAATAGGCGCGCCCTGCCGTTACGCTCTCCAGGTCGCGCGTCGTCCCGATCTTTTGATCATTGACGGCGAGAATTATGTCGCCGCGCTGCAGATTGAGCTGCTGCGCGTAGGAGCCGTCATCGATCTCGGACACGACGACGCCATTGGTCGTTCCCTGCACCGACATCTCTTCGATGACCGCGGGAGAAATATTCATGACCGTCGCCCCGGCGAAGGGCGATGCGCCCTTTATCCTTATCGCGTCGCGCGGCGGCGTTTCCGGCGCCGGCGCGAGTCGAATTTGCGCGACAATCTTTTTGCCGCCGCGCAATACGCCGAGCGTCGCCTGCCCGCCAATCGGCTTGGTGGCAAGCCGATAGCCGACCGCCTCCGGGTCATCGGCCGTCTGGCCGTCGACCGAGATAATGACGTCGCCGCGCTTTAGACCGGCTTCAGCTGACGGCCCCTTTGGATCGACGTCGGCCAGCAGAGCGCCGGTGGGACGATCGAGCCCGAGGCCGTCGGCGATCTCCTGCGAGAGCGTTTGCAGCGTCGCGCCCATCCAGGCCCGTCGCACCTGCTTGCCGCCGCCCTTCGCGGCGGCGATCACGCTCTTGACCATATTGACGGGGATGGCGAAGCCGATGCCGACCGATCCGCCGGACTTCGAGAAGATCGCGGAATTGATGCCGACGACGCGCCCGTTCATGTCGACCAGCGGTCCGCCCGAGTTGCCGGGATTGATCGCCGCGTCCGTCTGAATGAAGAAGCCATAGTCGCTGATGCCGACATGGGTGCGCGAAAGCGCCGAAATAATGCCTTGCGTCACCGTTTGACCGACGCCAAAGGGATTGCCGATCGCGAGCGTCAGATCGCCGACTTCGAGCGCGTCCGAATCGCCAAGCTCCATCGTCGGAAAATTGGCGCCGTCGACCAGCTTCAGCACCGCGAGATCGGTGCGCGGATCGCGTAACAAAATCTTGGCGGCGACTTCGCGCTTGTCGGCGAGCGCCACCTTCACATCGGTCATGCCCTCGATCACGTGATTGTTGGTGACGACAAGGCCGCTCTGATCGACGATCACGCCCGAGCCCAGCGATTGGGCCATGTTGCGCCCCGGCATGCCGCCGCCCTCGCCAAAAAAGCGACGAAAGATCGGGTCATCGAAAAGCGGATTGGCGGGCATGCGCTCGACGCGCGAGGCGAAGACGTTGACAACGGCCGGCTGCGCTTTTTTGACCACCGGCGCGAAGGAATAAATCAGCTCGCCGCGGCTCGTCGGCACGGCGCGATCGGGCGCCGGCGGCGTAAAGCTCTCGACACGGCCAGGCGGCCTTGGCGAAGCGGTCTGAGCCGCTTCAGGCGAAACTTCGGCGCGCGCGGAGGCCAAGGACGCAGAGAAGGCGCAGGCGAGCGCCGCAGTCATCATAATGTGACGCGCCAAAATCTTCATGAAGCGCTCCGTAGCTCGTTTTCCCGGCGCATTTATAGACGCAAAGACGCGAGACGATAAGGATGCGCCGCAATGATCTTACTGCGCGAGATGCGTCGTCGAGCGCCAGCCGGACGTATGGTCGTCGGACATGCGGCGTTCGCGCGAGGTTCTCGGACTTGCTCTGAAAATGCTTTCGGCGCCGCATCCCGATGACCGAGACACGACGCCGCGATTGCTGATCGTCATGACGATCGAAGCGGTCGCCCTTGAGCCGGTTACGCCGCCGCTTCGCCTTCGTGGACCGGTCCGGAGTCCTGCCCTTTGGCGTTCACGTCGCGATCGACGAATTCGATGACCGCGAGCGGCGCGTTGTCGCCGTAGCGGAAGCCCGCCTTCAGCACGCGCGTATAGCCGCCGTTGCGATCCTTGTAGCGAGGTCCGAGCACGTCGAAGAGCTTGCCGACGAGCTTGACGTCCTTGATCTTGGCGATCGCCTGCCGGCGCGCATGGAGGTCGCCGCGCTTGCCCAGCGTCACGAGCTTTTCAACGACGGGACGCAGATCCTTCGCCTTCGGCAGCGTCGTGACAATCTGCTCATGCTTGATGAGCGCCTGCGCCATATTGGCGAACATCGCCTTGCGGTGCTCATGCGTGCGCCCGAAGCGGCGCTTCTTGTGACCGTGATACATGCGGCTCTCCGTTGATTATGCGGCCGCCGTGCCAAGGAACGGCCGTCTCCATTATTTCCCTCTCCCGCTCGCGGGAGAGGGTGGCCCCGCGAAGCGGGGTCAGGTGAGGGTATTTCCCGCGCCCTCATCCGTCGCGCATTCGCGCGACACCTTCTCCCGCAATCGGGAGAAGGGGGAAACTCAATAATGCTCCTCGAATCTCTTCGCGAGATCGTCAATGTTCTCCGGCGGCCAGCCGGGAACTTCCATGCCGAGATGCAGACCCATCTGCGCCAATACTTCCTTGATCTCGTTCAAGGACTTGCGTCCAAAGTTCGGCGTGCGCAGCATCTCCGCTTCCGACTTCTGGATCAGGTCGCCGATGTAGACGATATTGTCGTTCTTCAGGCAGTTCGCCGAACGCACCGAAAGCTCCAGCTCGTCCACCTTCTTCAGCAGCGCCGGATTGAAGGCGAGCTGCGGAATCGACGGCGCGGCCTCCTCGCGGCGCGGCTCTTCGAAATTGACGAAGACGTTGAGCTGGTCCTGCAGAATGCGCGCCGAATAGGCGATCGCGTCTTCCGGGCTCATCGCGCCATTCGTCTCGACGGTCAGCGTCAGCTTGTCATAGTCGAGAACCTGGCCCTCGCGGGTGTTTTCGACGCGATAGCTGACCTTCTTGACCGGCGAATAGAGGCTGTCGATCGGAATGAGGCCGATCGGGGCGTCTTCGGCGCGGTTGCGGTCGGCGGGCGCATAGCCCTTGCCGTTGGCGACGGTGAACTCGATGCGGATCTCGGCGCCTTCGTCGAGCGTGCAGATGACGAGTTCGGGGTTGAGGACCTGCACGTCGCCCGTCACCTGGATGTCGCCCGCGGTGACGACTCCCGGTCCCGTCTTCTTGAGCGTCAGGCGCTTCATGCCATCGCCCTGATATTTGATGGCGATGTCCTTGATGTTGAGGACGATGTCGGTCACGTCCTCACGCACGCCGGGGATCGACGAGAACTCGTGCAGCACGCCGTCGATGTGAATCGACGTGATCGCCGCGCCTTGCAACGACGACAGCAGAATGCGGCGCAGGGCGTTGCCAAGCGTCACGCCAAAACCGCGCTCCAGCGGCTCGGCGACCGCGGTCGCGACGCGCTTGGGATCGTCTCCGGCGGTGACTTCGAGCTTGTTCGGCTTGATGAGTTCCTGCCAGTTCTTCTGGATGCTCACGTGGAGGCCTTTCCTTGAAGCTCCTGAGTGCGGCGCCGGGCATGCGCCGCGCCGCGCGAAATCAAATCAGACAATGAACTCAGACGCGGCGGCGCTTGCGCGGACGGCAGCCGTTGTGCGGAATGGGAGTCACATCGCGGATCGAAGTGACCGTGAAGCCCGCCGCCTGCAAGGCGCGAAGCGCCGACTCACGGCCGGAGCCCGGACCGGAGACTTCCACTTCAAGCGTGCGCACGCCGTGCTCGCCGGCCTTGCGGGCGGCGTCTTCGGCGGCCATCTGCGCGGCGTAGGGCGTGGATTTGCGCGAGCCTTTAAATCCCATCGACCCTGCGGACGACCACGACACAGTATTGCCCTGCGCGTCGGTGATGGTGATCATGGTATTGTTGAACGTCGAATTCACATGCGCGACGCCGGAAACGATGTTCTTGCGCTCGCGGCGACGAACGCGCGTTGTGTCCTTAGCCATTGTTCAGTCTGCCTTTCGATATCGACGCCGCCGTAATTCCAGCGGCTCCACCTGGACATTCGGAGTCGGGCTTCGGCAGTCGGTAAAACCGAATGCCGAGGGCCGACCTACGACTGCCGGAATTACTTCTTCTTGCCGGCGATCGGCTTCGCCTTGCCCTTGCGGGTGCGGGCGTTGGTGTGCGTGCGCTGGCCGCGCACGGGGAGCTGACGGCGATGGCGCAGGCCGCGATAGCAGCCAAGATCCATCAAGCGCTTGATGTTGATCGCGACCTCGCGGCGCAGATCGCCTTCGACCATGTAGTCGCGGTCGATGGTTTCGCGAATTTGCAGAACTTCCGCGTCGGTGAGTTGCGCCACGCGGCGCTCGGCCGGGATGTTCACCTTTTCGCAGATTTCCTCGGCCTTCTTGGCGCCAATGCCGTGGATATATTGGAGCGCGATGACGACGCGCTTGTTCGTCGGGATATTGACGCCTGCAATTCGGGCCACTTTGTCTCTCCATGTGAGAAGGAGCCTTAAGCTCCGGGATGACGCCCGCGTCCGGTGGAGCCCGGCCCATGCGGACGGTTGCGAACCGTCTTCATACGAAAACAGGCCCCGCCCCCCCAATCCGGGAGCCGGAGCCGCCTGTCCAACAACGTGAAGGCTATCTATTTAGGGGCCAGTGGCCAGATGGTCAAGCGACTTCGCGAAAAAACCTAGCCGGCGCCCGACAGGGCGCGATCGATCTCCGCGGTGACATCCTCGATCGGCGCCATGCCGTCGATCTTGGTCAGTTCGCTACGCTTGGCGTAGTGCGCCGACACCGGGGCCGTTTGGGCCCGATAGGCTTCGAGCCGCGTCTTGAAGCTTTCCGGATTGTCGTCTGCGCGCACCGCGCCGCCCGCGGCGCGGGTTTCATCGACGCGTTTGCGCATCCGGTCGACGAGCGCGCCTTCGTTGACGGCAAGCTCGAGCACGGCGTCGAGCGTTAAGCCTCGGCGCTCGAGCAGATCCTGCAGCGCCTCGGCTTGCGCCACCGTGCGCGGGAAGCCGTCGAGAATGAACCCGTTGGCGCAGTCAGCCGCGCCGAGCCGTTCGTCGATCAAGCCGATCACGACCTCGTCCGGCACCAGCGCGCCAGCGTCCATGATCTCCTTGGCCCTCAGTCCAATCGGCGTTTTCGCCGCGACCGCGGCGCGCAGCATGTCTCCCGTCGAGAGCTGCGGCACGCCGTGCTTTTCGACGAGACGCGCCGCCTGCGTTCCCTTGCCGGCCCCCGGCGGACCGAGCAGCACCAGCCTCATCGGGCGCGTTTCCCGCCGCGAAGCTTGGTCTTGCGAATCAGCCCCTCATATTGCTGCGCCTGCATATGACCGTGGATCTGCGCCACAGTATCCATGGTGACGCTGACGACGATGAGCAGCGACGTGCCGCCGAAATAGAACGGCAGATTGGCGTAGGCGATGAGCCCTTCCGGAATGATGCAGATCACCGCCAGATAGGCCGCGCCGAGCACCGTGATCCGCATCAGCACTTCGTCGATGAATTTCGCCGTGCGTTCGCCTGGGCGAATGCCCGGCACGAAACCACCGTGCTTCTTGAGATTGTCCGCCGTCTCGACCGGATTGAA
Source organism: Methylocystis suflitae (assembly GCF_024448135.1). Lineage (GTDB taxonomy): Bacteria > Pseudomonadota > Alphaproteobacteria > Rhizobiales > Beijerinckiaceae > Methylocystis > Methylocystis suflitae. Next base: position 12,774 of record NZ_JAMRYX010000111.1, read on the forward strand.
GACGATCGCGGTGTAGAAGAAGGCGAAGAACACGATCAATCCGACATAGGCGAGCATATACAGCGGCCGCCCGTGGCCGAAATAGGCGGAGATCGTCGCGAAGACGCTTTCGCTGCCGGTCGACTGGTAGAAATTCGCCACGGTCGTCGGCAACAGCAGCAGCGACGATGCGAAGATCGGCGGGATGACGCCGGACGTGTTCAGCTTCAGCGGCAGGAACGACGTCTGTCCCTCATAGACCCGGTTGCCGTGCTGGCGCTTGGGATAGGTGATCAGCAGGCGCCGCTGCGCCCGCTCCATGAACACGATGAAGGCGACGACGGCGAAGGACATGACGATGACGCCGATGATCAGCGCCGTCGAAATGGCGCCCTGCCGGCCCAGCTCCAAGGTCGACACAATCGCCGATGGAAACGCGGCGACGATGCCCGCGAAGATAATGAGCGAGGAGCCGTTGCCAATTCCGCGAGAGGTGATCTGCTCGCCAAGCCACATCAGGAACATCGTGCCGCCGACCAGCGTCACGACCGTGGTGATGCGGAAGAATATGCCCGGATCGGTGACGACGCCCTGCTGGCCCTCCAGCCCGATGGCCATCGCGTAGGCCTGGAACGTCGCGAGCGCAACGGTAAGGTAGCGGGTATATTGGTTGAGGACCTTGCGGCCCTGCTCGCCCTCTTTCTTCAGCGTCTCCAGCGTCGGAATCACCGACGTCAGCAGCTGGATGATAATCGACGCCGAAATATACGGCATGATGTTGAGCGCGAAGATCGCGCGGCGCTGCACGGCGCCGCCCGCGAACATGTTGAAGAGCTCCAGCATGCCCTTCGACTGGCCAAAAAAGCTTTTCGCGAAAGCCTCGGGGTCGATGCCCGGCAGCGGCACGTAGGTGCCGAGGCGATAGACGATCAGCGCGCCCAGCGTGAACAGGATGCGCTTTTTCAATTCCTCGGATTTGCCGAAGGCGGAGAGATTGACGTTGGCCGCGAGCTGCTCGGCTGCCGATGCCATGAAGGAACTCCCCTTTCGCGCCGCTGTCGACGCGACGCATTTTGTTGGACTAAGCGCTCGCCGTGTAACCGTCGAGGCTCGCCCGCTCCGTTCGGAGCGATTGGTATAAAACAGCGCAGCCGCTCATGCGAGAGCGGCCGCGCTTTTTTGCTTTATTGCGCCGGCGTCTCGCCGGCGAGAAGTTTCACGGAGCCGCCGGCGCCCTCGATGGCCGCGACCGCCGATTTGGAGGCCGCCGAGACCTCGAAGGCGAGCTTTGTCTTCAACTCGCCCTGGCCCAGGATCTTAACGCCGTCGCGCGGCCTGGTGACGACGCCGGCCGCAAGCAGCGCCTCGATCGTCACCGGCGCGCTGGCGTCGAGCTTGCCGGCGTCGAGCGCCTGCTGAATGCGCCCGAGATTGACTTCGTTGTAGTGCGTCGAGAACGGATTGTAGAATCCGCGCTTCGGCAGGCGCCGATGCAACGGCATCTGACCGCCCTCGAAGCCCTTGATCGCCACGCCGGTGCGCGCCTTCTGGCCCTTGACGCCGCGTCCGCCGGTCTTGCCCTTGCCGGAGCCGATGCCGCGGCCGACGCGCATGCGGTTCTTGCTGGCGCCGGGATTGTCGGTAATTTCATTGAGTTTCATGGCCGCGTCCTCACTTCCCGTCGACGTTTTTGGCGTCGACGATTTTCACGAGATGCGCCACCTTAGCGATCATCCCGCGCACGGCCGGCGTGTCTTCCAGCGCGCGGCGGCGGCCGATGCGCGTCAGGCCGAGGCCGAGAAGCGTGCGGCGCTGCCGTTCGGGACGGCCGATCGGGCTGCCGATCTGTTCGACGACGATCTGCTGCGTGCTCTTCGTCATGGGTCGTCTCCTTACGCGTCGACGGCGTCGGCGTCGACGCCTTGACGGCGCGACTGCAGCACCGAAACTTTAAGCGAGCGGCGCGCCGCGACGGAGCGCGGCGAGTCTTCGCGGCCGAGCGCATCGAAGGTCGCGCGGATCATGTTGTAGGGATTGGACGACCCCTGGCTCTTCGCCACGACGTCGTGCATGCCCAGCGTTTCGAAAATCGCGCGCATTGGACCGCCGGCGATGATTCCGGTGCCCGCCGGCGCCGCGCGCAGGATGACGCGGCCCGCGCCGTGGCGGCCATGAACGTCATGATGCAGCGTGCGGCCTTCGCGCAGCGGCACGCGGATCAACGCGCGCTTCGCCGCTTCCGTCGCCTTGCGGATCGCCTCAGGCACTTCGCGCGCCTTGCCGTGTCCATAGCCAACGCGGCCCTTCTGGTCGCCGACGACGACGAGCGCGGCGAAGCCGAAACGCCTGCCGCCCTTCACCACCTTCGCGACGCGATTGATGTGGACCAGACGATCCACAAATTCGCCGTCGCGATCGTCACGATCCCGATCGCGGCCGCGACCGCCTTCTCCTTCACGCGCCATTGTCTCTTCCGTCACTTACGCGGCGTGATGCGCCGCTCGCTTCCTTCACTGCCGACCCATCGGATCGACGCCCGGCGCATCTGCGCCGGCACGCATTCCGCGCGAGAAGCGCACGCCCTCAACGGCGCGCGCCCCCTGTTAAAACTCCAGACCGCCCTCGCGAGCGCCGTCGGCCAGCGCCTTGACGCGCCCGTGATACATGTACGCGCCGCGGTCGAAAACGACCTCTTTGACGCCCTTGGCGACGGCGCGCTCCGCGAGAAGCTTGCCGACGACCTTCGCCGCCTCGACGTCCGCGCCGGTCTTCAGACCCTCTCGGTTCGCCTTCTCGAGCGAAGAGGCGGCGGCGACCGTCGCGCCCTTCTCGTCGTCGATGATCTGCGCATAGATCTGCTTGGACGAGCGAAACACCGAAAGGCGCAACCGCCCTTTGGCGCGTTCACGGATCGCCCGGCGCACCCGCGCCTTTCGACGCTGTTCGACTTTGACATCCCTGGCCATGGCGGGTCCTTACTTCTTCTTGCCTTCCTTGCGGAAGATGAATTCATTGGCGTATTTGACGCCCTTGCCCTTGTAGGGCTCGGGCGGGCGCAGGGCGCGGATCTCGGCGGCGACTTGACCGACCTGGCGCCGATCCATGCCGCTGACGCTGATTTCCGTCGGCTTCGGCGTCACGATCGCGATGCCGGCCGGAATCGGATAGCTCACGTCATGCGAATAGCCGAGCGCGAGTTGCAGCGTTTTTCCCTGCACCGAGGCGCGATAGCCGACGCCGGTGATCTCAAGCTTCTTCTCAAAGCCCGTGGTCACGCCGACGACGATATTGTTGATCTGGGCGCGCGCCGTGCCCCACAGCGCGCGGGCGCGCTTGGTTTCATTGCGCGGGTCGACCGAGATGGCGTTGTCCTGCTGGACGACGGAAACGTCGTCGGGCGCCAGGAACTCCAGCTGGCCCTTCGCGCCCTTCACCTGCACGAGCTGACCGTCCACCTTGGCGGTGACGCCGGCGGGAATGACGACAGGCTTCTTGCCGATACGAGACATGGTTGCAAATCCTGTTTGATGAGGCGCAAGGTCTAGAAGACCTTGCACAGCACCTCGCCACCGACATTATTCTCGCGCGCCGCGTGATCGGCCATGACGCCCTTCGGCGTCGACACGATGGTGACGCCGAGGCCATTCGCCACGCGCGGCACTGCGTCAACCGCCGCATAGACGCGGCGGCCCGGACGCGACACGCGCTCGATCTGCTTGATGACCGGTTCGCCGTCGAAATATTTCAGTTCGATCTCGAACTCGGTCCGGCCATTGCCGAAGTCGGTGCTGCTATAGCCGCGGATATAGCCCTCTTCCTTCAGCACGTCGAGCACATGCGCGCGCAGCTTCGAGCCGGGAGAGGAGACCTTATCCTTGCGGCGCATCTGCGCGTTGCGGATGCGGGTGAGGAGATCGCCCAATGGATCGTTGATCGCCATCTGCGTCTCCTTACCAGCTTGACTTCACGAGGCCGGGCACCAGGCCGCGGGACCCCAATTCGCGCAGCGCAATGCGCGACATTTTCAGCTTGCGATAAAAGCCGCGCGGACGCCCCGACACTTCGCAGCGGTTGCGCACGCGAACGGGCGCGGAATTGCGCGGGAGCTCAGCAAGCTTGAGACGCGCCTCGAACTGCTCTTCGACGCTCAGCGTCTTGTCGTTCGCGACCGCCTTCAGCCGTGCGCGCCGCCCGGCGTAGGACTTCACGAGCCTTCGCTTCCGCTTGTTGTTCTCAATCGCGCTTTTCTTCGCCATTACCAGTTTCGCCTTTCAGTATCCGCGTTTGAGGAGCCGTTACGCCCTCACTGCCGGAACGGGAAATTGAACGCCTTCAGCAAGGCGCGCGCCTCTTCGTCGGTCTTGGCCGTCGTGCAAACGATCACGTCCATGCCCAGGATCGACTCCGCCTTGTCGTAGTCGATTTCGGGGAAAACGATGTGCTCCTTGATGCCGAGCGCATAATTCCCGCGTCCGTCGAACGACTTCGGATTCAATCCGCGGAAGTCGCGCACGCGCGGCAGCGCCACGGTGATCAGACGATCAAGAAACTCATACATCCGCGTCTTGCGCAGCGTCACCTTCGCGCCGATCGGCATGTTCTCTCTCAACTTGAAGGTCGAGATCGCCTTGCGCGCGCGGGTGACGACCGGCTTCTGACCGGCGATAAGGCCAAGGTCGCTCGCCGCCGACGTCGCCTTCTTGCTGTCGTTGACGGACTCGCCGACGCCCATGTTGAGCACGATCTTCTCGATCGTCGGCACTTCGAGCGCGTTCTTATATCCGAACTGCTTCTGCAGCGTCTCGCGCACGACCTCTTCGTAATGCTTCCGCATGCGCGGCACATAGGCGCCGTCGGCGC
>NZ_JAMRYX010000112.1 GCF_024448135.1 Methylocystis suflitae
CTTGCCCTTCGCAGGCTTCTTCGCCGTCTCGGGCGCCGCCTCGGTCTCCTCGTCGGACTTGTCCGTCTTGGCGGACGCAAGGATCGAAAAGTCGTCGCAGTTGAGGTCGACGGTATAGACCTTCTCGCCGTCTTTCTCGAAGCTACCCTGCTTCAGCGTGCCGCGCGCAACCACGAGATCGCCGGGTTTTGCGTAATCGCGAACATATTTGCGCGCGCTGTCGCTCCAGATCGTGATTTCGTTCCAGTAGGGCTTGTCCTTCGTCTCGCCGTTGCGGTCTTTGAAGGCGTAGTTGGCGCAGATCGAAACGCGCGTCGTCTGCCCGACTTCACGAACCTTGCCGATGCGGCCGAGGATCTGGAATTCCGCGAACGTCTTCATCTTTCTCTCCATCGTTGGGGCGTCCGCCCCGGTTGCGATGGCAGTCCGTGATGGCCGCGAAGGCGACGCCCGAACCGAAGCGCCGGAACGACGCGAGGCCGAAGCAAAGCGGAGGACCCGAAGGCCGGGGCGATTTTGGCTCGCGAGGAATTGGCGCGTAAGCGCCAAGGGGAAAATCGTCGCGGACGCAGGGTTTTGGGCGGCGACTGCTGCCATAGGACGAAACGCCATGCAACCGGAGGCGGGCGCGGTAATAGCGAGCGATGGAATATGACGCGGCGAATTCAAATCATCGACGCGGCGGGCCTTGTGAAGCCCGGTAAGTCGCTCTTTCGATTTCGCAGGAGCCAGCTATTCCAGGATCATCTGGCGAACCGAGAAGAGGCTCTTGGAGCAATATCCGATCTGACAAGGCATGACGCAACGAGTCGGCGCATGAAGCAGGCGTATAACGATGGAGCGGCCGCGATGATGCACGGATGAGACAGAATTGGCGAGGCAAGCGATCTCACCGACGAGACGCTACCGGTTTCCACTTGACGACGCCATGACGAGCCGCGGCGTGAACGGAACAAGGCGCCCAAACCGAAAGACGCTGAAACCGCGAGAAACGACGAACGGCGCCGCCCGGCGCGCCCAAAGCGGACAAACGAGAGCACAAGGTCGGATCGAAGCGAGACAGACCACCCATCGCCACGGCTGCGACGTCCGCCTCACAGGTCGCGACTGATGCGAGATCACCTCCAGGGCTCTTGATGAGCAAGGCTGTTGCCAAACCTGCAAGACGCGATGCGCCGGCGTTGTCGAAGAAAGCCATGGCGAGGGGGCGCACGGCGGGCGCCGCTTGGGCCAGGCGCCGAGGGATAAGGGAACCAGCTCGAAAAATATCGCCGCGAGGTAGTCGCCAACGCCAAAGGGGCGTGCTCGAAGTCGGGGTCGGCTCTGGGCTGAACTTCCCGCTGTATCGCGAGCAAGTAGAGTTCGTCGTCGGGATCGATCCATCTCCGCGCCTGCTCGCCATGGCGCGTCGGCGCGCGATCGCGGCGAGCGTGCGCGCTTACCTCGTCCTGGCGTCCGCAGTCGCCATCCCTCTCGCGGACACCACGATAGATACGGTCGTTATGACATGGACGCATTGTTCGATCGCGAACCTTGACTGGGTTACGCGAGATGCGACGGGTTCTCAAGCCGAGTGGAAAGCTCGTCTTTATCGAACACGGCCTTTCGCCCGAAGCCGACGTCGAGCGCTGGCAGCGCCGCCTCACCCTCATGTGGCGCCATATTGGGGGCGGTTGCCATCTGGACCGGAAGATGGATGATCTCGTGCGTTCGGCCGGTTTCGACCTCACAGAGCTTCGAACGGAGTATGCACAGGGACCGCGACCGTTCACATACATGTACGAAGGATGCGCGCGACCCTTGTCATGATGCCGCGCCGTTGCTGTTGGACGGCTTTTTCAGCCCTGCCTGGCGTCGCTGCCTAAAAGGGGATTGCGCGCTCTTTCAACCGAATTGGCGACGCGTATCGAAGAGAGCGTCGATGACTGCGCATTCGGGCGCTCTTTCTCCGCTGCATTGCGCGGCCATTTCTTCCATCGCTCGTTTGAGCCACTTCAAATCTTCGATCTTACGCTGAATCTCCGTCAGGTGATTCAAGGTCAGCTCTCGAACTTGCGCGCAGGTGTAAGCATGTCCATCCACGAGGCGAAGCAGGCCGCGAATTTCGTCGAGGCTGAAACCGAGTCGCCGGCTGCGCCGCACGAAGCTCAAGCGCTTGAGATGGTCGGCGCCGTAAACGCGGTATCGGTTTGCGCTGCGATCAGGCGCCGGCATGACGCCGATCTTCTCGTAATAGCGGATCGTCTCGATGTTGACGTCGCTCCGTTTCGACAGTTCGCCAATCGAGAGCCCATCCTTTTGCTTCATGTCGGGCCTCCTCGCGCTCGCGAAAAATCCTCTTGACCCTGTAGCAGCTACAGGCCTTAGGGTCTGATTACTCTGGCCGGACGGCGCTGGCAAGCAACACGATAGGAGGGTTGCGACGATGTGTGACGGCGAAGGTCTTGGTCTCATCCAGATGGCGATGACGCCGATGGGGCTTGCAACGACGGCGGCGGTCGCCACCCTGCTTTTCCTTTTCGTGCGCTGGGTTCGCGCTGAGTGAGGCCGATGGGGGCCGCATCCGAAGGCTCTTCGAAGGAAACAAGGAAATCCTCCATGTCCGAACAGACAATGTCCAACCAGATCGCGTCCGACCGATTGGAGCCCGACCAAGCGGCGGCGGACCAAGCGGTCGGCCGCAAGGCGCTGGCCGCCGGCGGCGTCGCCGCGATCCTCGCGTCGGCCTGCTGCCTTGGTCCGTTGGTGCTGGTGAGCCTCGGTTTCAGCGGTGCCTGGCTCGGCAATTTCAAGGCGTTCGAGCCGTTCCGTCCGCTGTTTCTCAGCGCCGCGTTCGTTGCGCTGTTCTTCGCCTGGCGTCGCATCTATCGCCCAGTCGTGGCGTGCAAATCGGGAGAGGCCTGCGCCGCGCCGCAGGTGAGGTCAGCCTACAAAGTGATCTTCTGGGGAGTGGCGGCGCTGATCGGAGGGTCGACCGTGTTTCCGTACGTGCTCCCGCTGTTCTACTGAAAGAGGACCCCCAATCATGAAAAAACTCGCCGCGATGATCGCTTTGTCCGCCGTTTTCAGCGCGCCGGCCTTTGCCGCAACGAAGACGGTCACCTTGTCGGTGTCTAACATGACCTGCGCCGCCTGCCCGATCACGGTCAAGAAGGCGTTGAGCAAGGTCGATGGCGTGCAAGCAGCCGAAGTGAGTTACGAGAAAAAGGAAGCCGTCGTAACCTACGACGACGCGAAAACAAACGTCGAAGCGCTCACCAAGGCGACCGAAGGGGCCGGTTATCCGTCCGACGTCAAGAAGTGACACATGGACAACCGGACGTTGCTCAAGACCGGCATCGTCGGCACGGTGGTCGCCGCAGTGTGCTGCACAACGCCGATTCTCGTGATCCTGCTTAGCGCCTTGGGTCTGTCCACCTGGGCTGGGTGGCTGGATTACATGCTGTTGCCGGCGCTCTTCGTTTTTGTTGGCGTCACGATCTATGCGCTGCGCCGCCGGCGCGCGGAAGCAGCCGGCTGCGATGTTGGCGCGGGCCAGAACCAGAAGAGGTGAGATGAGCCCCGCCGAGAAGGCGTTGCTCGCCGCTCCCGTCGGCCGTGAGAAGAAGGCGTTTACGCCAAAAGAACGAAACAAAGACCTGCGTTGATGCGCTTTTCGAAACGCCAAAGGGAGCGTCATCCCTCCGAGATGAGGAAATCAGCCATGGACCAACGGACCTCGTTCAGGACAACGGTCGCCGGCTCGTTGGCGATCGCGGCGAGCTACGCCGCGCCGATTCTGGCTAGCTTGCGTAACGCCGTCGGACAGCGGCGCGCTCCCGCGCGGGATGCCGCGTGCTGCGCGGGCCACGCCGCGCGCGAGCCAACGGAGCCAATGCAGGAAGGGGATGCTGTGGTCTTGCAGATCACCGGCATGACTTGCGGCAGCTGCGCGAGTCATGTCGAAAAGGCGTTGCTCGGCGCTCCGGGAGTCCGTGAGGCGAACGTCTCTTACGCTGAAGGGACGGCTCGAGTCAGCGGCGACGGGGCGCTCGACCCGGTCGCGGTTTCCGCCGCCGTGCAAGCCGCAGGCTATGGAGCTGTGCTTGAAAAAAGCACCCGCGTCGCGAGCCCTCAAGAGAGACGACCCGGTAAAATACTCGATCGAGAAGCCAAGCATGAGCGCCGGGGAGCGCCTTTGCGGGTGGCGGTCATCGGCAGCGGCGGAGCGGCCATGGCGGCGGCGTTGCGCGCCGCCGAAGACGGCGCAATGGTCACGCTCATCGAGCGTGGAATGATCGGCGGCACCTGCGTAAATGTCGGCTGCGTGCCCTCCAAGATCATGATCCGCGCCGCGCATATCGCGCATCTGCGCCGTCACAGCCCGTTCGATGAGGGCATCGGGTCGAGCGAGCCAACGGTTGACCGTGGAAAGCTCCTCGCCCAACAACAGGCGCGCGTCGATGAGTTACGCCACGCCAAATACGAGGGCATTCTCGAAGGCAATGCCGCCATTACCGTGCTGCGTGGCGAGGCCAAGTTCGAAGACGGCTGCACCCTGATCGTCCGCCTGAACGAAGGCGGAGAGAGAGAGATCGAATTCGACCGCTGCCTCATCGCCACGGGGGCGAGTCCGGCGGTTCCGCCCATCCCAGGATTGAAAGACACGCCCTATTGGACATCCACCGAGGCGTTGGCGAGCGACACGATCCCTGCGCGCCTCGCGGTGATCGGTTCGTCGGTGGTGGCCGTCGAACTGGCGCAAGCTTTTGCGAGGCTTGGGAGCAAGGTGACGATTTTCGCGCGCAGCACGCTTTTCTTCCGCGAAGACCCGGCGATCGGCGAGGCTGTCACGGCCGCTTTCCGGGCGGAGGGCGTCGAAGTGCTGGAGCACACGCAGGTGAGCAACGTGGCGTTCGCGGACAGCGAATTCGTGCTCACGACTGATGACGGCGAATTGCGCGCCGACAAGCTGCTGATCGCCACGGGCCGTGCGCCCAACACGCGCAGCTTGGCGCTGGAAACTGCGGGCGTCGCCGTCAGCCCACAGGGCGCAATCATTGTCGACGCGCACATGCGCACCAACGCGCCGCACATTTACGCTGCCGGCGACTGCACCAATCAACCGCAGTTCGTTTATGTGGCGGCGGCGGCCGGGACTCGCGCCGCCATCAACATGACCGGCGGCGACGCCGCCCTCAATCTGACCGCGATGCCGGCCGTTGTGTTCACGGACCCGCAGGTCGCCACCGTGGGCTACAGCGAAGCGGAAGCGCACCACGAGGGCATCGAAACCGACAGTCGCACGCTGACGCTCGACAACGTGCCGCGCGCGCTCGCCAATTTCGACACGCGCGGCTTCATAAAGCTTGTCACGGAAGCCGGCTCGGGACGGCTGATTGGCGCGCAAGCCGTGGCGCCGGAGGCGGGCGAACTGATCCAAACAGCGGCGCTCGCCATCCGAGCGCGAATGACCGCGCAGGAACTGGCCGATCAGTTGTTTCCCTACCTGACGATGGTCGAGGGGCTGAAGCTTGCCGCGCAGACGTTCAGCAAGGACGTGAAGCAACTGTCCTGCTGCGCGGGGTAAGCGATGAAAAAACGCGTGGCGCCCTGTTGCAATGACAATCCCGCCGGCTGGCGTCCGCTGACCGCCAAGCAGCGCCTGGCAAGGCTGATTGTCGGGATCGCTCTAACGTTGGTGGCGCTGGCGCTTCCATGGTCGCCTGCTGGATGGATCATGCTGACTGTCATCGCAGGCTGGCTGGGCGCGACCCATATCCTCGCCGCAGCAATGGCCTATCCCGGCTGTCCGGAACTCGGGGCGGCGCCGAGCCTTCTGCTTGGCCGCTGGGTGAGGATCGGCTGCACCCCATGGCGATGGCTTGATGCGAAGTTGGGCCTGATCGCGCAATGAGCGCCGCACGCGCAGGCGACCGTTCCGGCATGTTCAGCGGTCACTGTGCTCGAGATGACGAGCCGCACGAAAACTGAGGACGCTGTGAAAAAATCTTCGGTTCATTTCGTGGTCGCTGAGTCGTGCTGCCGGCGACGTGAAAATGGCGCTTGACTTTGGAGCGCGCTCCAAGGGCTAGCGTGATGACGCACAGTAGCGGACCGCCGCCTGCCGGCGGGTTCTTCCGCTCTCTTCCTCTAACCCATGGATTACGCCATGAACGCCAAACGCAAAGTAGAAGTCTTCAGCGCGGGCTGCCCGGCATGCCGGACAGCGATCGATCTCGTCAATCGCCTAGCCTGCCCCTCCTGCGACGTGTTGATTCTCGATATGAACGACATCAGCGCCGCCGAACGCGCTCGAGCCCTGGGCGTTCGTTCGGTACCCGCAGTCGCTGTCGACGGCCGGCTGCTCTCCTGCTGCGCCGGCGCGGGAATTGACGAGCAGGCGCTTCGCGCCGCTGGCGTCGGCCAAGCCTGACTT
>NZ_JAMRYX010000113.1 GCF_024448135.1 Methylocystis suflitae
CTTTGACATCGCCCGGACCGCCCGGCATTAGAGGCGCAATCCCGCAAGCCTTTTTACCGGACGCGCCAGCAAGATGAGACCCGAACGCTATAATTTTGCCGAGGCGGAGCCCCGCTGGCAAAAGATTTGGGAAGAAAAACAGTCTTTTAAGGCAGGCGAACGCGCGGGCGCGCCCAAATATTACGTGCTCGAGATGTTTCCCTATCCTTCGGGCCGGCTGCACATGGGCCATGTGCGCAATTACTCGATGGGGGACGTTATCGCGCGCTTCATGCGCGCCAAGGGCTTTGACGTTTTGCATCCGATGGGGTGGGACGCGTTCGGCCTTCCCGCCGAAAACGCCGCGGCGCAGACCGGCGCGCATCCCGCGCAATGGACCTACGCCAATATCGCGGCGATGCGGGCGCAGCTTAAAACGCTCGGGCTGTCGCTCGACTGGTCGCGTGAGATCGCGACCTGCGATCCCGAATATTATGGACGCCAGCAAAAGCTTTTCCTCGATTTCCTGAAAGCCGGCATCGTCGACCGCAAGAAGTCGAAAGTGAATTGGGACCCGGTCGACATGACGGTGCTCGCTAATGAGCAGGTCATCGACGGCCGCGGCTGGCGCTCAGGCGCGCTGGTCGAGCAGCGCGAGCTGACGCAATGGTTCTTCAAGATCACTGACTATTCCGAAGAGCTGCTCTCCGCGCTCGATTCGCTCGAGCGCTGGCCCGACAAGGTGCGGCTCATGCAGCGCAACTGGATCGGGCGCTCGGAAGGCATGCTCGTGCGCTTCGCGCTCGCCCAGCCGCTTGACGGGATGCGCGAGATCGAAGTCTTCACCACCCGCGCCGACACGCTGTTTGGCGCGAAATTCGTCGCGCTCGCCGCGGACCATCCGCTGGCGAAAGCCGCCGCCGAGAAGGACCCGGCGCTCGCCGCCTTTGCCGACGAGTGCCGGCGCGGCGCGACGTCCGCGGAAGCGATCGAGACCGCCGAAAAGATGGGCTACGACACGGGGCTGCGCGTTGTTCATCCGTTCGATCCGAACTGGACGCTGCCCGTCTATGTCGCGAATTTCATCCTGATGGACTATGGCACGGGCGCGATCTTCGGCTGCCCGGCGCATGACCAGCGCGACCTCGATTTCGCGACCAAATATGCGCTCGGCTTCAAAGTCGTCGTCTGTCCGGAAAGTCTCGATCCGCAGCAACTCGAAAAGCAGATCGCCGAAAGCGGCGAAGCCTTCGAGGCCGAGGGGAGGCTGGCGAATTCCGGCTTTCTCGACGGGCTCACTGTGCCGGAGGCGAAGGACGACGTCGCCAACCGTCTGACGACGACGGCGCTGTTCGGCCATCCCCAGGGCGAGCGGAAGGTGAATTACAAGCTGCGCGACTGGGGGATTTCGCGCCAGCGTTACTGGGGCTGCCCGATCCCCATCATCCATTGCGAGACCTGCGGGCCGGTTCCCGTTCCAGAGGCCGATCTGCCGGTGCGGTTGCCCGAAGACGTCTCCTTCGACCAGCCCGGCAATCCGCTCGATCGTCACGCAAGCTGGAAGAATGTCCCCTGTCCCTGTTGCGGCGCGCCGGCGCGGCGCGAGACCGACACGATGGACACGTTCGTCGACTCGTCCTGGTATTATGCGCGCTTCGCAGACCCCCATAATGAGACGGCGCCGGCGAGCGCCGCGGCGCTCGCGCGCTGGCTGCCGGTCGATCAATATATCGGCGGCATCGAGCACGCGATTCTGCATCTTCTCTATTCGCGCTTCTTCGCGCGCGCCATGCGCGACAGCGGCCACGCCGCGGTGGCGGAGCCCTTCGCCGGACTCTTCACCCAGGGCATGGTCGTGCATGAGACCTATCGCGCGCCGGACGGCCAGTGGGTCGCGCCTTATGATGTCCGGATCGAAGCCAAGGACGGCGGTCGCCGCGCCTTTCTCGTCGACGGCGAGGTGGAGATCGGCATCGGCCCGATCGAAAAAATGTCGAAGTCGAAGAAGAATACTGTCGATCCAGACGATATCGTCGCGAGCTATGGCGCCGATACGGCGCGCCTTTTCGTTCTGTCCGACAGCCCGCCCGATCGCGACGTCATCTGGTCGGACGAGGGCGCGCAGGGCGCATGGCGCTTCGTTCAGCGCCTATGGAGGCTAACCGGAGAATTGGGACGGGTGGCGGCCCCCGTCGGGGCTGAGCCGCCGGCGGCGTTTCACGATCTCGCGCTGGCCGTGCGCAAGGCGACGCATCGTTCGATCGCGCAGGCGAGCGAAAACATCGAGCGGCTGCGCTTCAACAGCGCCATCGCCCGCATCCGCGAATTCGCCAATGAGCTGACGAGCGCGCTCGACGCCGTGACCGAAACGCCGGTTCCGGCCGATCTCGCCTTCGCCTTCCGCGAGGCGGCGGATGCGCTCATCCGGCTTGTCGCGCCGATGACGCCGCATGTCGCCGAGGAGTGCTGGGCCGATTTGGGCCACAAAGGTCTGGTTGCTGAAGCGCCTTGGCCGGCGGCCGATCCTACCCTGTTGGCCCAGGAGATGATAAGCCTGCCGGTGCAGGTCAACGGCAAGAAGCGCGCCGAAATTCTTGTCGCCCATGACGCCGACGAGGAAACGATTCGCAAAGAGGCTTTGGCGCAAGATGGCGTTCAGCGCGCCATGGAAGGCAAGCCGCTGAGGAAGTTCATTCTCGTTCCGAAAAGGATCGTCAATGTGGTCGTCTAGCAAATCGGCAGTCGGCAGGTCGGCAGTCGGAGGTCGTCCTAATGCCCATTGCCGACCTTCGACTGCCGCATTCCGGCAAGTGATGGTTGTTTTGGCGGCGCTGCTCGTCCTGCCGCTTGCGGGCTGCATCCAGCCGCTTTATGCGCCGGCAGGGTTTGGACTCGACTCCGCGCCGCTCGCGGCCGAGCTGCAGTCGATCGCCGTTGACGAAATTCCGCTGCGGCTCGGTCACTATGTCCGAAATGAGCTGATCTTCGGCCTGAACGGCACCGGTTCGCAGCCGCCGCCGCGCTACCGTCTGATGGTTGTGCTCCGCGAGCGCGTGCAGACGCCGATTCTCGACACCGTGACCGGCCGCGCCACCTCGGCGACGGTGATCGTCGACGCTGAATATCGGCTCGTCACCTTGCCTGATGAGGTGGAGGTCACGAAAGGCATCGCTTTCAACATCGCGAGCTACGATCGTTTCTCGAACCGCTTCTCCAATGTGCGCGCCGCGCGCGACGCAGAGATCCGCAACGCCAAGGTCATCGCCGAATCGATCCGCACCAGAATCGCCACGGTGCTCGCCACGCGCCTGTCGCCTGTCCCGCCGCCCGCCGTCGTTCGCTATTGACGGCGGAGACGGACAATAGCGCCTCATGACGGCGGTCAAGAGTCGCGACGCCGAACGTTTCATCGCCGCGCCGCCCGAGGGCGTCTTTCTTTTCCTGGTCTTTGGTTCCGATGCGGGCATGGTGCGCGAGCGCGCGCTCGCGCTCGTCGAAAAACGCGTCGACGATCGCCGCGATCCTTTCCAATTCGTCGAGATGAGCGGCGACGGCGTCGCTTCCGACCCGATTGCGCTGCTCGACGAGGCGAACACCACGCCGCTCTTTGGCGGACGGCGCGCCATCCTCGTCGAGACCGGCGGCAAGTCCGTCATTCCGGCGCTGACGTCGCTAATCGGCGCGCCGCCGGCGCATTGCACGGTCGTTCTGACCGCTGGCGCGCTCAGGCGCGACTCGCCGCTGCGCAAGCTGGTCGAGGGCGCCAAGCAAGGCGCGGCGATCGAGTGCCAGCCTGACGCGGAAGCGGATTTGCAGGCGCTGATCGAGCGCAGCCTGCGCGACGCCGGCCTTGTCGCGAGTCCCGAAGCGCGCAGCCTGCTCCTCGGCGCGCTTGGGGAAGACCGGCTGATGAGTCGCGCCGAGCTTGAAAAGCTCGCGCTCTACATGCATGGCCGCGAACATGTCGAGGCAAGGGACGTCGAAGCGATCGTCGCTCATGCCTCGAACATCGCGTCGGACCGCGTGGTGACGGCGGCTTTCGCAGGCGCCGCGGATATTGGCGCGGCGCTCGACGCCTATTTCGCGCAGGACGGCGACGCGCAGCCGCTTCTCATCGGAGCGCTGCGTTACGCCGTGGCGCTGCATCGCGCCCGCCTCGCCATGGAGCGCGAGGGCGGGCGACCCGACGTCGGCGTCTCGGCGCTGATGCGCGCGGGCTTCGGCTTCATGCACCGCGCGCTGATGGACGAGCAGCTCAAGAGCTGGTCATCCGCGCG
>NZ_JAMRYX010000114.1 GCF_024448135.1 Methylocystis suflitae
GAAAGCCGTCGGACGGTTCGTCATATCGCTTGCCATTTGTGCGACCGCGACCTGCGCACGCGCCGCGGCGCAGGAACAAGAAAATCCTTTCGCGCGAATTGGCCATGTCGTTGTCATTTTTACCGAAAATCGCAGCTTCGATCATGTGTTCGGGCTGTTTCCCGGCGCCGAGGGCGTCAACTCGGCGCAGCACCCGCCACAAGTGGATTTTGATGGACGGCCTCTGACCGCGCTGCCGCGTCCGCGCGCCGACGATCGCTTTCCGCGGCGCTTGCCGAACGCGCCCTTTCGTCTCGAGCCCTTCGTCGACATCGATGGACGGACCATGGATCCGGTCCATGATTTCTATCTCGAGCAGGAGCAGATCGACGGCGGAAAAATGGACCGATTCGTCGAGGCGTCGAACGCCGGCGCGCTCGTCATGGGCTATTACGACGGTTCAGAGCTCAAGCAGTGGGCGCTCGCCAAGGAATTCACGCTCGCCGACCATTTTTTCCATGCGGCCTTCGGCGGCTCGATGCTCAATCATTTCTTCCTGATCTGCGGTTGCGCGCCGGTTTTCGACAATCCGGTGGAGGCGACCAGAAAGAAATTTCTGCCAAAGCTCGCGGCGATTAAGGATTCGCAGGGCGCCGAGCTCACGATTCGAGAGCGCGAAGAGGATTCTCCGGCAAGCGTGCTTGACGGTCCGCCGCGGCATAAGCGGTTTGGCCGACTGACGAGCGACTTGGAGGCGATCGGCACGCTCCAGCCAGGGAACGCCATTTCCAAGCATGACAAGACGGAAGCGCAGGAGCGGCTTCCGCCGGCGCATGCGCCGACCATTGGCGACCGGCTGACGGAGAAGAACGTGACTTGGGCCTGGTACGCCGGCGGGTGGCGCGACGTCATCGAAGGCCGCCTCAAGCCGTATGAAGACAAGCCCGACGCCTTCCAGACCCACCATCAGCCATTCGCCTATTTCGCCAATTACGCGGAAGGTCGAGAAGGCCGCGCCCACCTCAAGGACGCCGACGAGTTCTTCCAGGCGATCGACAAGGGCGAACTGCCGCAGGTCAGCTTCTACAAGCCGCTGGGCGTCTTCAATGGGCACCCGGACTATTCGGATCTCGCGGCCGGCGACGCCCATGTGGGAGACGTCGTCGCGCGGCTGCGCAAGAGCCCGAACTGGGCCGACATGCTGATCATCGTCACGGCAGACGAAAATGGCGGGTTCTGGGATCACGTCGCGCCGCCGCGCCGCGATCGGTTCGGCCCGGGAGCCCGCGTGCCGACGCTCATCATCTCTCCCTTCGCCAAGAAGGGCTTCGTCGACAAGACCGTTTACGACACGCTCTCGGTGCTGCGCACGATCGAGCTCCGCTTCGGCGTTGCGCCGCTTTCCGAGCGCGACGCGAGGGCGACGGATCTGCGCAATGCCCTGGTCGCGCCGTGAGTTCCGGTCGATGTCAGGAAGAGGGTCTGTCCAACTGGCGAGTATACCGCCACAAACAGCCACGGTTATGCCAAAAAATTGCTGTCGATGGCGCCACGCTGCTTAAGCAGCTGATAAAAGGCGATATTATCCATCAGACGACGGGCGCATTCGTAATCTTACCCTGCTCGTAAGGGTGGTTATGA
>NZ_JAMRYX010000115.1 GCF_024448135.1 Methylocystis suflitae
GAACAGCGCCACGAGCTGCGCAAAGAGCTCAAAAAGCTGCGCTATGCGGTCGAATTCTTTTGCTCCTTATATCCCGAGAAACGAATCGATCCTTTCTTGAAGCGGCTTAAGAAGCTGCAGAACGTGTTTGGCGACCTCAATGACGCCGCGACGCTGAAAGCCCTGTTCACGAGAACGGATGTTCCCGGCGCCGAAGATCCGTCGATACAGCGCGCCATCGGCTGGATGATCGGGGCGAGTCAGGCGCGCGCCGAGTTGGGCTGGATCGGCGCCAAGGCGCTCTGGAAAGATCTCGAACAGACCCGCCCATTCTGGAAATGACGATGTCGCCATCGCCGCGCCAATAGGCGTTTCCCTGGTAATCTTTGGATTGCGCTTGGCGCTATGTTGCCGGGTAAATGGTTTGACGTTGAGGAGTGCGGCGCGCGATACGATGCGCGCCGTCTTGTTGATGGATGTCGGATATTGGGAGACTGAAATTTATGCAAAGCGATCCGTTCAGCGAGATCAACGCCGCCTTCCGAATGCTTTACGGCGCAAATCGCGACGAGGTGTTCGCATCGACGCCGGTCTCTGCGATCACATTGATCGGGACCGGCGAAATCTGGCGCATCGAGCATGGCGTGGTCGTAAAATCCTATCCGCCGACGCCGTGGATAACCCAGATCAAGTCGCTGATGCATGCGGTTATCGGCGTCCAGGGAACCTGGGCGCGCCTGCTGCGCGGGAAGGACCCCGAGTCCGCACGGCTTGCAGCGGCACGCCTGAATAAGGCGCTGGAGGACGCTGTCTCCCGTCTGTCGCGCGAGCTGCCTGCCGAACTCGTGACCCCCGCGCAAATCGTTCTGGGTCAGCTCCTTCAGCTCTCGGTCAACTGGGCCGCAGGTCAGATGGCGACGCCGACGGAGCTCCCGGAAGCTCTCGAAAAGGTTCAGGTCGAACTTGAAAAGATCATCACCGCGGCGGGAGAGGCGGTCTACGCATCCATCGTCAGAGGCTTGCACAGTTTCATCGACGAGACCGACCCTGCAGTTTGGGAGAGCTGTCTCGTCTGCGTTTGCGGCGTGGCCTTTGGGCGCCGCGACAATGTCGAAATCGCCGCCGCCATGTCGTTGATGGGCGAAGAGTCGGTCGGAACGCGGCTTCTCTATCTCGAGAATGCGCACGATTTGCCTCAGGCCATGGCGTGTTTGGCTGCGGCTCTTGCCGATAGGGATCTCGGAGAAGGCGTTTTCAACGATCCCTATCGCATGTGGCGCGATCTTCTGGGCGACGTCGCCGCCCGGCATGTTGGCAAAGGTTTCTTCCCGACGCTCGGCCGCGATCGATGAAGTCTGCGCTCTGAGCGCCGGCCAGCGCCGCCGCCGGCGGCGCGCGACTGCGAAGCGTCAGAAGAGCCCCGCATTATAGGCGGCGACGTGACTGAATTCGCCAAGCGCCATGGCGATGTTGAGCGCTTCGGCGGCCAATGCGATGGCGACGACTCCGAAAATTCCTGTCGTGATGATCGGTCCCATGACGTTCTCCTTTCTGCGTTAATCAGAAGTTAAGGAGAGACGCGCGATGTGGCTGTACGCCGACGCACAAGCCTTGAGCGCCGAGCTCCGCCCGGCTCAAGCGAATTCGCGGCAGCGTCGGATTGAGCTACGGCCGCTCGTCTAGAGCCCGGCTCGCGAAAAAGTGGGAAGTGATCTAGCGATAAAAAAGCGAGATCGCCAACAAGAGCGCCAGCAGCAAACAGAGCGTTTGCCAGAATAGGACTGGGTTGCGCTCGTAGAGGGATTTCTTGCGCAGCGTCAACGGCTGCGCGCGCGCCGAGCCGTTTTCAAGCTCGAAGGCAAACTCCAACACGTCGCCGAAGCGATCGGCGCGCTCGACGGCGATCGCTTTGAGGATGGCGGCGTCGAGCCAGGACGGAAGGTCCGGTCTCTTGTGGGCGAGCGGCGGCGGCTTGGTGAAGCGAGGTCGGCTGAAGGGCTCGATTTCGCCATAAGGATAGCAACGGCTGAACATGCGATAGACCGTCACTCCGAGCGCATAAAGATCCGACGCTTCGTCGCCAGCGGCGCCGTCGAAAAGCTCGGGGGCCATGTAGCTCGGCGTGCCGGGCGCGTGTATTTCCGGCAAGTTCTCGAGGTTCGGCGCGCGACAGACGCCGAGATCGACGAGCCGCAGCCCGCCATCCTTGAGCAAAATGACATTATCCGGTTTGATGTCGCGGTGGATGACGCCGCAGCGGTGCAGGGTCGCGATGGCGCGCGACAGGCGCGTGGCGATTGAGACGCCCTCAGCAAGGTCGATGCGTGGTTCGCGCCGCAGCCGCCGCTCCAACGTTTCGCCATCGTAATAGGGCATCACCGAATAGAGCCGGCTTTGTCTGCCCGGGAGCAGTTCGACGACTTCGCCGATGAACGGACTTCTTACCCGCGCCGCAACCCAGGCTTCATTGACGAAGGCAAGGCGGTAGGCTGCATCATTGGCGACGCGCGGATGCGGAAACTTCAAAACGACCGCTTTTCCGTTCTGCGTATCCGTCGCCCGCATCAGCCGACTGTAGCGCCCTTCAGAGAGAAGGTCGTCAATTCGAAAATCGTCGACAAGATCTCCGATCGCCGGCAGCTCGCCAATCCGCAAGGCCGCGAAGGCGCGCGACAGGGCGCGCTCGTCGGCGGGCGGCACATCGACGACGTCAACGACAAGCGCAGTGACATTGTCATGGCTGCCCGCCTCGAGCGCAGCTTGAACAATCCTCTCCGACGTTTCCTGCGGTCCGCCTCTTTCGGCGAGCAGCGCACGAAGCGTCGCGTCTGGCAACACGCCATGAACGCCGTCCGAACACAGCAGAAATCGATCATGAATATTGAGACTATGCATTCCTTGGTCAAACAGGAGCGCATCGTCAAAGCCCACAGCGCGTAGGAGCGCATGTGCGAAATCGCCGCGACCGATCGTGTGATCTTTCGTCAGTCTTTCGAGGCTAGCGCCGGCGAGTCGGTAGACGCGCGTATCGCCGACATGAAGGATAAACGCGTTTCGACGCGACAGGATCAGCGCGCTGAACGTCGTCGCCATGCCTTGCAAAGCCGGGTCGACTCTCGACTGAGCGGCGATCCAGCTGTTGGCCGCTTCGAGTGAACGGGCGGCGGCGCGACTGACGCCCAAAGTCTCCGGCTGCGCATAGTAGCCGTCGATGAAGGCGCGCACGGCGGTTTCAGCCGCCGCGCGTCCGCCCTTGTGGCCGCCAACGCCATCGGCGATGGCGGCGACGACGCCTTGTAAGGCGCCGGCGCCGCCTGAACCCAGGCAAAATGCCACATAGTCCTGATTGTCGGGCCGTCGGCCTTTTTGCGTCGCAAAGCCCGCTTCGATTCGAAGATCATGAACGACGCGGACCGACACGGCTGTTCCTTAGCTCAGATTCGCGCGCCGGAAACGGCGCCCCAAGTCGTCCGCCAGCGCGTCTTAACGAAGATCAGACCGACGAGACCGAGCAGCGCAAGGAAACCGAAGAAGACGAATCCGGCGGTGAAGCCGCCCGTCGCTCCTTTGGAGTAGGCGAGCGTCTTGGCGAGAAAAAATCCGCCAAAACCGCCTGCCGCGCCGACGAGGCCCGTCATCGCGCCGATCTCCCGGCGGAAACGCTGCGGCAGCAACTGAAACACCGCGCCATTGCCCATGCCGAGCGATAACACGCCGACAGAGAACAACGCCACCGCTGCAAAGGCGACGGGCGGCAGCTGCGTCAGACCCCATCCCGCAACGCCTTTCGCCGGCGCCGGTCCCGCCGGCAGAAAGGCGACGGCGAAATAGCAGGCGGAAACGACAACGAAGAGGAAGCACAACGTCTTCACCCCGCCGATGCGGTCCGCGATATAGCCGCCGACGGGCCTGAAGCCCGAACCGAAGGCGACGATCAGCGCGACCATGAGGCCCGCGGCGACTCCCGTGGCGTGATACTGCGTCGTAAAATAGAGCGGAAGCGCCGAAGCAAGACCAACGAAGCCGCCGAAGGTGATGAAGTAGAAAAACATGAACCAGCGGCTGTCGGAGTCCGCCAGCATTCTGCCGTAGTCGGCAAGAGCGATCGTCGTTTTGCCGCCGGGCGCGTCCTTGGCGGCCAGTGAATAAATGAGCAGCACCAAGACCATCAGCGCGAGCAATACGCCATAAACGGCCTGCCAACCGTAGGCCTCGGCGATCGACGGCGCAAAAAGCGTGTCGAGCACGACCCCCATATTGCCAGCGCCGGCGATGCCCATCACCAGACCCTGATATTGCGGGGGATACCATCGGCCGGCCTGCGGCAAGGCGACGGCGAAGGAGGCGCCGGCGACGCCGAGGGACAGACCGAAAAGCGCGATGGCGATCGAACTGCTCAGGCCAAAGACGCACACCAGAGATACGGCGAACATCACGATCGCCTGCGCGAGGATGCCCGTCATCTTCGGGCCGATCGCGTCGGCAAGGAGGCCGAGCGGCACGCGAAAGAAGGCGCCGCCGAGAACGGGAATCGCGACAAGCGAGAGTTTGTCCTCGACGGAAATCGGCATGCCTTTGCTGATGTAAATCATCAGCGGGCCGAGTGAGACCCAAGCCATGAAGCTGATATCAAAGTAGAGAAAGGCCGCAAGCAGCGTCGGCCAATGACCGGCCTTTTTAAAGTCCGACAGTTTCATCAGATGCTCCTTCTTTCATGCTTGTTTGTTCCTCTCGCGCCAAATCCATCGCAGACTCGGGCGCGAGAGAAATCTTGATGAGACGTTGAATTTCCGGTCGGCAGGAGCCGCAATTGGTGCCTGCGCGGGTGGCCTTGCCGACGGCGGATGCGGAGCGGCAGCCTTGTTGGATTGCGGCTTCGATTTGCTTTTGGCCGACGCTAAAGCATGAACAGACGAGCGGACCGTCATCCGTCAGCTGTCGGCCCGAGCGACCGGACAACAGCGACAGCCGCTCTGACTGATCGAGACGATCGCGGGTGAAGAGTTCGAGCGCCAAATCCCAAGATGGCGGAACAGGCGCCAGCGCCCAGATGAGCGCTGCGCGCTCCCCGACGAAGGCTGCCCCCGAGAGAAGGCTCTTCGTTTCATCGATCAATTGTATGACGTCTTCACTCGTCGCCGCGGCGCGGATGACGTCTGTCCAGGCGTCATCCGACAGGTCGGCGGCGACGCGGTAGCCGTAGCCATTGGCGACGGCGACCCGCGCCCACCATACGCTCTCGGGCAGCGTGATCGAGCCGCGCGAGAGGAGGAAGCCCTGGCGCGCAAAGCGCAAAGGCGTGACGATGGCGGGCGTCGCCTTGGATTCCGGCTGACCCGAGAAAGGGTCAACGAAGGGCGCGACGAGCGCGCCAACGCGCGCATCCTCGGCGGTTTCATCGGTCCAGTGGATCGGCGCGAAAACATGCCCCGCAGGCTGTCGATCCGTCGCCACCGCGCGCAAGACGCAGCTTCCATAGGGCGTCGCGATGCGAGCGAAGCCGCCGTCTTCTACGGCAAAGCGCTCAGCGTCCGACGGATTAATTTCCGCGAAGGGTTCAGGAAGATGCCGCGCAAGGCGGGGGCTCGCGCCCGTGCGCGTCATCGTGTGCCATTGATCGCGAATGCGGCCGGTGTTGAGCCGAAGCGGAAAGTCCTTCGTCAGTGTGGTCGCCAACGTCGGCCTCGCCGGCGCGATGAATGTGGCTCGTCCGCCCTGCGAGAAGAACGCGCCATCGGCGAAGAGGCGCGCGCGGCCCTTGCCGTCACCATCGCGGATTGGCCACTGCGTCGGCTCGAGCGCGTCATATTCAGCGTCGCTCAGCCGCGCCAGCCCGCCAATATCGAAGGCCCGCGTTGCGTCATTCTCGAAAGCCGAAAGCGCGGCGTGTTCGCGAAAAACATCTGCAGATGACCGATAATCAAAGCCTGCAAAGCCCATGCGTCGCGCGACATCCGCGAAGATCGCCCAGTCGGCGCGCGTTTCTCCCGGGGCAGGCATAAAGGCGCGCTGACGAGAGATTCGGCGTTCCGAATTCGTCACCGCGCCGCTTTTTTCGCCCCACGCCTGCGCCGGCAGGAGCAAATGCGCGCCGCTATTGATCGTGTCGTTCGACGTCACATTATCGGAAACGATGAAGAGTTCGAGCTTGCCGAGAGCGGCGCGCGCGGCATTGGCGTTTGGAAGCGACGCCGCCGGATTGGTTCCGACGACCCACAGCGCCTTGATGTCGCCGCGCGCGATGGCGTCGAACATCTGCACCGCCTTCAATCCATCACGCATCGCCATGCGCGGCGCATTCCAGAAGCGACGAACGCGGTCGATGTTTGCGGGCTCGAAGCCCATATGCGCAGCGAGGCTGTTGGCGAGCCCGCCGACTTCGCGCCCGCCCATGGCGTTTGGCTGGCCCGTGAGCGAAAAGGGCGCCGCGCCGGGCTTGCCGACGCGACCTGTCGCGAGGTGACAATTGATGATGGCGTTGACCTTGTCGGTCCCCTGCGCCGACTGATTGACGCCCTGCGAGAACGCCGTGACCGTGCGCGGCGTTTGCGCGAACCATCCGAAGAAGGACGCAATGTCGACCTCGCGCAGTCCGGTCGATGCGGCAGTCGCTTCAATTGACGGCGCGAGACTCCGGGCGGCCGTCAGTGAGCGCTCCAGGCCAGCCGTATGGCGGCCGACGTAATCCATGTCGAAGGCGCCGATCTTCGCCAGATTGACGAGCAGGCCGCAAAACAGCGCCTGATCCGCGCCCGGCGCGATCTGCAGAAACAGGTCGGCGCTTTCAGCCGTCGGCGTGCGGCGCGTGTCGATGACGACGAGCTTGGCGCCGCGCTCCTCCTTGTTGCGCATGATGCGCTGGAACAGAATGGGATGACACCAGGCGGCGTTTGAGCCGACGAGCACAATGAGGTCGGCTTCGTCCAGATCCTCGTAACAGCCCGGCACAGCGTCCGCGCCGAAGGCGCGCTTGTGGCCCGCGACCGTGGAGGCCATGCACAGGCGCGAATTGGTGTCGACGTTGGCGGAACCGATAAAGCCCTTCATCAGCTTGTTGGCGACGTAATAGTCCTCGGTCAGCAGCTGACCGGAGAGATAAACCGCGACGGCGTCAGGACCGTGCGCGTCGACGATGCGACGAAAGCCGCTGGCGGCCTCGTCCAGCGCCGCATCCCAGCTCACGCGTGCGAAGGCGCCATCGGCCTGACGGCGCATCGGATGGAGAAGGCGCCCGCCGAGCCCGAGCGTTTCCCCAAGCGCCGATCCCTTGGAGCAGAGCCGACCGAAATTTGCGGGATGCGCCGGATCGCCAGCCACTTCGCCGCCAGCGGACGCGAGCACGCCGCAACCGACGCCGCAATAGGGGCAGGTCGAGCGCGTCGTCGTCGCCTGAACAGGCGCGATGCTGTTGTGCAGATTTTCAAGCGCCGCGGGCGCCAGGACTTCATCGAGCATGAGCGGCCTCAATAGACGTCCTGTAGGTAGCGCCCGCTCTTCTTGAGCTGCGCGACGAAGGCGACCGCTTCATCGGCGTTGCGGGCGCCGAATTCGGCGACGACGTCGACAAGCGCGCGTTCGACATCCTTGGCCATGCGCTGCGCATCGCCGCAGACGTAAAAATGCGCGCCCTCCGCAAGCCACGCCCATAATTCACGGCCGGACTGGCGCATGCGGTCCTGCACATAGAATTTTTCTGCGCCGTCGCGCGACCAGGCGAGCGACAGACGCGTGAGCAGACCTGTCGCCTTCATCGTTTCGAATTCGTCGGCGTAGAAGAAATCGCAGGCCGAACGCTGGTGTCCAAAGAAGAGCCAGTTCCTGCCGGGCGAGCGGGTCGCCGCGCGCTCATGCAGAAAGGCGCGAAATGGCGCAACGCCGGTGCCAGGCCCGACCATGATGATAGGCGTCGCCGGATCATCCGGCAGGGCGAAGCCATGCGCCGACTGCACATAAACCGAAAGGCTGTCGCCTGGCGCGATGCGCTCGGCCAGAAAGGTCGAGGCGACGCCAAGACGCCTGCGCTTACCGACGACATATCGAACCGCGTCGACAGTCAGCGACAGGCGCCCCGGCGTCGCCTTGGGGGACGAGGAGATGGAGTAAAGGCGCGGCTGCAGCGGCTCCAAGGCTTCGACAAAGGCTTCCGGATGGGGCCGGGCGCCTGGAAATTTCTGCAGCACGGCGAGCACGTCGAGCGTCGCCGCGTCGCCGTCAGGATCCTTGCCCTGCGCCAGCAAACGCGCTTTTTCACGCTGCGCCCCGCCGGTAATGAAGGAGATCAGTTCGAAAAGCGCATCAGGCGCCGGAGCGAGAGAGACGTCGCTCAGCAATGCTTCGCGCAGAGTCTTGTCTCGTACAGGCGTCACATGCGAGGCGCCGAGCATGGCGATGATCTGATCGACGAGGCCGAGATCATTTTTGGCAAACACGCCGAAACTGTCGCCAACTTTGTAGCTCATGTCGCCGGCGCCGAGATCGAACTCGATGTGCCAGGTGTCTTTTTCCGAGCCTTCCTTGTTCAGTCGACGGCGTGAAAGGAAAGTCGCGCGCGCCGGATTGTCGCGCGAGCAGCCGGGCGCCAAAGCGATCGTGGGTTCAATCTGGGCGACAGTGGTCGGCGCTGGCGAAGGCTGATCCATCTCCGCCGCAAGCGCCTTCAGCATGCGCGCCGTGTCCTTGCCGCCGGGCGCGCAGAGGTTGAGGCGAGCCTCCTTGCGCGCGGCGAGCGCGTCCGCATAGGTCTCGCAATTATAGCCGCACTGGCCGCAGTCCTGTTGCGCCATGGCCGCCATCAGGCGACGACGCAACGGACGGCCTTGCGCAAGCTGCATGCGCGATTCGAGCGCCAGCGTCTGGTCATGCCACGGCGCCTCGCCATCGTCGCTATCGGCGCCGGCCATGACGGCGGCGTTGGCCTCTGGCGAGAGCGGCGTGATCGAGCTGTCATCGGGCGCCGCGAAGCCGGCAAAGAAGCCGCTGAGCCAGGCGCGCTGCTCGTGCGTGAAAGGCGCGTTCGGCGGAATGAGAAACGGCGGAGAGGACATAAGGGTCACGCCACGCTCTCCTCATTGGCGAGACGGCGAAGCGTCTCGATGTCGTGCCGGCGCGCGAAGCCGACAAAGGTTTCGTCCGCGTTCGCCCGGTTCTTTCGATAGGCGCGCAGAATTCTCGCCACCATTTCCGGCGCCTCTTCCGCTTTCACATTTTGACAAAACTCGGCGGCAATGCCGGCGTCTTCCGCAAAGCCGCCGCCGACGAGAATGTGATAGCCCTCGACCGCGTCGCCCTCGTCATTCACCGGCACGCGCGCGCCGATCAGTCCGATGTCGCCGATATAATGCTGCGCGCAGGAATGATGGCAGCCGGTGAGATGAATGTTGATCGGCGTGTCGATTGGCGCCGCGACTTCGCAATAGGCGGCGATCTCTTCAGCATGCCGCTTGGTGTCGGCGGCGGCGAAACGGCAGCCGGAATTGCCCGTGCAAGCGATGAGCCCCGCGCGAATCGGCGAGGCCTGCGTCGAAAGACCGAGCGCTTCGATCCTCGCGACAGCGTCCGCGATGTATTCATCTGTGACGCCGGTAATCAGCACATTCTGCCAGACCGTAAGACGCAGACTACCGTCGCCGAATTGGCGCGCGATCTCAGCGAGACCGCGCGCCTGCTCGGGGGTAAAGCGACCGACCGGCAACGCAACGCCGATCCAATTGAAGCCCGGCTGCTTTTGCGGATGCACGCCGATATGCGCGGCGCGATCCTGACGCGGGCGGACGGCGATCGCAGCCGCGTCGACGCGAAGCAGCTTGCGGCCCAGCTTTTCTTCGACGGCGGCGAGGAATTTGTCGAACCCCCACGCGTCGAGCACATATTTGAGCCGCGCCTTGGCGCGATTGGTGCGATCGCCATGCTCGATGAAGACTCGCAGTATCTTGTCGGCGACCTCCACCGCCTGGTCCGGCGAAACGATCATGCCCGTGTCGCGCGCGAAATCCTTGTGACCCGTAATGCCGCCGAGCGCGAGGCGGAAATAAACGCCCGGCGCGACGCCATGCTCGTCGTTCACGACAACGGCCTGAAAGCCGATGTCATTGGTGTCTTCCAGCGCGCCGATCAATCCTGCGCCGTCAAAGGCGATGTTGAACTTGCGCGGCAGTCCGTACAGCGAGCGATCGTTGAGGATGTGATGATGCATGGCGCGCGCATAGGGGCGCGTGTCGATGAGTTCCTGCGGATCGACGCCGGCGGTCGGCGTGCCGGTGATGTTGCGAATATTGTCCGCGCCGGAGCCCTTGCTCCACAGTCCGAGATCCTGAATCGCCTCGACGATATTGGTTGCGTTTTTCGGCGCGATCTCGCGGATCTGGATATTGGCGCGCGTCGTCACATGCAGATAGCCGCCGCCATAATTTTCCGCGAGATCCGCAAGCCCGGCGAACTGCCAATGCGTCAGCGCGCCATTGGGAATGCGCAGCCGGCACATATAGGACTCCTGCGCCGGCGCGACATAGAAGAGCCCATAATAGCGCCAGCGGAAATTGTCGGCGGGCTTTGGCGGCGCGTTCTCTTTCGCCTGAGCGACAAGCCGCGGCCAGGCGTCGAACGGATGCTCTTCGCGCTTCCATTTTTCTTGATCATTGAGCTTGCCGCCGGCCGCCGTCACGCGGTCCTGCGCAGATAGATGCGCGGTGTCCGGCCCCATCGGCTGCGCTTGCGCGGGCGGCGCCTTTTGTCCGCCGCGCGCCGAGAAGCCGGCGGCGAAGCCTTCGAGATAGCGCTTCTGGTCGAGCGTGAAATCGACGGACATTTCAGGCGGCCTCTTGCATCGGCGGGCCGAACATCAATTCGTCGCGCTGAGAGGAAATGTCAGCGCCGGAGCGAATGAGATCGAGGAGATCGGCCGCGCCGCTCGTATCTCCGATCAGGATCGCGCCCACCAGCCTGTCGTCGCGCACGACAAGCTTGCGATAAATCCCCATGCGCGGGTCCTTGCAGACGATGCGGCGCGCGTCGCCCTCGCCGAGATAATCGCCGGCCGAGAAAACGCGCACGCCGGAGACTTTCAGGTTGGTGGAGACGACGCTGCCGCCATAGGACGCGTCTTCACCGGCGAGCCGCATGGCGAGAACGCGGCCCTGCTCATAGGCGGGCTCGACGAGGCCGTAACAGACGCCGCGATGTTCGGCGCATTCGCCGATGGCGAAAACGCCTGGTTCGCTCGTCTTGAGGCCATCGTCGACCTTCACGCCTCGCCCGACGT
The DNA here is from genome assembly GCF_024448135.1 of Methylocystis suflitae. Classification (GTDB taxonomy): domain Bacteria; phylum Pseudomonadota; class Alphaproteobacteria; order Rhizobiales; family Beijerinckiaceae; genus Methylocystis; species Methylocystis suflitae. The sequence goes on from NZ_JAMRYX010000115.1 coordinate 11,237, forward strand.
CAAGACCGGCCTGTCGCGCGAGTTCGGCGTTGGGCTGAATGCCGACGGCGAAAATCACGGCGTCGGCTGGAATCGTTTGTCCGTCGGCGAATTCTACATTCTCGACTCGGCCCGAACCGTTGATGCGCGTCGCGTTAGCGTTGAGAAGCACACGCACGCCCTTCTCTTCAACGAGGCGGCGCAAGATGTCGGCGCCGACCGCATCGAGTTGGCGCTCCATCAGCCGATCCATGACATGGGCGAGCGTCACGTCGACGCCGCGTCGCGCAAGGCCATAGGCCGCCTCCAGTCCGAGAAGGCCGCCGCCAATCACAAGCGCGCGCATCTCCTTTCCCAACCGCGACAGCGCGTCGACGTCCTCGACGTCGCGAAACACGTGAACGCCCTTAAGATCGGCGCCCTCGATCGGCAGCCTTGCCGCGCGCGACCCGGTGGCGAGCGCGACTTTCGAATAGTCGACGCTCTCGCCATTATCGAGAAGGAGGCGCCGCGCCGCTGCGTCGATCTTTATGACCTTGCGGCCGCTCAGAACCTCAACGCCGGCGGCGCGCCACCATTGTGAGGGCTTGAGCTCAATGTCATCGACCGACAATTCCCCGGCCAGCACCGAAGAAAGCAGCACGCGGTTGTAGGCAAGCCGCGGCTCGTCGCCGATCACGAGAATGTCGTAACGACCCGGCGCCCGGTTCGTCAGCTCCTCGACGAAACGCGTGGCCGCCATGCCGGCTCCGACGACGACAAGCTTCTCGCGACTTCTGCAATCCTGCAATACAGTCATGTGTCGACTCTGCTGAACGGCCGATCGGTCCGGTCACAAGTCGCTTTGCCTTACGTGGGATGTGAACGGGCAAGACGACCAAAGCGCGACGCAAATTGCGAAATCGCTTTTGTGACGGAGCCCAGCTTTGGGCTCGTTCCGGCGGACCGGCGGTCGTCGTTGACCGATGAGGTGATTGCACATTTCGGGCCAGAGGCGCCGGCGTGGTTTTTCTTGAGGAATGCGGGCGTTTTGGCGCTGACCGACGGCGGCGGGCGGCATTTTGCGGCGCCGAATGCTTAGGCGCGAGGCGCCTAACTTATAGCTCTTTCGAGCAGCGGTTCAGCGCTACAGCCGCTGTCCTATAGCGAAGCCGGCGAGATAATCCGCGTAGCTCCGGCCGTCGAACGACGGTCCCGCAAAGGCCCCGATTTCGCGCTGAATGTGGGGGCGCTCAATGGCGGCGTCAAAAAGATCCGGGCGCAGGACGCTCTTCGCGCGATCGGCCATCTGTGGCGAATGGCGCGTCTGCCCCCAGCGAAGCATCTGCGCATAGATCCATTCAGCTTGCCGTGGATCCGGCCGCATGGCACCGTCTCGTCCGATGATAAGATAATTGGCGTCGCTTCGTTCGTCGCGCGCCTTAACGCGTAAATTGCCCGTGAGCACGCGGCGGATGATCTCGGCGTCGACGCCGACAAATTCCTGTCGCGAGAGAATTTGCGAAACCTCGCCGAGGTTTTGCGGCTCGTCGACGAAGGCGGCCCCCCTATCGAGCGCGCGGATCAGCGCGGCGACGAGATTATGATCATCGTCGGCGAAGCTTTCGCGCAGAGCGAGGACTTTCTCGGGCCCGCACGCGAAAATCTCGCAGCCGAAATGCAGAATGACGCCAACGCCGGCGTCGACCGCGACAGAACTCCAGGGCGCGCCAACACAAAAGCCGTCGAGCTGGCCGCGCGCCAGATTTTCGACCATGTAGGGCGGCGGCAGAACGATCAACCGCAGGTCTTCATCCGGATCGACGCCGCCTTCCGCCATCCAGTAGCGCAACTGATAATTGTGCATGGAAAAAGGAAAGGTCATGCCGAAGGTCAGAGGCTCACGTCCCTCGGCCCTTCGCCGCGCGACGAGCTTGGCGAGCGCGCGCGCGGTTTGCGCCGGATACGCGACCTCCCCTTCCGCGGCGAGTTCGGCATAAAGCGCTGTGGACACCGCGATCGCATTGCCATTCATCGCGAGATTCATCGGCGCGACAAGGGGGACTCGCACATGGCCCAGTCCGAGCGTGGACGCGACCGCCATTGGCGCCAGAAGATGCGCCGCATCGAAACGGCCGATGGCGAGCTTGTCTCTAATATTCGCCCAGGACGCTTCGCGGATCAGTTCGATGTCGAGGCCTTCCGCCTTGGCGAATCCCTTATACGCGGCAATCAACAGCGCGGCGGCGTCGACGAGCGGAATGAAGCCAATTTTCACATGCGCTTCGCCGGTCATTTAAACATCTCCGCCGCAGTGATGACCGAGCGTGCAATTTCGACAAGCTTTTTGTTTTCGCGCATCGCGGCGCCGCGCAGCATCTTGTAGGCGTCGTCTTCGGAAAGCTTCTTCGCCTTCATCAATATGCCTTTGGCGCGTTCGATCGTCTTGCGCTCCTCGAGATCGGATTTGGCCTGCTCGAGATCATCCTGAAGCTTCGAGAAGGCGTTGAACCGCGAAACGCACAGATCGAGAATCGATTTGATGCGCTCTTTTTTCAAGCCGTCGACGATATAGGCCGAGACGCCAGCGTCGACCGAGGCTTGAATGGACGCCGTATCGCTCTGATCGACAAACATGGCGATCGGCCGACGCACGGCGCGACTGACCTGAAACATTTGTTCAAGCGTATCGCGCGAAGGATTTTCGAGATCGATCAGGATCACGTCAGGGTCGCTGGCGTAGATGTGCTTCAGCAGATTGTGCATTTCGCTGATGCGCTCGACCTCCGTGAAGCCGGCGTCACGCAGTCCCTCCTCGAGGATCAGCGAGCGGATGGGACTTTCGTCGACAATGACGATCTTCAATTCACGGCGTCCAATGAGCGCATGTCTGGGTCGCGCCAGCGGCGGCGCATCGCCGTAAGTCTCCGCGATCCGCCCGCCGGGCCGCGACCAATGCACGTTATATCTTGAACCGCAACGACATGCCCGCCTGCCAGTTCTTCATGATCTGCGGACCGTTGAGATTCTGATAGACGGGCAAACCGGCCTCGACCGCGACCGTCACACTGTCATAGCCGATAAATTTGCCGCTGATCGTCGCGCCGCCGAAGAGTTCGACCCGCTGTCCGCCGTAAAAGGCCGGATTGGCGGGCACGGCCGGGCCGCGGATTTCCGGATCGAAGCCGCGAATCGGGCCCTGCGTCGAACCGCTCACGCGGAAGGTGGTGGTGAGTCCGGGCGTCCAGGTGTAGCCGCCCCAGGCGTTGAATTCATGCAGATCGCCCCATCGGTAGCCCCCGGTAGGATTGGGACCGAGCGGGAAGCGCAGGCGATATTCGAGCAGGTAGTCCCAGGAATAGCCCAGCGAATTTGCGGCCAGAGGGAAGCGCCCGCGATAGCCGAGACCCCACGACCACGGTCCCAGATAGCCCGCATAGACGATGCCTGGTAGCAAATCGAATGTGCCCGTGCCGGGCTGCATCCCATAGAACGCGCGAACGTTGCGGCGGGAACCGTCGGGCAGAAGAAAGTCCTTGAACGTTGCGGTGTAGCTGCCGGCGGGCAAGGAGATGCCAAGAGAGAGCTGGATGCGGTGGACGTCGTCCTGATAGATGCGATAGACGCCCGACAAAGTGACATCCGCAAGGCTCGTCGTTCCCGGCAAACTCCTGCCGAGCGGCAAAATGCCGGACGCGCCCTTGAAGGTTAGCGCGTTGAGATTTTTCTCGATCATGCCGGCCGTGAGAACCACTGCGAAATCTTTCGTGACGCCGTAGCTCAGTCCGGCAATTTGCGTCGCGACCGCAATGTTTTGCGGAATAATGCGCACAGTCTGCTTGGGATTGAGAAAGAACGGCACCGTCGTGACGATATATTCGTTTGAGACCGTGCGCGTTCCCATTTTGATGCCGGACAGATTGGCGAACACCGGCGTAATGGAGAAAACGAGTTTGCCGGCGGCCGGCATATCGGCGCCGAATACCCCCATGGGCGCCGGCGGCGGCGGCGGCGCGGCCGGCGCGGGGGATGGCGGCGGCGCTTGAAGTTGTATCGCCGTCGCGCCGGACGGCGCGTTCTTGCGGGGCGCGGCGTTCGCGCCGGTCGCGACGAGCGC
>NZ_JAMRYX010000116.1 GCF_024448135.1 Methylocystis suflitae
GAACATTAATGCGACTTGCAGTGGTGCCGACCACCACCGAACACCGATCGTCCACTGACTTAGCGAGAGCACACCCCAGTGCCATAAGTATAGAGAGTACGAGATTAATCCAACAAAGACAACTCGCGGACGAGTGAAGATGTAATAAGCGGCGGTTCCTGAGCGAAGACAGGCAATCAAGGCAACTGTTAACATAATAATAATGATTGTTGCTGGAACAGCAAAGGTGAGTGGTGCAAAAAGAACTCCCACAATTCCAGCGGTTGCCAGAAGAGGAGGAACGCTTTCAAGCCAACGTACCCCCGCA
>NZ_JAMRYX010000117.1 GCF_024448135.1 Methylocystis suflitae
GAAGCCGCGGCGGCCGATAATGTGCGGTTTGGCGTGGTGTCGATCGTCGACGGCGACGCACGGATCACCTACCGCAGCCGCGTCTATGCGCTGGAGCGAATCAACGCCAATTTTGAATGGCGCCGCATCGGCGAGGCGGCGGCTCTGACGGGCGCGTTCGATTTCAACGGCGAACGGCTCGAGGCCCTCTTATGGGTCGCGCGTCCTGGAGCGCTGTTGCGCGGCGAACCCTCCGTCGTGACGGGCCGGCTTGACGGCAAGAGCCTTCGGGCGGAAGCGCAAGGCGTCGGACAACTTGGCGCCAACGCCCGCTTTGAGGGGCGCGCCGCGGCCAGCGCGCCTTCGGCGCAACAGACGCTACAGCTCTTCGGCGTCGCCGCGCCCCTACCCGGCCCCTTCGCGGACGCGCAATTCTCCGCGCAAGCGACGCTCGCGCCCGGAGAGGCGCACTTCAAGGGCGCACGTCTATTTGTCGACGGAAACGAATTTCACGGCGATATCGACCTGCAGAAAGAGGATGGCCGGCCGACGCTGACGGCGGCGCTCCAAAGCGAATTCCTCTCCCTGCGGCCCTTTCTCGCCGACGCGCCGCCGCTTGTCGCCGCGAACGGACAGTGGAGCGATCAGCCATTCAATCTGCCGGACCTCTCCGGCGCTGACGTCGATCTGCATCTTACCGTCGGCCACGCCAGACTTGGCCGGCTCAAGGTCGAAGACGCCGCGATCGAAGTCACTTTACGCGACGGCGCCGCGGCGTTCGCGATAACGCAGGCGCACGCCTATCGCGGCGGACTCAAAGTTCGGGCCTCGATCGCGCCTTCGCCCGACGGGCTGGCGCTGCGCGCCGATGCGCAGACGACGGCGGTCGAAGCAGGCCCGCTGCTGTGGGATGCTTTTGGAAAACCTGTTCTGGCGGGAGCGCTTAACGCGACTCTCGCGGTCGACGGCGTCGGCGACCGGATGGCCACGCTGATGCAGAGCCTGAACGGGCGCGCCAGCGTCGCTCTCGTCGACGGAGAGATATCCGGCGTCGATCTCGAGAAAGCGCTGCGCCGATTGGAGACGCGGCCGTTATCGAGCGCCGTCGACATCCGCTCGGGCCGCTCGACGCTCGACGCCGCGAGCGCCACCGTAAAGATAGAAAACGGCGTCGCCGACATCGCCAAAGGCGTCGCGCGAGGATCTGGCTTTACGCTTGCCTTCGGCGGCTCGGCGCGCCTCCCGGAGCGCAGTCTCTCGATCAGAGTCGTTGCGCGCGAAGCCGACAGCGCCGGTCAGACCGCCGAGTCGGCGCCAAGCATCGCCCTCGACCTCTCCGGCCCCTGGGACGAACTTGCGTTGGGCCTGGACGCGCAAGCCTTCATCCGCCGCTCCGGCGCGGCCGCTCCGCTGCTGCCGCGACCGGATCCGCCGCCGCAGGACGGACCGGCGCAATGACGCGAGAAGGTTAAACCTCCTCCAACTGCGTTTCGTGCAGAAGCCTTGTCAGTTCGTCAGGGATATCGAGATAGCGGAAGCGGCGAAGCTCGAAACCAACCTCGACGACGCCCCAGGGAGGCGCATAGGTTCGCCAGGGCGACACTTCCCCAAGAATGACGACATGACCGCCATCGATGCCGCGGGCGATCCGCGCGACCGTGTAAATGGCGCCACGGGCCAAGCCCTCGCAACGACCATAGGGGCCCGCGGTCGCGTCTACGCAAACCACCTCGGCGCCAGGAGGCGTTTCAGGACTGATCATTTGGCGACCTCGTTCTGCGGCGCGATGAACGCGCGCTCCTAATTCAATTATGGAGCGCGCGTCGGCGGACGAAAGAGCCGACGCGCCGCATAGCGGTCACCAGACTTTCAAAAAGCCGAAAATGCCTCTCTTCAGCTTTTTGCGGTCAAGCGCGCTGAGTTCGTCATAGACGCGGCGCGCCGAGGCCCGCAGTTCCAGGAGCCTGTCATCGGAGACGTCGAAATCAAGAACGGCGGACTTCAACTCGCGGCGCGCCTGGTCCAGCCGCGCCTGCGCATCCGCGATCAACGCATTCAGCATCGTTACCCTCTTCGATGTGATGTCGCCTCAACTATAGCGCAACTGCGAAGAAAACGACTCCGACTGCGGCCCTGTGGGCCGCGCGGTCCGTTTCTTCTGCGCTATCGTTAAGTGCGCGCCTTCAAATTATGGCGCCAATTTCTCGCGTGAGAAAGGCGAGGCCTCGGAGGGAATCGAACCCCCGTACAAGGATTTGCAGTCCTCTGCGTAGCCACTCCGCCACGAGGCCTTAGCACGGCGTGCGCCGCGTGCGCTCGCTCATACAGGAGCGCGTCATGGCGAGCAAGCCAAGTCGCCGCGTCCGCACATCAATAGGGACGGTCGTCCTTATGCGTCATGATCCAGCGGCCGTCCGGGCCGAGCGCGGCTTTGAGGTCGTCGTCGGGATAGGTCGCCTCGTCCCCTGCCGACCGGTCGCCGATTTCCAGATAGACGACGTCGCGATCGGTCCGATTGACAAGGCAGTGAGCTGCGCCCTCCGCGGGGAAGCCTGCGCACATGCCGGCGCGCAGGAGGATCTCGTCATCGTCGCGCAGCAGCGTCGGCTCTCCCTCCAGGATAAAGACGAATTCGTCCTGTCGGCTATGGCGATGCTTCAGCGCCGACTGCGCGCCGGGGGCAAGCGTCGTGAGATTGACGCCAAAATTGGTCAGGCCAAAAAAGTCGCCAAGCGACCGCTTCTCGCGCCCACGAACCCGCGCCGCAAACGGGTCGGGATAGCTCGATCGCTTGGCCCGAGGGGCGACTTTCGCCGCCTCGACGGCGGCCGACAGGGGCCTCGTCGGCTTTTCCATGGCGCAGCTTTCCTAGAGGCCCCTGGGCTGGCCAATTTGACAGGGGGCGCCCATTTTGACCATCTTCCGCCGCTCGCCAAGCCGGCGCGCCTCCTGGAATGATCACGAAATGAATGTCGTTATCGTCGAATCGGCGGCCAAAGCGCAAACGATAAACAAATATTTAGGCAAGAATTTCAATGTGTTGGCCTGCTACGGCCATGTTCGCGATCTTCCCGCCAAGGATGGATCGGTCGACCCCGACCAGGATTTTCTCATGGTCTGGGAAATGGACGCCAAGGGCGCAAAGCGCGTCGCCGCCATCGCCGAGGCGGTGAAGGGCGCCGACAAAGTCATCCTCGCGACCGACCCGGACCGCGAGGGTGAAGCCATCTCATGGCACTTGCTCGATATTTTGAACAAGAAGCGCGTGCTCAAGGATAAGAAGATCGAGCGCGTCGTCTTCAACGCCGTCACCAAGGCCGCGATCCAAGAGGCGATGGCGCATCCGCGCGAGATCGATCAGGCGCTCGTCGACGCCTACCTCGCGCGCCGCGCGCTCGACTATCTCGTGGGCTTCACCCTGTCGCCGGTGCTGTGGCGCAAGCTGCCCGGCGCCCGTTCGGCCGGCCGCGTGCAGTCCGTCGCACTTCGCCTCGTCTGCGACCGCGAGCTCGAAATCGAGAAATTCGTCGCACGCGAATATTGGTCGCTCGTCGCTCATCTGAAGACCAAGGCGGGCGAACCCTTCACGGCGCGCCTCGTCGGCGCCGACGGCAAGAAGATTTCGCGGCTCGACATCGGCGCTGGCCAGGAGGCCGAGGACTTCAAGAAGGCGCTGGAGACCGCCGCCTTTGTCGTGCGCTCGGTCGAGGCAAAACCCGTCAAGCGCCACCCTTACGCCCCCTTCACGACCTCCACCCTGCAGCAGGAGGCGTCGCGCAAGCTCGGACTGGCGCCGGCGATCACCATGCGCATCGCCCAGCGGCTCTACGAAGGCGTCGACATTGGCGGCGAGACGGCGGGTCTCATTACTTATATGCGTACCGACGGCGTCGACATGGCGCCCGAGGCGGTCGCCAGCGTGCGCGGCGTCATCGGACGGGAATACGGCGACCGTTTCGTTCCCAAGGTTCCGCGCAAATATACGACGAAGGCCAAGAATGCGCAGGAAGCCCATGAGGCCATCCGCCCGACCGACCCCACGCGACTGCCCAAGGACGTGGCCAAATATCTCGAACCCGAACAGGCCAAGCTCTATGAGCTGATCTGGACGCGCACCATCGCCAGCCAGATGGAGTCGGCCGAGATGGAGCGAACCACCGTCGACATCGACGCCAAAGCCGGAGCCCGCGCGTTGGAGCTGCGCGCGACGGGTCAGGTCATTCGCTTCCCAGGCTTCCTCGAGCTCTATCAGGAAGGCCGCGACGACGGAGAGGACGAGGACGGCGGCCGCCTGCCGGCGATGGCCCAGGGTGAACCATGCACGCGCGAAAAAATCGACGCGACGCAACACTTTACCGAACCGCCGCCGCGCTTCACTGAAGCGACGCTGGTCAAGCGCATGGAGGAGCTCGGCATCGGTCGCCCCTCGACCTACGCCTCGACGCTCGCCGTGCTGCGCGACCGCGACTATGTGCGGATCGATAAGAAGCGCCTCGTGCCCGAGGACAAGGGACGGCTCGTTGTCGCCTTCCTCGAAAGCTTCTTCTCGCGCTACGTCGAATTCGACTTCACCGCCGACCTCGAAGAAAAGCTCGATCTCGTCTCCAATAATGAGATCGACTGGAAACAGGTGCTGCGCGACTTCTGGGCCGACTTCTCGGCGGCCGTCGACGGCACCAAGGATCTGCGGGTCAGCGAGGTGCTCGACAGCCTCAACGAGCTGCTGGGTCCCCACGTCTTCCCGGCGAAGGAGGATGGAGGCGATCCTCGGCTGTGCCCGGCCTGCAACAGCGGTCAGCTCTCGCTCAAGATCGGCAAGTTCGGCGCCTTCGTCGGCTGCTCCAACTATCCCGAGTGCCGCTACACGCGCACCCTGTCGCCGCCGACGGGCGACGCCGCCGACGCGGCCAGACCCGGCGTGAAGGTCCTTGGCGTCAATCCCGAGACCGGCGCGGAAGTCACGCTGCGGAACGGACGCTTTGGCGCCTATGTGCAGGAAGGCGAGCAGGAGGAAGGCGGCGAAAAGCCCAAGCGCGGCTCGCTGCCCAAGAACATCAGGCCTGACGATCTGACGCTGATGCAGGCCATCGCCCTGCTCGCGCTGCCGCGCGAAGTCGCGAAACATCCAACGAGCGGCGATCCGATCGTCGCCGGAATCGGGCGCTTCGGGCCCTACGTGCAGCATGGCAAGACCTACGCCAATATCGGCCGCGACGACGACGTGCTGAGCATCGGCGCCAACCGCGCCATCGATCTCATCGTGCAGAAGGAGTCGGGAACCGGCGGCTCGCGCTTCTCGCGTGGTCCGGCGGAGCCGGCGCGCGTGCTCGGCGATCACCCGGAAGGCGGATCGGTGAGCGTCAAAGCCGGCCGCTTCGGTCCTTACGTGAATTGGGGCAAGATCAATGCGACGATCCCGCGCGCCGTCGATCAGGCGTCGCTGACGCTCGAACAGGCGCTCGAGCTTCTCGCCGAAAAGGCTGCCGGCGGCGGCGCAACGGGCGGGGGACGTCTGCTCGGCGACCATCCAGAGGGCGGTAAGGTGACGGTGCGCCCCGGCCGCTTCGGCGCTTACGTCAACTGGGGCAAGATCAACGCGACGCTGTCCAAGGGCGCTTCGGCCGATGACGTGACTCTCGAAGAGGCCCTGCGACTGATCGAAGCCAAAGGCGGCGCGCCGAAGAAATCGGCGAAAAAAGCGCCCGCCAAAAAAGCGCCGACTAAGAAAACGCCGACCAATGCAAAGAAGAAAATCGAAGACAGCGATGAGACGCCTTTTGACGACTCCCAGCCCGTAAAGGTCGCCGGAACGGTCGCAAAGAAACCCGCAGCCAAGAAGGCGCCTGCAAAAAAAGCCGCGACGAAAAAAGCCGCGGCGAAGTAGAGGAAAGCCTTCTCGAATTACCGATCTTGAAGCAGCGTTTCAACTTTGCCGCCGGCGTCCTATATGTGTGATGCCGAGTCCGGTTGAAATGCGCGCCGGCCACGTCGAACGGCGATTTTCTTGCCTCTTTTGAGCGAGCCCTTGGCGAAAGACGACAAAGCAAAACACGCGGCAAAACACGCGCCCTCTCGCGAAGACATTCTCGCCTTCATCGCCCGTGAAACCGAGGCGGGCGGCCCGCGCAAGATCGGCGTGCGCGAAATCGCCCGCGCCTTCGGCGTCGCCGGCGACGACCGGATCGCCATCAAGCGCCTGCTCGCCGAGATGGCGGATGAAGGCCTCTTGGAAAAGCGCGGCAAGCGCGTGAACCGCAAGGGGACGCTGCCGCCGGTGGCGCTCGTCGACATCATCGCGCGCGACCGTGACGGCGAGATGATCGCCGCGCCTGTCGAATGGGACGAGGACGAGCTCGGGCCGGCGCCGCGCATCCGCATCCACGCGCCACGCCGCGCCCGGCCGGGCGAGCCCCTGCCCGGCGTCGGCGATCGCGCGCTCGTTCGCGCCGAGCCCGACCGCGACGCCGGACCCAACGAGCCGCCCTATGTCGGACGCGTCGTCAAGCTCCTGTCGCGCCAGCGGCAACGTGTGCTCGGCGTGCTGCATATCGAAGCGAATGGCGCGGGGCGCATCCAGCCCATCGACAAGAAGCAGGCGGGGCGCGAACTCGTCGTCGCCGCGGCCGACATCGGCGCAGGCAAGCACGGCGACCTCGTCTCGATCGATCTCGTCGGCAAGACGCGCTTTGGCGCGCCGCGCGCTCGCGTGCGCGAATCGCTCGGCTCAGTGACGGGCGAAAAGGCAGTGAGCCTCATTGCGCTGCGCGCGCATGATATTCCGGATGTGTTTCGCGCCGAGGCGACGGCGGAGGCCGAGCGCGCGCAGCCCGCGTCGCTGCACGGCCGCGAAGACTGGCGCGATCTGCCGCTCGTCACCATCGATCCGCCGGACGCCAAGGACCATGACGACGCGGTGCACGCCGCGCGCGACAATGCGCCGGACAATGACGGCGGCTTCGTCCTTACGGTCGCGATCGCCGACGTCGCGCATTATGTGACGCCGCGCTCGGCGCTCGATCGCGACGCCTTGGAGCGCGGCAATTCGGTCTATTTCCCCGACCGCGTCGTGCCGATGCTGCCTGAGCGCATCTCCAATGACCTGTGCTCCTTGCGGCCTAATGAAGATCGGCCGGCGCTCGCCGTGCGCATGCGCGTCACCAGCAAGGGCAGAAAGATCGACCATAGTTTTCATCGCGTGATGATGCGTTCGCACGCCAAGCTCGCCTATGCGCAGGCGCAGGACGCGATTGAGGGCCGCACGGATGAAACCACGAAGCCGCTGCTCGCCCCGGTGCTGCGGACGCTTTACGCTGCGCATGAGGCGCTGCAGCACGCCCGCAATCTGCGGGCGCCGCTCGATCTCGATCTGCCCGAACGCAAGATACTCTTGAAGAAAGACGGCACTTTTGACCGCGTCATCATTCCGCCGCGGCTCGAAGCGCATCGGCTCATCGAAGAATTCATGATTTTGGCCAATGTCGCGGCGGCCGAAACCTTGGAGCAGCATCGCCAGCAGCTGATCTATCGCGCGCATGACGAACCTTCGCGCGAAAAGGTCTCGGCGCTTTCGGAATTTCTCGCGACGATCGGCGTCAAGCTCGCCAAGGGCCAGACGCTGCGCCCCGCGCATTTCAATGTGATCCTCGATCGCGTGAAGGGCTTGGAGCATGAGAACATCGTCAACGAGATCATTCTGCGCACGCAGGCGCAGGCTGAATACACGCATGAAAATTATGGGCACTTCGGCCTCAATCTGCGCCGCTACGCGCATTTCACCTCGCCCATTCGCCGCTACGCCGATCTGATCGTGCATCGCGCGCTCATTCGCGCCTTGAAGCTCGGCGACGGCGCCTTGCCGGAGATGCCGGTTGGCGAACTCGCGGAGATCGCCGCCCGCATCTCGGCCGCCGAACGGCGCGCCATGGCGGCGGAGCGCGAGACCGTCGATCGGCTCATCGCGCATCATCTCGCCGATCAGATCGGCGCGCGCTTTCAGGCGCGCATTTCCGGCGTGACGAAGTCGGGGCTTTTCGTGCGCCTCGCGGAGACGGGCGCCGATGGATTCGTGCCGGCGGCGACGCTGGGCCGTGAATATTACGCCTATGACGAGGCGGCGCATGCGCTCACCTCGCGCTCGGGCGTCAGCTACCGGCTCGCGGATGTTATAGAAGTGAAGCTCATCGAAGCCGCGCCGATCGCTGGCGCCTTGCGTTTCGAGGTCGTGAGCGGCGGCGAACGCCGCGCGCCGCCACGCAAGAGCGCGAAAAAGGAACGAGAGCAAAAGCCCGCGCGCCGCAAACGGTAGTCGGACGGCCGAGGCTTACGTTTGCCCGAGAACCGATGTCTCGATTTCTCGCCAAACGCCGTTGCGCTTTTCAAAAATTACGACCGCGTAAAGAAATTCGGGCGCACCGCGCCCGATGCCGCCGTCCTTCGATCGTCTGAAATAGCTTTCTGAGATGTATACAAGGAACGCAGCCTTGCGGAATTTTGTGTCGAACACTGGAAAAGTATGTTCCTTATGCAGAACAGGATAAGTTGAATATTCTCCAACAAGCGAGGATTCCCGAACCAGACGCTTGTCCGCTAGCTTATTTTCGTCTTTCAAAATGTCGCGCACAGCGTTCAAATGTTCTTGAAGCTCCTCTTCGGTGCAGAAAGCGTCGGGGTGCTGACTTTCCGGATCGAATATTTTCTCGACCTCGTGGAAACCAGAAGGATATTCCGCGGTGAGTCCCGCCAACGCCCTGATCCCGAAATATTTGCGCGAGTAACCTTCGGGAATGCTCCCTGATCTCCATCTCGCCGCGTAGAGGCAACGCGGCAGCCGTTCGTGATATTTTTCGGGGTGCAGATCTCTGAAGGCTCGAAAGAGGCCGATCGCCTCTTTCACGACCCGCTCCTCCGCCTTCTCCGCCAGAGCGACGCCTGAAAACAATATGGCGGCGAGCGCGAAAACGGTCGCTATACGATGTTTGAATCTCAAGCTGGCCTCCATCGAAAAAGTTGAATTCATGCCTTCGAGAAAACGCAAAAGCCCCGCCGTTAACGTGCGGCGGGGCTTTTGTAGCCGAAGTTACGCGGAGCGCGCCGCCCTATGCCGCCGTTCTGCGCTCGTGTGAAATCGCGTGCCCTCGCCATAGCCGCCCGTATGCAGAAGCGTCGGCGAGCAGAGCGGGCGGCTCGGAGGATGCTTGTCCAGGTCGAGCGCCGGCTATGACGGACTTGCGCACGCGGGCGTGAGCGACCGAAGGCATTTCAGAAGCGCGTCAATTCGAAGCTGTTCCGCAATATGCGCGGTGCCGCGTGCTGAGCGGCGCGCCGGAACAAGCAAAGGACCAGGGCGTTTTTTCTGCACGGGGCGGGACGGAGGATTTAGCATGCTGCGAACATTCCTGATGATCTCCGCCGCTGCAGCGGCTTTTGCGACCTCGTTCTACGCCTCGGCTCAGCCTGTCGAGGAATGGTATATCGTGCAGGACTCGCGGACGAAGCGCTGCACTGTCGTCGACAAGAGGCCCACGACCGAGAGCATGGTTGTGGTCGGCCCGCACGGTTATCCGAGTCGTGTTGAGGCGCAGACCGGCATGAAATCCGTAACGGTGTGCGAATCTCGCTGAGGCGAAGCCGAAATCGGGCGGCAAAACGCCCGTCCTCAAGCGCCCCGACCGTGGATGTAACGGCGGGGCGTTTTGCGAAGAACAGCGATTGCCGAATGGCAAAAGCTACGGCGCTTGCGATCGTTTCAAGCGCGGCGTTAGCGCTCGCCAACATTCATAAGCAGTGTCGAACGCGAGGCTCGAACCGCAAGGCGCCTGCCGACAACGATGGACGCTTTGCGCTGCGGCTTAGACGCGTCTTGAGAGACTCGAGCGCACGAGAGTTCGACGCCAAAATCCGACAGCCGCATTCGTGAACATCCGCCGCTCCTGCGCGTTTTAGGTGCTTAACTCCAACGAACAGTGACGATCAGATCGCCACAAACGGAGGCCCTTATGCGCATAACAGTCCTTGCCTCGGCGACCATCAGCGCACTGGCCTTGGTTGCCGCAAGCGCTTCGGCGCAGAGTCAGGCGCCATCGACCGGGGCTGCAGAATCCGGCGCAAAGCCGTCGATCGGGCAAACTGCTCCGCGCCAAACGCCGAGCATTGGCGCGCCCGCAGGCGGACGGGATATGGGCGCGACGAAAGGGAGAAGCTCTGCAGAAGGAACCGATGCTGCGACTTCTTCTCGACGAGGAGCGCCGAAGACCGAGGCTCAGCGCGAGGCCGCACCCGAAGGCAAAGCCAAAAGTCCAACCGGGCAGATGCGGGAGCAGCCCAACGAGCTGCGCCGAGACAGGGCTGAACCCAAGGACAGAGCCTTGCCGCCTTCCGCCCGCGATCAAACGGCCCCGCGTCGCGGCGCCGCCGGCCAGGCGGACCGGGACAAAGCCGATGATGCGAAGCCGACCATGCGTGGCCAAGCGGCGCCTCCTCGTCAGACTCCATCGGCTGAAACGCGTCCGGGCGCCGACCAGACCGGCCGCTCGAGGGCGGAGCGACAGGACATGCCGGTTGCGCCGTCGGCGCGGGATCAGGGCACTACGCGCCAACCCTCTGCGACGCCACGGCCTGACTCCGACACAGCCGCGCAGACGCGGGATCGGGGCGCGCCCTCGGTCCAGACCGGCAACGTGACGCTTAATCAAAGACAGGCGCGGACGGTCCGGAACATCCTGCAACGACGCAATTTGCAGACGTTCTCGCGTTCGGATTTCTTCGTCGGCATTGGCGCGCGCTTGCCGAACCATGTCCGGCTATACCCCCTCCCCGCGGCCATGGTGAGCATTTTTCCACAATATGCCGGCTACGACTACGTTGTCGTGGATGACGACATCGTCGTCGTCGCTCCGGAGAGCCGCGAGGTGGTGGCGACCTTCAACGAAGGCGGCGGCGCCGTAATCGCGGAGGAGGAGAGCGCGAGGTTCCAGGATCGTGGTCCTCGCGGGTCCATTGATCGGAACGCCGTTGATCGAAGGCCACAGCGACTGAGCTTGAACCGCGAGCAACAGCGCAAGGTCTACCAGACCATCACGCGTGACATCGCCGGCGACGAACGCGAGACCTGCACATTGAGGATAGGCGAACGCGTTCCACAGGCCGTGACCCTTACCCCGTTGTCTGTCCCTGGCGTTCCGGGCGCAGAGCGATACAGCTACTTCGTCGTGAACCGACAGGTGGTTCTCGTCGATCCAGAGACTCGCGAGGTCGTAGACATCCTCGGTGGAGAAATAGCTGGGTGACGTCGCCGTAAAATAGAAGCGTCGGCAGTGCGACTCGGCCTACATCGAAAAGTCGACATCACAGCCGCCGAGAAAACGCAAAAGCCCCGCCGCTAACGTTCGGCGGGGCTTCAATCGTTGGGCGCGCGCGTCGAGGCCCGTTTACGCGCCCTTCGCGCAGATGAAGACCTGGCGGCGCCTTCCCCAACATTCCCCCGTCCGATAGACCTTGCCGAGGCTGCGGCCCCCGAGGCTCGCCGTCCACGTCCGTCCATGATCCTGCGTTAGAACAATGGCGTCGGCTCCGGAGCTGAGCGTCAGCGTCGAGCGCCCGGGCTGGCGCAGCATACAGCTGCGCTCGAAGAGAACGCGTCCATCAATCTTGACGAAGCATTTTGCGCGGCGGCCTTCATTCGCGGGCTCATCCTCGCGCTGGCGTTCGCGCGCCGCGGTCCGCGCGGCCGGCGCCTCGTCCTCCGGCTCCGCCGTCGCGGCCGTATCGACCGGCGTCGGCTCGTCGAAGGCGGTTTTCGGCAGCGCCGCATCGAGCGGCGGAACGGCCACCGCGCCGAGCGCCGGCGCGGCGGCGGGAACGTCGGTTTTTTGAGGCGGCGGCAGCGGCTCGGGCAAGGGCTCCGCCGCGGCCTGGGCCTGCAGAAGCCGCTCTTTCAGCTCCTTGGAGTCGGGCGTCGACGGCGTCGGAGACGCAATTGAATCCGGCGGAACGCTAACGGTCAGCGCCGAGGATGGCGCGACGCCGGGAGCTTGCGCCGCCTCAGTCACGGGCGCCGGCGCCGGCTGCTCGATCCGCACGGGCGTCGTCGGCGTTTCGACCTGACGCAGCGTCGCGCCGTCCCGCGGCGCGGGCGCGGCTCTCAGCGCGAGAGTCGCGACGAGGCCGACGCCTCCGAGCAGGATGGAACCGGCGATGACATAAAACCAGATCGGCGCTCTAAATGACGCGGCGTCCTGGACCGCGCGCCACTCGCCAGCGATGTCGCTCGAAACATCCTTGATCCAGCCCAATGCGCGCGTGTTGCGGAAGGGCTTCTCCAAGCTTTCGAGCTCTCTTAAGAGGCGCCGCTTCTCTTGGAGTATCCGCCGTTCAAAGTTCTCCAACTCCGCGACTTTGCGCCGCTTTTCGAGTGTTACGCTCATACTACTCACTCCAAGCGCGTTCGCGTGAAGGCCGAAGAAGAAGTTCTTCACGTCGATACATGCAGGCACTACGCTCGACGCCGCGCGTGGGCATCAGCTACTTACGAGATATTTCTCCCCGCCCGAGTATTGCCGCGCAATTGGCCGGAGTCGTTCCGGCCATACGCCGCTCCTCTTGTGAATTAACCAATAAAATTATGGCTGATCTTTGCCGTATCCCCTTGACGAGGCTCGAATCGGTCTGGACTCAGGACTGGCCCGGCGCGCCTTCTTGACATCGTTCGCGCCGCACGTATGTTGCCGGCCAATTCGCTCCCGGCGCGATCAGCGACCGGGACGATTTCATTTCTCTGATAGACTGGGATGAGCAATGGCCAAGTCCGCCATGATCAAGATCAAGCTCCTGTCCACGGCGGATACGGGCTATTTCTACGTGACCAAGAAGAACGCGCGCACCAAGACGGAAAAGCTCGTCTTCAAGAAATACGATCCCGTCGTGCGCAAGCACGTGGAATTCAAGGAAACCAAAATCAAGTAAGCGCGCGCAGTTACAGCGCGCGCCTTGCCAAGGCGTTCGTCACAACCGCTGGTCTAGTCAGGAAGGAGCGTCGCCGCAGTGACGCTTCGATAATTTTTGGCTGGAGAAGAAACCGCCTCGGGGAAGGCGGCCGACTGACGATGGCTTCAAGGAGGCCACTCCAACCACCGCCAGTCGGCCAACCCCACGGACCCAGGAGATGCGGCGGACCTGAGCACTCCGCAGGGTATCCAAAGTTGTGCCGAATACGCATCAAACGCTTACGCACGCCATGGGTCTTCTTACAGGCCCTTCGACGCCGCCAGACGCGCAACTCATTTGGCGCAGTCACGTTACTCCGGCTGCACAAAAATGCAACTATCTGATATGAAATTTCACAGATGGGGAGTTGCGAGGGCGTTCCTACGACCAGCGTAACCAATAACATCGCGCCGTGATGAACGTGGCGCTGGAGGAGTAGATGGCATCTGGATTCCGCTTTGTTCTTGGGCTTGTGGCCGGCGTCTCGGTCGCCCTAACGCTTTCCGCTTGCGGCGATCATATGCCCGGCGACGCCACGGGCGCGAAGGTCTTGCGCAATCTTCTGGCGAAGAACGGCGTCGACGCCAAGCTCGTCTCCTTCAAGAAGGTGCAGGGCCGCGAAGTGAAGCGCGAGAACGTCGACGCATACGAATTGATGTATGAGGCTGAAATTCAGTTTCCCGAGGGTTTCCAAGCCAAATGCGCCGATGAGCGCGAGCGCGGAACCTGCGCGTTTCTCGGCCTCGACGACGACCGGACATTCGCCAAGGCCGAAGTGCATACGAGCGAAGGCACGCTGCACTTCGTGAAGAGCGAAAAGGGTTGGATGGCCGAGGATAGCAACGCCTATTAACGCGGTGCAGGCGCTCGCGCCGATCGTCATCATTCCTGCGCGTCTGCGCTCGACGCGCCTGCCCGGCAAGGCGCTCGCCGAAATCGACGGTCGGCCCATGATCGTCCACGTCTGGGAGCGCGCATGCGCCGCGGCGCTGGGACCTGTCGTGGTCGCGACCGACTCTCCCGAGATCGCGCGCGCGATCGAATCGGTCGGCGGACAAGCGGCGCTTACGCGCGGCTCTCACGCCTGTGGCAGCGATCGCATCGGCGAAGCCTTGCGGGCGCTCGACCCACACGGCCGCCATGGCGCCGCCGTCAATCTGCAGGGCGACCAGCCCTTGCTTCCTGACGGGGCGCTCGAAGCGGCGCTCGCGCTTCTCGACGATCCAGCCGTCGACATCGGCACCCTCGCCTGCCCGGCGCGCGCCGAAGACGCCAGCGATCCCAACGCCGTCAAGCTCGTGGGCGCCTCGCTCGCGCCTGGACGGGTTCGCGCGCTTTACTTTACGCGCGCCTCGGCGCCTTATGGCGAGGGGCCGCGATTGAAGCACATCGGCGTTTATGCCTTTCGCCGCGCCGCGCTGGAACGATTCGTCGCGCTTGCGCCCTCTCCGCTCGAAATGCGTGAGCGCCTCGAGCAGTTGCGCGCGCTCGAAGCCGGCATGCGCATCGACGCCGCGCTGCTGGACAAAGGCGCCCCATCGGTGGATACGGAACGCGATTTGAACGCGCTGCGCGCCGCGGCGCGCCAACAGGACCCAAAGTGACGCAATATATCGCCTATCAGGGAGAGCCCGGCGCGAATTCCGACCTCGTCTGCCGTCAGGCCTATCCGCATCTGACGCCGCTCCCTTGCGCAAGCTTCGAGGACGCCTTCGCGTCGGTGACCGAGGGGCGCGCCGCGCTCGGCATGATCCCGATCGAGAATTCGATCGCCGGACGCGTCGCGGACATTCATCATTTCCTGCCGCATTCGGGTCTGCATATCGTCGGCGAACACTTCCTGCCGATCCATTTTCACCTGATGGCGCCCAGGGGCGCGACGCGGCAGGGACTCAAAAGCGTCTACAGCCATGTCCACGCGCTGGGACAGTGCCGCCGCGCCATCCGCCAACTCGGCCTCGCCGCGCACACCGCCGGAGACACCGCCGGCGCCGCGCGTGAAGTCGCCGAATGGGGCGATCCGACGAAGGCCGCGATCGCGCCGCGACTCGCCGCCGACATCTATGATCTCGACGTGCTCGCGGAGAACATCGAGGACGAGGCGCATAACACGACGCGTTTCATCGTGCTGTCGAAGACCAAGCATTGGGCGGCGCCGAGCGCGGGGTCGATCATCACCACCTTCATTTTTCGCGTGCGCAACGTGCCGGCCGCGCTCTACAAGGCGCTTGGCGGCTTCGCCACGAATGGCGTCAATATGACCAAGCTCGAAAGCTACATGGTTGACGGCGAATTCGCCGCGACGCGATTTCTCGCCGACGCCGACGGACATCCCGAGCAGCCGGCGATGGCGCGGGCGCTCGAAGAACTGCAGTTCTTCTCCAAGGAAGTGGAGATTCTCGGCGTTTATCCCGCGAGCGATTTCCGCCTCACCAATATCCGCGCCTTCGCCTTTGGGGATTGACAGGCCTCAAGCGCAATTGCTTTCCTTGCCGGCCTTCTTCAGCGGGAACGGGACTGTCGCCGCCAGGCGACGCTTCGTTCGCGCCATGAGCGACGTCCCTTGAGACGCAAGCGCCCGTCGGAACGGCCAAAACGATTTTAAGGAGCAAGCGCTCGAAGGGAACCGCCCATGGCCGTCGCCTATGATCCCAATAATATTTTCGGCAAGATTCTGCGCGGAGAAATCCCGGCGCATAAGGTCTATGAGGACGACGTCTCGCTCGCGTTTATGGATATCATGCCGCGCGCCGAGGGCCATGTCCTGGTCATTCCAAAGGAAGGCGCGCGCGGACTCCTCGACGTTTCTCCGGAAACGCTCGGCCAATTGATGAAGCGCGTGCAGCATGTCGCGAAAGCGATCGAAAAGGCGTTTGCCGCCGACGGCCTGACGCTGCATCAATTCAACGAAAGCGCCGGCGGACAGGTGATCTATCACCTGCACTTCCACCTGCTGCCCCGTTGGGACGGCGTCGCCCTGCGCCCGCCGGGGACCATGGCCGAGGATGCAAAGCTCGCTGAACAGGCGGAGAAAATTCGCGCCGCTATGGCGCCGTTCGAAGAATGAATCTCCGGCGGCGCCGGCTTGCCTGATCGGGCAAGCCTTGCCGAAAAACCTATTCTTCGCCGACCTTCGCCGGCCTCAGCGCCACAGGGCGCAGCAGGAAGGACGGCACGTGGTCGCCCAGTCCAATGACGGGCGGCCCATCGTCTTCATGATGGCGCGGGCGGCGCTCACGGCGCTCTTCGGCCGGCGCCCCATAGGCCGGAGGCCGCACGCCTTCTCCGCCAGCCTTGACGCGGCCGCCGCGGGACGACCGGCCGATGCTCACGGGAGCCTCGCGTTCAGCGGCGCCTG
>NZ_JAMRYX010000118.1 GCF_024448135.1 Methylocystis suflitae
GACCCTCCCCCTCAAGGGGAGGGTGAACGCGCGCTGAACTGTTTGAACAGAACGAAACGAAATTAGAATGTCGGACTCCCGCGCCGTCGCGCTCACCCGCGAACTCATTCGCTGTCCGTCCGTGACGCCGGCCGACGCCGGCGCGCTCGACGTCGTCGAGAAAGCGCTGAAGGCGGTCGGCTTCGAGACGCATCGAGTCGTCTTCTCCGCGCCGGGCACGCCCGACATCGACAATCTCTTCGCCAAGATCGGCGCGGGCGCGCCGCATCTCGCCTTTGCCGGCCATACCGACGTCGTGCCGCCGGGCGATCCCGCGCGCTGGCGCTTCGATCCCTTCGCCGCGGAAGTCTCGGATGGCCGCGTCTACGGCCGCGGCGCCTCGGACATGAAGGGCGCCATCGCCGCATTCGCCGCCGCCGCGATCGCCTATGTCGAGCTTCATGGCGTGCAGAATGTAAAATCTTGGGGAACGCTCTCGCTGCTCATCACCGGCGATGAGGAAGGCGTGTCGATCAATGGCACGGTGAAACTGCTCGAATGGGCGGCGGCGCGCGGCGAGCGCTTCGATCATTGCATCGTCGGCGAGCCGAGCAATGCGTCGACGCTCGGCGACATGATTAAGATCGGCCGGCGCGGTTCGCTCAGCGGACGCATCCGCGTCATCGGCAAGCAGGGCCATGTCGCCTATCCGCAGCGCGCCGAAAATCCGGCGCCGATCATCGCGCGCATCGTCTCAGCCCTGTCGGGGCACGAACTCGACAAAGGCACGACGCATTTCGAGCGCTCCAATCTCGAATTTTCCACGATCGACATCGGCAATCCGGCGGTCAATGTCATCCCCGGCGAGGCGCGCGCGCAGTTCAATGTCCGCTTCAACGACGTCTGGACGCATGATTCGCTGAAAGAGCGCATTCTGCAGGTCATCAAGGAAGCGGCGCCGAGCGCGAATGTCGAGGTCGAATTCCCGCCCTCGAACGCCGTCTCCTTCATCACCAAGCCCGGCGCCTTCACCGCACTCGTGGTTGAGGCCGTGCGGCAGGTGACGGGGCTGACGCCCGAACTCTCGACGACCGGCGGCACCTCCGACGCGCGCTTCATCGTCAATTATTGTCCGGTGCTGGAGTTCGGCCTCACCAATGAGACGATTCACGCCGTCGATGAGAACGCCCGCGTCGCCGACATTGACGGGCTCTGCGCGGTCTATGCGCGCGTCATCGAGCGCTATTTCGAGCCCGCATCCGCTCGATGAAGGCGGCCCAAATCGGGTTGGGCGTCCATATTCTGTCGAGGTCGGCGCGGGCGCGCGCCTCTTCCATGCCTGCGCTGATCCGATAAAGGTAGAGAAAGGCCGAGACCCGGTAGTTCGCGATGCAGTGGACATGCGTCGCAGATTCGCCCGCGCCTTCAAAAGCCTCGCAGAAGCGATCGAAGTCCTCTTCTGTGGGATTTTGAAAGTCGACCGGAATATGCGTGTAGCGCATGCCCAGCGCCGCCAGAATTTCCGCTTCGTTCTTTAGCGCCTTCTCACTGGTCGCGGGAGCGAGATTGATGATTTCGCGCACGCCAAGCCCGGCGATCTCGCTGAACTGCGCTTGCGTCGGCTGGCCGGACGTCGTGGTCCGCTCATCGAGACGCAGCCAATTGTAGATGTCGACGGGATCGGCCACTGGCGCTCTCACGCGTTGCGTTTCATTGCGACGCCGTCACCCTCGCGCGGCGAGCGGCACGACATTGTGCAACTGCGCATCCGCCGTCTCGAAGAAGCGCCGCAGATTACGCGCCGCCTGACGGATGCGCTGCTCGTTCTCGACGAGCGCGAGGCGCACAAAGCCCTCGCCATGCTCGCCAAAGCCCTCGCCCGGCGCGACGGCGACGTCGGCCTTCTCGATCAAGAGCTTCGAAAATTCGAGCGTTGAGATGTTGCGGAAGCGCTCGGGCGCCGGCGCCCAGGCGAACATCGAGGCGCGCGGCGCCGGAATCGGCCAGCCCGCCTGCGCGAAGCTCTCGACCATCACGTCGCGCCGCCGCTTGTAGATCGCGCGCATCTCCTTGACGCAGTCGTCGGAGCCGTTGAGCGCCGCGACCGCCGCCACCTGCACCGGCGTGAAGGCGCCGTAGTCGAGATAGCTCTTCACCCGCGCCAGCGCCGAGAGCAGCCGCTCATTGCCGACCGCGAAGCCGATGCGCCAGCCGGCCATGGAGAAGGTCTTCGACATCGAGGTGAATTCGACCGTCACATCCATCGCGCCCGGCACCTGCAGCATCGAGGGCGGCGGATTGTCGTCGAAATAGACTTCGGCGTAGGCGAGGTCGGAGAGCACGAAGATCTCGTGCTTCTTCGCGAAGGCGACGAGGTCCTTGTAGAAGTCGAGGGAAGCCACTTCCGCCGTCGGATTGGACGGATAGCAGACGACCACCGCGATCGGCTTGGGGATCGAGTGAATGATCGCGCGCTCCAGCGCCACGAAATAGTCGGGCGTCGGCGCCGAGGGCACGGAGCGGATGACGCCGCCCGCCATCAGAAAGCCGAAGGCGTGGATCGGGTAGGAGGGGTTTGGCACCAGCACCACGTCGCCGGGCGCGGTGATCGCCTGCGCCATATTGGCGAAGCCCTCCTTGGAGCCGAGCGTCGCGACGACCTGCGATTCGGGGTCGAGCGTCACGCCGAAGCGGCGCGCGTAATAGCCGGCCTGGGCGCGGCGCAGCCCGGCGATGCCCTTGCTGGCCGAATAGCGGTCGGTGCGCGGCTTGCCGGCGGTCTCGACGAGCTTCTCGATGACGTGCTTGGGGGCGGGCAGGTCGGGGTTGCCCATGCCGAGGTCGATGATGTCGGCGCCGCCGGCGCGGGCGCGCGCCTTGAGGCGGTTCACCTGCTCGAAAACATAAGGGGGCAGACGTTTGATGCGATAGAAATCCGACATTCTGTGTTTGTTCCGAAGGCGCGAAGCGGCAAGTCTAGCGCATTTTGGCGCGGGCGTCAGGGGAGGGGCGCCGTGGCTCCAGGGCGATCGGGAGAAGGGCTTCCTCGCCCTTCGAGACGCGTGCCGCGCACGCTCCTCAGGATGAGGAAGCCCTTCACCCGATCGCCCTCTGCCGTGACGCGCCCCCGCCAAGGCCCGACGTCCGGCGACGACGTCACTCCGTGGTGACGATGACGAAATCCTTGCCGGAGCGGCTGTCGGGCGACAGCGGCGCGTCGGTCAGCACCATGGTCATGCCGGGATGCATGCGCGCCTGCATGGCCGCGTTGAAGGACGGGTCGGCGCGAAGCCGCTGGATCACATCCTGGTCCGGCGCGAGCGCCGCATCCTCGTGATGATGCGTGATCGCGCTCCAATGCATGCCGCGCGACGTCTGGTCGGCCCCGTTCAGCACGAACACATGCGAGCCGAGCTTGTCGGCGCCCTCTAAGCCAAGGACGGATTTCGCCACCACATGGTCGTTCTCGATCAGCTCGATCACATGATCGGCCGAGGAGGCGACGACGCTGGTGACGGGGAAATTCTCGGCTTCCGTCCAGTCGGAGGGATGCTTCTTGCCCTCAAGCCCGGAGAGCACCTGCTCGAACTCTTGTTCGGCATAGCCGCTCAGCACCATGCCGGGATGGGTCAGCTCCCAAGGGTCGGTATGCGCGCCGGCGATGATGACCGGCGTGCCGATATGGGTGACGCCAAACAGCAATTCGGAGAATTTCGCCGGCAGCCGCACGCAGCCATGCGACGCCGGATAGCCGGGGAGATTGCCGGCGTGCAGCGCGACGCCCGACCAGGTGAGGCGGTTCATGTTTGGCATCGGCGCGTCGTCGTAGAGCGACGAGTGATGGTTCCGGTCTTTCTCCAGCACGACGAAGACGCCGGTCGGCGTCGAATGTCCCGGCTTGCCGGTCGAACAGGTGGAGGCGGCGATGCGGATGCCGTTGCGATAGACATGCACGCGCTGCTGGGGAAGCGACACGACGACGGAGACGGGTCCCTTCAAGGCAAGCTCGGGGCGCCAGATGAACTCGCCCGGCTTGAGCCGGCCGATCTCCTGCATCTTCTCGTCGCCGAACGCCCGGCGCCCGGTGACGACGGCGCTCGCCAGGAGCATCGCGCCCAAAAATCTACGGCGGTTCGCTGCAATGATGGTCATGACATGCCCCCCGAAACATGGCCCCCCAAGGTCCACGCGTAACGAAACGCGGGTAGCATGAACAGCTTGGTTAACAAAGTGCGCCGGGGCACAGCCGATGCGACCGAGGCGAATGGAAAGGACGCGCCTGCAGCGGGGAAGAGTCACACGTTGCACACCTCTCCCCGTAAACGGGGAGAGGTCGAGCGAAGCGAGGGTGAGGCGCCGGGGCATGCAGCGGAACGCCGCGAACGCCCCGAGTCCGCTGTGAGATTTTGATGATTGACGGGTAAGGGAAGGGCCCTTGCCCGCCGCGAAGCTGGCTCTAACTCCATGTTACGCCCCTGTTTAGCAGGGGGCGCATGTCATGGAGGGAACGATGATCTCTGCCAAGGAACACATGACAATGGCGACTCTCGGCGCGATCGTCGGCGCGGCGATCGGCGCTGGACTAGGCGGCGCGCTCTTTGGGCTTCCGGGGGTCCTCGCCACGGCGGTGCTCGCGGGAATTGGCGGCGCCTTCATCGGCTCGTTTTTGTAATCGAGAAGCGACGCCGTCGCTCTCATAAATAAGCGCCGCGCGACGATTTTCGAGCGCGGCGCTTGGCGAGGTTGTCAAAGCCAGTTGCCAAGCATTTCGATTTCGCGAGCGACAACTGCAAATTATACACAGTTCTACCTGCAGACGAACAATCCGAAAGTCGTCGTGCTCAGCGTGGAAACGTCGAAGGCGAATAATAGCGTGAAGATCGGCGTCGGCCCGCACCGCGCCCTGGCGCTGGCTCGTCAAGCGCGGCGTCGTCGCCGACGTCATGTCGTTGGCCGATGAAGGGACGCTGTGAGGGGGCGGGGCGCGAAGGAGCGGCGACATCTGCTCTCATCGCTCCGGTGGCCGCTTTTTGACCCCTCCTGCTTGGCCGAAAACGTGGGTATTTTGTCCTTGCGGCCAGTCGACGCCCGCGTGACGATCACGTCATGGAAAAGTCATTCTCCAAAAAGCGATCCCAAGAAGATGCCCGGTTCCGTCGGGTCGGGTTTTTGGTTTACCCGGACTGCCAGAGCCTAGATCTGTCAGGTCCGTTCGAAACATTCTATTGGGCCAACGTTATGTTGAGCGTGCTGAGAAAGCCGCCGACCTACCACTCCGTCGTGATCGCTCAAACGGCGGGACCTGTTCCGACAATGTCCGGACTGCAGATCATGGCCTCCCACAGCTACGGCGAGATGGTTGAGGGATTGGACACCTTAGTCGTTGTGGGTGGCACGGGTTGCGAAGCCGTCACCGAAGACTCTGCGCTCCTCGAATGGTTGCGGTCGATAGCGCCCAAGACGCGGCGGATCGTTTCGATTTGCACTGGCGCGGCTGTTCTCGCGTGCGCAGGCCTCTTGGACCGCAGGCGCGCGACAACGCACTGGACTTATGCAGACCGTCTGGCGAAGGCGTATCCCTCCATCGAAGTCGACGCGAGCCGCATCTTTATCCGCGATGGGAATGTCTACACATCAGGAGGGATCACAGCAGGCATCGACCTCGCCCTATCTCTGGTGGAGGAGGATCTGGGTAGGGAAACGATGCTCGGCGTCGCACGCGCGCTGCTCGTGTTCCCGAGGCGACCGGGCGGTCAATCGCAGTTCAAGGGGCATACGAGCGCATTGGAGAAGCCTTTACGAGCGGAGGTTAGCGAACTTCAGACATGGATGCTGGCTCATCCTGAGGCGGACCTGAGCGTCCCCGCGCTGGCGGATCGCATGGCGATGAGCGAGCGCAGTTTCTCGCGCCTGTTCCGCAATGAGACCGGTCAGACGCCCGCCGAATTCGCCGAACGCGCGCGCGCGGACGCGGCGCGCTCCAAGCTTGAGCACACGAATTCATTAATCGAGGTGATTGCTATGGAATGCGGTTTTGGCAACACCGAACGCATGCGCCGCACTTTTCAGCGCCTATTCGACGCCAGTCCTGCCGAGTATCGAGCGCGCTTCCGATCGACGCTAGACCCCTGACTTAGCCGCAAAGCGGCGATTTCGGCGCAAACAGCTTCATTCAAATTGAGCCAACGACAACATGGGAGGGACCCGTGCGCATTCTCTTTTTGACTTCCGCACATAATAGCCTCAGCCAGCGGCTCTTTGTCGAACTCGCCGAACGCGGGCACGAAATTCGGGTGAACGTTGTCGCCAGCGGCGCGGAGATGATCGACGCCGCCGAGCAGCGCGCTCCGGATCTGATCGTCGCGCCGATGTTGAAGATCGCGATTCCAACTGAAGTTTATACCCGCACGAGATGTCTGATTGTGCATCCTGGCATCAAAGGCGACCGAGGGCCATCGTCGCTCGATTGGGCCATCACGAGCCACGAGAAGTCATGGGGCGTCACCATTCTGGAAGCCGCTGAGGATTTCGACGCGGGGCCAATTTGGGCTTCTTTGGAATTTGCTCTCGATTCAGATCCGCCGAGCAAAAGCAGTCTCTATCGCGGCCCGGTGACTGAAGCGGCTCTGTGCGGCGTGCTCGAAGCGATCGCGCGGATCGAGACGGGCGAAGTTCAGTCCAGAGTCTGGCGGCCGGAGCCCCTCTCCGAGGCAATGTCATATGCGCGAGGCCGTCTTCGCCCCTCGATGAAGCAAGCAGATCGCTCGATTGATTGGGAAAAGGACTCGGCGGCGACCGTCATCAGGAAGTTGCGCGCCGCGGACAGCGCTCCGGGCGTTTTGAGCAAGTTGCTGGATATAGACTGCTTCCTTTTCGGCGCTCACGCAGAGGATCGCCTTAGAGGCGCGCCCGGTCAGATCCTCGCGCGGCGTGATGGCGCGATCTGCATCGGCGCCGTCGATGGCGCTGTTTGGATTTCCCATCTGAAGGCGAAGAGCGATCAGGCGAACAGGGATATTTGCCGCCTGGCTCAGATCGGCGCTGGCTGCGAACGATGCGCTGAAGAGTTCTGCGCCGCTTCCGGAATCAAGTTGCCGGCTACTCAGGTGCTGGGTCCGCTCCTTCGCGATACGCCCGACGCGCCACTCGCTATCGATGCGCCGGACGACCATCAGACGTTCAGGGAAATCGTCTATCGCGAAGAAGACAAAGTCGGCTATCTCTCGTTTGATTTTTACAATGGCGCGATGAGCACGGCGCAGTGCAAGCGTCTGCGCGACGCTTTCCTTTACGCCCGCTCGCGTCCCACCAGGGTCATCGTGCTGCTCGGCGGACGCGATTTCTGGTCGAACGGCATCCATTTGAACGTGATCGAAGCGAGCGCCGATCCGGCTCAAGAGTCATGGCGAAACATCAACGCCATGGACGATCTGGTGCATGAAGTCATCAACACCATGTCGCATATCGTGATCGCGGGCATGCGCGGCAACGCCGGCGCAGGCGGCGCGATTCTGGCGTTGGCGGCCGATCAGGTTTTTGCGCGCCCCAGCGTTGTTCTTAATCCTCACTACCGCAGCATGGGGGAGCTCTACGGTTCGGAATATTGGACCTATTTGCTCCCAAAGCGCGTGGGGCAGGACAAAGCGCTGGAACTTACGCAAGGCTGCCAGCCTCTCGGCGCGCGAAAGGCTTGCGAGATCGGCTTTCTCGATGACGTCTTCGGCGACGATATGGAAATGTTTGAAAAAGAGCTGAGGCTGCGCGCCATGGCGCTGGCGCAGGGGCCCGATTACGCCGCGCTCCTGGTGAAAAAACTCCAGCGGCGGCTGGATGACGAATTGGCCAAACCACTGGCGAGTTATCGCGACGAGGAACTCCAGTGGATGCGGGCGAATTTCTTTGGACCTGACCCTGCCTATCATGAGGCGCGTCGGCGATTTGTCTTCAAGGGCGCCCCGCCGATGCGCGTCTCAAGCGAGCAGACTTCGGCATTCCAGCGCGGCGACGCCAAATTGGCGCGTTGGAGAAAAGCGCGTCAGGCTGGGAATCGTGTAACGCCCTTGGGGCAGTCGCCGGAGAATGACCGGGCGCCATTGCAACTGGCCCGGGCGTGGACGGATCGGCTGCAGGTCACCATTCGCCGGCTCTTCGCACCGGCTCCATGACGCGAAAGACGTGAAACGCCCGCGCGATCGCCTCGGCGCGGGCGCCTTGGCGCGCCTTTAGGAAGTCGTTCTCCTTAATGTCGGCGCAGACCCTGAGCGCGATCTCCAGCAGCGCCGCCTTGGCTGCGCCGGTCATTGTTTTTCCGAGATTGCGACCGCAGTCTCTTTGATTTGCTGGACAGCCGACTCGAGAGGAGCGGCGGAAACCGTGATGAAGCCCTGAAACGGCATGTCCATTTCAAACATCAGATACATGGCTCCCGCCATGGCGAGGGAGGCGATGAGCATGCCGCCCACAGGAAAAATATTTCGGGGCGTTTTAATGCCTAGACTAAAGAAAATGGCTGCGATCCAAAACACCGCCACGTAAACAAGCGGCCATTTGATGCTGCTATACATTTCATGATAAATGCGCCACCGTGACGTAACGAAGTCTTGCGCCGCGGCGAGAGCGGTTGTCTTCAGCCAGGCCTCTCTGTCGTTATTTGGCGATAGCTTCAAAATCTCCGCGCGAATGTTGCCGCTGCGCACGCTGCCAAAAATCTGCTTCGCGTCCACTCCCGGCCGCCTCGCCTCGTTCATGCGGTCGAGTTCGTTTTGCACGGCGATCCGGAGTTCCTCTCTGGCGCGATCCGCCTGCGGCCCGTAATCTCGGAGCAGTCTGTCGACCAATATAGCATCGGTCGCTTCGTGCTTTATTTCTTTGCTCTTTTCTTCGAAGGAGCTATTGGCGGTTGCGATTAAGAGCCCCAATGTCAAAGCCGCCAATCCTGTCACAAGGCTTCGCGCGTCATTGATGATTTCCAAGGCCTTTGCGCTCAAATGAGCGTCCGACAACAGTGGAGCTACAATCATGCCGAGCAGATAAGCGGCGAAGATCAAAGAAGCGACGACAAGCGCTGTTTCAAAGGGACTCATATTCTACTCTAGATCAAGCTGTTCGAGGACGTATACGCATTAATCGACGCGGGGAGCAAAGAGATCATCTCTCTGGACCGCGGTCGCCGCCTCGGTCTCGGGCTGCGATCGCCTAAGCCGCAATTGCGCCAATCGCCGAAATGGGCGCGCGAATGCGATGACGACAAAACGGTTGGTTGAAGCGCTCGGCGCCGATGCCTTTAAAACCATGCAAGAGGCCGAAAAAGGCGCTGTCGATCGGGTCGGCGTTGCGACGCGGGCGCGCCAGAGACGAATGGCCGGCGCGCCTCTAGGAGTCGTCCTCCGCAATTTCGGCGCAGGCTTTAGCGCGATCTCCAGCGGCGTCGCCTTGGGCAAGGCTTTCCCTCGCGGCCGGCATGGGCGCAAAATAGGGGCGCAGACGATCACGAAACCGCTGCGCCGCGCCTCATATTGTCATGAAACACTGCGGCCGACTGCGATCTCGGCCGCAGCTTCTTAGCAACGCTCTATTCAACTATTCCACGTGCACGGCCGCACGACACTGCGCAGGAACAACCTGTTCCGAGCCATCCGGGCTCGCGGAGCAAGCAAGTTTTCACGCCGGTCGCACAATAATATCCTTCGCTCGCGACGGGCGTGGCGGAGGCTGCGCCGTAATAGCCGTAGCCCGATGGATTGGCAGAGCCGTAATAGCCGTAGCTATAGGGGCTTGTTGCCGCCGCGCCGAGCGCCATGCCGTAGTAGCCGGGCCCCAAACCCCTACCACAGCGGTGCCACGCCGAAGCTGGGGTCGAAATTGACAGCATCGTGATTGAAATCGTGGCGGCGAGCGCCGCAGTCATTATCTTGCGTGAGGTCGTCATTGGCGGAACTCCTGGGCCGGGCTCAGCCAGGCCCGTGTTGGACACAACCCCAACGCCCACCCTTAATAACGCCAGCCCCGCTTTGCTTGTTCCCGCCCATGAGGGCGTGGAACGCAACGGCGGGAGGCGCGTTGGATGACAACGCTTGCGCCAACCTCATTCAAAAATTGGCGTGAAGCCCTGACCGCAAGCAATGTCCGCTCTTGGCGCTTTCTGAGAAAACTACGCCACTTCGTTCGACCAGCGCTCCGAGCGAAACGCCCGCGCGATCGCCTCGGCGCGGGCATTTTGGCGGGCCTCTACGGAATCGTTCTCCGCAATTTCGGCGCAGGCCTTTAGCGCGATCTCCAGCAGCGCCGCCTTGGGGTAGGGCTTTCCCTCGCGGCCGGCATGGGCGCAAAAATCGCTGGCGCAGACGATCATCAGCTCGCGGAATCTCTCCGGCGCGTCGAAAGCCCCGAGCCGTTCGAGCATCAAGGCGACGGGACCGGCGCGCATTTTTGAAACGCGATGCACGCGCTCGCATTCGGCGAGCGCCAGCAGCGCGAGCGCCTTACATTCCGCCGGCGTTCGAAAGCGCGCGCAGATGTCCTCGATGCGCGGGCGCCCGCGCTCGACATGTCGGTAATGCACGGGGAGATGTTCGCGCGGCGAATCCGACTTGCCGACATTCATCGCCAGCAGCGCGAAACGCACCGCGAGCGGCGCGCCGCCTTTGGCCGCCGCATCGAGCGATCGCATCAGATGCTCGCCGAGATCAACCTCCTCCTCGCCATCGGAAATCTGCGGCACGCCAAACAGCGCCGCGACCTCCGGGAGGATTTCGACAAGCGCGCTGCAGCCGCGCAGCGTCTTGATCAGTTTCGACGGCGTGGGGCTCATCAGCCCGCGAACCAGCTCCGGCCACATCTGCGCCGGGTCGGCGTCAACGAGATGGCCGGCCTCGACCTGCTCGAACAAGAGGTCGAGCGTTTCCTCGTCCGGGTCGCCGTCGGCTTCCGCGAGCAACGCCGCCATGCGCAGCACGGAAAGTCCGGGGTCGGGTTGTCCGTAGTCGAAAAGGGAGTCGGGTCCAAAGGCCATGGCGAAGCCTCGTCGAGGGGGCTTGCGCGACATGCAAAGCTCTTGCCGCGGGCCTCGGACTCGCGGGCTTGCTAGCGGGCCGGCCTGGCCGGCGCGTCG
>NZ_JAMRYX010000119.1 GCF_024448135.1 Methylocystis suflitae
GACTCACATTTGATGCAGTTGAGGTGCCGACTTGCGTTGGTTTCATAAAGGAACAGCTCTGCGGTCTTCCGCAATCGTTCCGCCCGGGTTTTTGGTCGATCGGGTGTCGATCGACGGTGTGACGACGACCATCGAGGCGCGAGGGGTCGGCGCGACAGGACAATGCCCGGATTGCCGTTCGGCTTCGGTGCGCGTTCACAGCCGCTATCAGAGACGGCTCGCGGATTTGCCGCTTGCTGGGCGCGTGGTTCGCATTTCCCTAATGGCGCGGCGCTTCCGTTGCATATCGGCATCGTGTCGCAGAAGCATTTTCACAGAACGGTTCAGCGATGACGTTCTGGCGGTCCATGCCCGTCGAACTGCCCGCCTCGACGGTCTCGTCCATCATCTGGCTCTCGCGCTCGGCGGTCGGCCGGCAGCGGACTTGGCTCGACGCCTCATGATGCCGGTCAGCAATGACACGCTGCTGCGGGTCGTGCGGCGCAGAGGCCGGCCGGCGCCGCCAGCGCCGAACGTCATCGGAATCGACGACTGGGCCTGGAAACGCAATCAACGCTACGGCGCGATCATTTGTGACCTCGAGCGCCATCGTCCGATCAAACTCCTGCCGGACCGAGAGCCGGCGACGGCGCAGGCATGGCTCACCGGACAGCCGCAAATTGCTATCGTCGCGAGAGACCGCGGCGGAGGCTTTGCGCTCGCGGCGAGTAAGGCGCTTCCCGGCGCCCTTCAGGTCGCCGATCGCTGGCACTTGATGGAAAACGCCAGCGCCGCCTTCCTCGACGCCGTGCGCAAATCGATGCGGCAGATAAGATCGGCGCTCGGCGCGGCGTTCATCGACCCGACGCTGCTCACCGCTGCGGAGCGTCTTCAATACGAGGGCTATTTGCGACGCGAGGAGATGAACGCCGCCATTCTCGCTCGGGCCGAGGGCGGCGCGACGATCAAACAGATTGTGCGGGAGACGGGTCAAAGTCGCGGGCTCGTCCGAAAGATCTTGCGCGGCCAGCGTTCGGATATTTTCCGCACACGGGAGAGTTCACTGGAGCCGCATCTTCCGTGGCTCGATGCGCAATGGGCTGCAGGCAGTCGCAATGGCGCTGAGCTCTGGCGACGTCTTCGCGCTTCCGGCTTTCGAGGATCGTTGCGGGTCGTCTCCGAATGGGCGTGCCGCCGGCGGCACGCGGAAAAAATGGACGAGGCGGGTTTTCGCCGCACGCCTTCGGCGAGAACCATCGCGCGCCTCATGACGACAGGTCGCGATGCGCTGTCGAAGACCCAAACGCTGACGATCGCTACGATCGAGGATGGGGTTCCAGCGCTGGTCGATGCGCGCGCCGCCGTCACCGCATTCCAGACTATGATCCGCATGAAGGCTGGGGACGAACTCGACGGCTGGATTGACCACGCGAAAACAGGCCTCCTTGCTTCCTTCGTGAACGGCGTCATGAAAGATCGCGCCGCTATCGCGGCGGCGATCGTCACCGCCTGGTCAAACGGCCAAACCGAAGGTCAGATCACCAAACTGAAGCTGATTAAGCGTCAGATGTATGGGCGCGCGAAACTCGATCTCCTCGAAGCCCGACTTATCGGGGCACAGTGACAGGGACCTGCACCAACTTTGCGTC
>NZ_JAMRYX010000120.1 GCF_024448135.1 Methylocystis suflitae
GACTTCCCAACTGTCTCAACCGCGAACTCGGCGAAATTGCATTACGAGTAAAGATGCTCGTTACGCGCAGCAGGACGGAAAGACCCCGTGACCTTTACTACAGCTTGGTATTGGTGTTCGGTGTGGCTTGTGTAGGATAGGTGGGAGACTTTGAAGCATGGACGCTAGTTCGTGTGGAGTCATTGTTGAAATACCACTCTGGTCACTCTGGATATCTAACTTCGAACCGTAATCCGGTTCAGGGACAGTGCCTGGTGGGTAGTTTAACTGGGGCGGTTGCCTCCCAAAAAGTAACGGAGGCGCCCAAAGGTTCCCTCAACCTGGTTGGCAATCAGGTGTCGAGTGTAAGTGCACAAGGGAGCTTGACTGTGAGACTGACAGGTCGAGCAGGGACGAAAGTCGGGACTAGTGATCCGGCAGTGGCTTGTGGAAGCGCTGTCGCTCAACGGATAAAAGGTACCTCGGGGATAACAGGCTGATCTTGCCCAAG
>NZ_JAMRYX010000121.1 GCF_024448135.1 Methylocystis suflitae
GAGACAAACGGCCGCAAATCTTTTCGGCTCAGGATTTTTCCGCAGCCAAAAGATTTGCGTCTCTGGCCAGCCGCCATCGCCCATCGGCTTCCTTGCGTAGAATCGTCAATGTATTTCCGGTCCGACGCAAAGGCGCGCCTCCGTCTCTAGGCGTCGCCGTCATCTCGATGTAACTGCGCATATAGGCCCAGTCGCCAAAAATGCAGAGCTCCTGGATTTCGCTGCGCGCCTCGATCGCGACGTTCTTCATGTTTTTCGACGCGGCGGCGAAGGCCTCCTTTCCGAACGGCTTTCCGCCCGGCGTCAAAAAAACCACGTCATCCGTCATCAGATCGAGCAACGCTGTCAGGTCGCCCGCTTTGCTGGAGACCATCCACGCGTCGACCAACTCGCGAATGGCTCTTTCGTCGTCCGTCATTCCGCAAGGCTCCGCGTGATTCCTCTCATCTCCGTCCGACGCTCACATAGGTGAAGCCGCGCTTGCGCACGTCGCCGGGGCGATAGACGTTGCGCAGATCGACGATGATCGGCTGCTTCAAGAGGCTCCTGACCCGATCGAGATCGAGCGCGCGGAAGGCGTCCCATTCGGTGACGATGGCGAGCGCGTCGGCGCCTTCCAGCGCCGAATAGGCGTTGTCGTGGAAGGTGACCTCCGGCATCAGCGGACGCGCCTGGGCCATGCTCTCAGGGTCATAGGCGTGCACCTGCGCCCCGTCGCCGGCAAGCGAAGCGACGATGGCGAGCGAGGGCGCGTCGCGCATGTCGTCGGTGTTGGGCTTAAAGGCCAATCCCAGGAGCGCGATCTTCTTGCCGCGCACCGAGCCGCCGAGCGCGTTGATCACCTTGCGCGCCATCGCCCGCTTGCGCGCGTCATTCACTGCGACCACTGTTTCGACGATGCGCAGCGCCGCGCCTTCGTCCTGCCCCGTCTTAATCAGCGCCAGCGTATCCTTGGGAAAGCAGGAGCCGCCATAGCCCGGTCCCGCATGCAGGAATTTCCCGCCGATGCGCTTGTCGAGGCCGATGCCGCGCGCGACGTCCTGCACGTCGGCGCCGACCTTTTCGCACAGATCAGCGATCTCGTTGATGAAGGTGATCTTCGTCGCGAGAAAAGCGTTGGCAGCGTATTTGGTGAGCTCCGACGTGCGCCGCCCGACGAAGATCAGCGGCGGCGCGTTGAGCGACAGCGGACGATAGATTTCCTCCATCACCTCGCGGGCGCGCGGATCTTCGATGCCGATGACGACGCGGTCGGGGCGTTTGAAATCCTCGATCGCCGCGCCTTCGCGCAAGAATTCAGGATTGGAGACGACGGTGAAATCGGCGTCCGGATTGACTTCGCGCATGATGCGCTCGACCTCGTCGCCGGTGCCGACGGGAACGGTCGACTTGTTGACGACGACCGTGAATCCCTCGAGCGCCTTGGCGATGGTCTGCGCGGCGGCGTAGACGAAGGACAAATCCGCATGGCCGTCGCCGCGCCGCGATGGCGTGCCGACCGCGATGAACACCGCGTCGGCGCCTTTGACCGCCGGTTCGAGTTCGGTGGAGAAGGAAAGGCGGTTCTGTTCGACGTTATTGGCGACGAGTTCGTCGAGGCCGGGCTCAAAGATCGGAATCTCGCCGCGCTTCAGGCGCTCGATCTTGTTCGCGTCCGCGTCGACGCAAATGACGTTATGGCCGAAGTCGGCGAAACAGGCGCCCGAGACCAGACCCACATAGCCAGAACCAATCATCGTAATATTCATCAGCGTCAGTCTCTTGCTTCATGTGCGATCGCCTCCCAAGGGAGGTCGCGCGGGGAAGCCGCGCGGGTGGGGTGAGCAGGGTGCGGGACGCGCGGTTCACCCCATCCCGCGCTTACGGCGCAACCCCCTCATTCGAGGGGAGGGTAGGTCATCCGCCGACGCCGAAGGCGGCGAGCGCCGCCATATTGACGATCTCCGTGTCCGTCGCGCCGAGTTGGACGATTTGAACCGGTTTGTCGAGTCCGACGATCAGCGGACCCAGGACGGTCGCGCCGCCCAGTTCCTGTAACATTTTTGTCGAAATAGCCGCCGAATGAAACGCTGGCATGACAAGGACGTTCGCCGTATCGGTGAGTCGCGAAAACGGGTAGGCGCTCATGAGATCCTTGTTGAGCGCAATGTCCGCGCCCATCTCGCCCTCATATTCGAAATCGACGCGCCGTTGGTCAAGAACATTGACCGCCTGGTGCACGCGCGCCGTGCGCTCGCCCGGCGGATAGCCGAATGTCGAAAAGGCCAGCATGGCGACCCGCGGCTCGAGTCCGATGCGGCGCGCGACGCCGGCCGCCTCGATGGCGATTTCGGCCAGCTCGTGAGCGTCGGGCATTTCGGTGATCGCCGTATCGGCGACGACGACGACGCGGCCGTTTGCGAGAATGATCGACGCGCCGATGACGCGGTGGCCGGGCTTGTGGTCGATGACGCGACGCACGTCTTCAAGCGCGTGGGAGAAATTGCGCGTCACGCCCGTCACCATGGCGTCGGCGTCGCCCTGCGCCACCATCGCGGCGGCGAAATGATTGCGGTCCTGATTGATCAGCCGTTGGCAGTCGCGCATCAGAAAGCCCTTGCGCTGCAGGCGCTCGAACAGGAACTGCGCATAGACTGCGTTACGGTTAGAGAGTTTGGCGTTGTGGATTTCGATCTCTGCGGGAAGTTCAAGGCCGGCATTTTCCGCCGCCTCCTTGACGCGATCCTCCCGGCCGACAAGCACGGCGCGTCCAAAGCCCTGGTTAACGAAAGCGAGCGCGGCGCGGATCACCTGCTCCTCTTCGCCCTCGGCGAAGACGACGCGCTTGGGATCACGCCGCACGCGTTCGTGAATGGTCTGCATCAGCCCGGCGATCGGATCGCGACGCGCCGATAGCTCGGCGCGATAGGCTTTCATGTCGACGATGGGGCGGCGCGCGACGCCGCTGTCCATCGCCGCGAGCGCCACGGCGGGCGGGATGATGGAGATGAGGCGCGGGTCGAAGGGCGCCGGGATAATATAGTCACGGCCGAAACGTGGCCGGGAGCCACGGTAGGCGTTGGCGACTTCGTCCGGCACGTCCTCGCGCGCCAGATCGGCCAGCGCCTTCGTCGCAGCAATCTTCATCTCCATGTTGATCGTCTTGGCGCGCACGTCGAGCGCGCCCCGGAAAATATAGGGAAAGCCGAGGACGTTATTGATCTGGTTGGGGTAGTCGGAACGGCCGGTGGCGATGATCACGTCGGCGCGCGTGGCGCGCGCTTCTTCCGGCGTGATCTCCGGGTCGGGATTGGCCATGGCGAAAACGATCGGATTGTCGGCCATGCTGCGAAGCATGCTGGGTGTCAGGGCGCCCTTGACGGAGAGACCGTAGAAGATGTCGGCGCCTTCCAGCGCCTCGGCGAGCGTTCGCGCCGTGGTGTCCACGGCATGCGCGCTCTTCCACTGGTTCATCCCCTCCTGGCGGCCGCGATAGACGACGCCCTTGGTGTCGCACAGGATGACATTGCGCGGATCGAAACCCATGGCTTTGGCGAGATCGAGACAGGCGATGCCGGCGGCGCCGGCGCCGTTGCAGACGAGTTTCGCTGATCCGATATCGCGGCCCGTCAACAGCAGCGCGTTGAGCATGCCGGCGGCGGAGATGATCGCCGTGCCGTGCTGATCGTCATGAAACACCGGAATGTCCATGAGGTCGCGTAGCCGCTCCTCGATGACGAAACACTCCGGCGCCTTGATATCTTCGAGATTGATGCCGCCGAATGAGGGGCCGAGATACCGCACGGCGTTGACGAATGCGTCGACCTCCTTCGCATCGATCTCGAGATCAATGGAGTCGATGTCGGCGAACCGCTTGAACAGCGCGGCTTTGCCTTCCATCACTGGCTTCGCCGCCAGCGCTCCGAGATCGCCGAGCCCGAGGATCGCGGTGCCGTTGGTGATGACGGCGACCATGTTGCCGCGGGTGGTATAATCGAACGCCGCTGAAGGGTCCTTGGCGATGGCGAGCACCGGCGCGGCGACGCCCGGCGAATAGGCAAGTGATAGATCGCGCTGAGTCGCCATCGGCTTCGAGGCGATGACGGCGAGCTTGCCGGGGCGGCCGCGCGAATGAAACAGCAGCGCCTCCTTGTCCGATATCGTCGCGCGCTGCTCTCCTTCCGCCCGATTCCCCGCCATGTCGTCGGCCATCTTTGCCCCTTTGCTGTTGCGACGCAACACGGCGACCATAACCGGAGCGTGGCTGCGTCCACAAGCGCTTTGCCAGCTCAGGCGGCTGCGCAAAGCGTCACGGAACAATGACGAAGCGTCAGAGTTTTAGGGCATGCGCGGCTGTCCATGCGGCGGCTCAGGTCAGGATTGGGCACAGCAGCGGTCGAAGCGGAGGTTTCGGAATGAATGGCATCATTTATCTCATCGGACTCATCGTCGTCGTTCTGGCGATTTTATCATTTCTTGGCCTGCGCTGAGGAGGCGACAGATGAGTGACTTCGCGCAAACGGGACTCGACGTCAGGGCGTCGCGCGGCGAAGTCGCCGCCGTGACGGCCGCTGGAGACCTATCTGGCCGCTCGACCAACACCGATTGGCCAGCCATCATCGCCGGCGCCATGATCGCCGGAGCAATCTCCTTCATCATGGGAGCGTTCGGTTCGGCGATCGGCCTGTCGTTGACGTCGCCTTATGGCGGCGCATCCTTGGTTGTGCATCTGATCGCGTTGGCGCTCTGGGTGCTTTGGATCACCGTTTCGAGTTTTGCGGTCGGCGGCT
The DNA here is from genome assembly GCF_024448135.1 of Methylocystis suflitae. Taxonomy (GTDB): domain Bacteria; phylum Pseudomonadota; class Alphaproteobacteria; order Rhizobiales; family Beijerinckiaceae; genus Methylocystis; species Methylocystis suflitae. The sequence continues at coordinate 4,770 of NZ_JAMRYX010000121.1, forward strand.
ACGTCACGGGACGGCTGCGCCGGCGCGTCGGAGACGTCACGCAAGAAGAGGTGGAAGTGCGCGATGGCGTCCATGGTATGGTGCTCTGGGCCGCGGCGATCGTGGTGTTCGCGCTGATCGCTGGCGCCTCGATATTCCAGCTTGCAAAGACCGGCGTTTCCGCGGCGGCGTCTGCAGAAGGCGCAAGAACCGAGACGTCAGCGCTTGCGCCCGCCGTTACTCCGGTCGAGGAGCGGGTCGATTTTCTATTGCGCGGCGATGGCGACGTGAACGCACAGGGCGTGACGATGCCGGCCGAATATCCGCGCGCGATCGTGAAGCGCATCGTCGAGCGCGGCTTGGCGACAGGCGAAATCTCCGGAGAAGATCGCGCCTATCTCGTCAATGTTCTCGCTTCGCGCTCCGGCCTCGCCCCGCAGGAAGCGGAAAGGCGTGTGGATCTGAGCGCCGAACGCCTGCGTGAAGATCAGGCAAAGGCGAAGGAGACGGCCGAGACCGCACGCAAGACCGGCATCCTGCTCGCGTTCCTTTCCGCAGCGACAATGCTCATCGGCGCGGCGGCGGCCTGGTACGGCGCGACGCTCGGCGGGCGCCATCGCGATGAAAACATTGGCGTCGCGGCGTTCTCTCGCTTCTAACAGGAGGTGTGAAATGTTCCGGTCCGTCTTGCTGTGGATGCTCGGGGTTCCCATACCGATCATCATCCTGCTGGCGCTATGGCGATGACATGATGCTTAGAAACCCCCGGAAGAGCGTTCTTCCGGGGCTTCTTTTTATGGCTTGCGGGGAATGTTGAAGACCAGCGGCGCGCCGTCTTCGCCTCCATCCGAGAGCACGAGCAGGCGGTAGCGTCTTGGGTCCGACTCGAGCAGGGCAATGGCTTCCGGCTTGATGAGCGCGCCTTTCTTTCCTAGCGGAGCATTCTGCAGGTCGAGCGTTGCGAGTTCTTTTGGCTGCACGGCCACGCCGGTCGTCAGTCCGCGCAATTCGACGATCGAATAGTCCGCTGACGATTCAGCGCCGCTAGGTCCGACAAGGGCGAGCGCCACGCCGTCCGCGATTGCGAGATCTCGAAAGCCCCTATTGGCGCCTAAAGGAATCGTTGCAAGCGAGGGTCTAAGATCGCCGCCCTCGAAAAGAGCCTTTGCATCGACGCCGACAATGTAGGCGTTCCCGCCAATGTTCGGCGCCCGCAAGGCGAAATACAGCCGCCCGTTCGCCGCCGCCATGCCCTCGATGTCGACGCGGTTACGGCCAGGGGCGCTGTCGCAGCGGCAGTCGCCGGGAACGGCATAGGACGCAAGTTCGGGAAGGCTGCGCATCGCGTCCCATAAGCGTTCGCTGTGCGCCATCGTTCGCAGATGGCCATTCTCGTCGGCCGTGAGCCGGTAGACACGACGGCTGTCAGAATTGTCGCAGCATGTTTCGCGCTTTGCGGCATGTGATCCGGCCACGTAAAAATAGCCGCCGTCGACGGCCGCGGCTTCGGCGTCGAGCTCCTTCTCCACGCCATCGAATTCGAAGGGCTCCCCGACATAGACGAGCCGCTCGCCGTTGATGCGCATGAAGGCGCCCTGGCGGCCTTCATCGACGGCGAGCACGCATATGCCGCTCGTCGCGCAGGCAAAGCCGCTGAATGCTTCATTCGCTCTTTTCGCCCGAAAGGGGTGTTTGTCGACCTGCCACGGGAGTGGCGATTCTGGCGCGACGCGCTCCGCGGCGAAAGCGGCCGAACACAGCCAAGCGGCGGTTGCGGCAAGCGCAATAGGACGGTAGATGGCGGCAATCATCGAAGCCTCCAATCGCAATCCGGCAAGCAAGAGGCGAATCTAGGCTCGGGCGGACGCGTCGTCCACATGCAAGCGCATGCCGCGCGTGGCGCTTGCGCTGCGACGCCGTTACACTGGCGGGCATGAAACACGCAGCGCCCGTACCTGCTCAAAATCTCAATGACCAGGCGCAGACGCGCGTGACCCCAATGATCGCGCAATATATCGAGATCAAGGCGGCGAACGCCGATTGCCTGCTCTTCTATCGCATGGGCGATTTCTACGAACTGTTCTTTGAAGACGCGCAGACCGCGTCGCGCGCGCTTGGCATCATGCTGACAAAGCGCGGCAAGCATCTTGGCGAAGACATTCCGATGTGCGGCGTGCCGGTCGAGCGCGCCAACGACTATCTGCAAAAGCTCATTGCGCTCGGACATCGCGTCGCCGTCTGCGAGCAGATCGAAGACCCGGCGGAAGCCAAAAAGCGCGGGACAAAATCGGTGGTGCGGCGCGACGTCGTACGGCTTGTCACGCCCGGCACGATCACCGAGGACACGCTGCTCGATCCCGCGAGGGACAACGCCTTTTTGGCGATGGCGCGCTTGCGCGGGGAGGACGGGCGCTGGCGATACGGCTTGGCAAGCGTCGATATTTCGACGGGAGCCTTTACGGTCTGTGAGCGCGAAGAGAGTGCGCTCGGCGCCGAGATCGCGCGTCTGGAGCCTCGCGAAATCATCGCCGTCGACGCGCTGTGCCGCGACCCGTCTCTATCAACGCTCTTCGCGGGCGCCGGTGCGCCCATCGCGCCGATCGGCCGCGAGATTGGCGACGGCGCCGACGCCGCGCGACGCCTCATGGAGTTCTATGCTGTGGCGACGCTCGAGGGCTTCGGGGCCTTCAGCGCCTGTGAGCTCGCCGCCGCCGCGACGGCGATTCTCTACGTCGAGCGCACGCAAAAGGGACAGCGCCCGGCGCTCTCGCGCCCCACGAGCCTGCGCGCGCTGGCGACGCTTGAAATCGATGCGGCGACGCGCGCCAATCTCGAACTGACGCGCACGCTGTCCGGCGCGCGCGAGGGCTCGCTGCTTTCGGTCGTCGACCTCACCGTCACACCCGGCGGCGCGAGGCTCTTGGCCGAGCGGATCGCGGCGCCCCTGACTGACGCGCGATTGATCGCAGCGCGTCTCGACGCCGTCGCCTTCTTTTTCGAAAAGCCAGATCTGCGCGCCGCGCTTCGCGCGAAACTCGCGCGCGCGCCGGATCTTTCTCGCGCCGTGTCGCGTCTGTCGTTGGAGCGCGGCGGCCCGCGCGATCTTGCAAGCGTCGGCGTCGCGCTTGACGCTGCGCGGGACATCGCGGGTCTTTTCGCGCAGCTCGATCCGCCGTCGGAGATCGCTGCGGAGACCAAAACGCTTTCTCGAGCGGACATCGCGCTGGCCGGTGAAATCGCCGCAGCCTTGAAAGACAGCCTGCCGCTCGACAGGCGCAACGGCGATTTCATTCGCGAGGGACGCGACGCCGAGCTGGATGAGGCGAGACGTCTTCGCGACGCAAGCCGCAAGGTGATCGCCGAGCTGCAGGGACGCTACGCCGAGCTGACCGAGACGAAGCTCAAGATCAAGCACAATAATTTTCTCGGCTTTTTTCTCGAGGTGTCGCTGGCGAACGGCGAAAAACTGCTGCGACCGCCTTTCGACGCGACCTTCACGCATCGCCAGACCATGGCCGACGCGATGCGTTTCTCGACGCGCGAACTCGTCGAACTCGAAGCAAAGATCGCTTCGGCGGCGGATCGCGCACTGGCGCGCGAATTGGCGATCTTTGACGCGCTCGTCGCAGACGTTTGCGCGCGCGCAGAGGACTTGCGGCGTCTTGCCGAGGCGTTCGCGCGGCTCGATCTCTATGGCGCGCTCGCCGAAGTCGCAGAGAAGCGCGGCTGGACGCGCCCGCTGATCGACGCCTCGCTGCATTTTGAGATTGTCGGCGGGCGCCATCCCGTCGTCGAAGCTTCGCTACAGTCGCACGGCAAGGCCTTCGCCGCGAATGACTGTGATCTTTGCGGCACGGAGGGCGGCCGAATCGCCGTCGTCACCGGGCCGAACATGGCCGGCAAGTCGACCTATCTGCGTCAGAACGCGCTCATCGCGCTGTTGGCGCAGACGGGCTCCTACGTTCCTGCGCAGTCCGCCCGCATCGGCGTCATCGACAGACTGTTTTCGCGCGTCGGCGCCTCCGACGATCTCGCCCGTGGTCGCTCCACCTTCATGGTCGAGATGGTCGAAACCGCGGCGATCTTGAACTGCGCGAGCCCGCGTTCGCTCGTCATTCTCGATGAAATCGGTCGTGGCACGGCGACATTCGACGGACTGTCGATCGCCTGGGCGACGATCGAATATCTGCACGAAGTCAATCGCTCGCGCGCGATCTTCGCCACGCATTTCCACGAATTGACGCAACTTGCGAAGCGGCTGCCGCGGCTCGTCAATCTGACGATGAAGGTGACCGATCACGCCGGCGATGTGGTGTTTCTGCATGAGGTGATCAAAGGCGCGGCCGACCGCTCCTATGGCGTGCATGTCGCGCAGCTCGCGGGACTGCCGGCGAGCGTCGTCGCGCGTGCGCACGCAATTCTCGCGGAGTTGGAAGCGGCCGACCGACGCGCGCCGGTTGAGACTTTGATCGACGATCTGCCGCTCTTCGCGCGCCTCGCTGAAGCGTCGGCGCCGAAAGACGCATTGCGCGACGCGCTTCAAGAGATTGATCCAGACCAGATGACGCCGCGCGAAGCGCTCGCCGCGCTCTATGAATTGAAGAAGAAACTCTGAAAGCGTTTTTTGTGGTTTGAAGCCGAGCTTAAAGGCTCGTGACTAAGTCGCAGACCGCGGCGCGTTTGGCGCAGACACTCAAATCCATCGAGCCCCGTTGCGTTCTTCCGTCGACGCCAAGGCGTGTCGAACGAAGGCGCGAGTATCGGGGCTATACGCCGGCGCCGCCTGCGGCCTTCGCTCAGCATCTCCGTCTCTCATCCGACGGCGCCGCCAAATGCACTGACATCGGAGAACAAGTCATGATTCTCGTGTTGATCTTCGTCGGCGTCGCTTTGGCGGCAGGTGGCGTGCTCTCATTGCTCGACGGACAGTTCAGGGTCAGCAAGGTGACGGCGGTCATGGCTTTCGTCGGCGGATTGATCATGGTCGTTGGAGCGGAAGCCGGACTGATCGGCTCCAGCTCATCCTTCTTCAAAGCGCAGCAAATTAAAACGTCGGCCTGCGAATTGGACGGCGAGTCGGCATATCCCGAAAATCGCCGCTTCGATCCAAATCACCTGATCCGCAAGTATATTTTGGGTTGCATGGAGCGGTCAGGCTATGCCTGGACAAGCGATCACGAGCACTGCAAGGAAGCGCCGCTCGCCACAAATCCGCTGTGCTATCTGCCAACCGGCCTTTTCGATCGCGCAGTGACGAAAGTCCAAGTCGCCTTTGAGTAGGGCGCGCTGCGGCGGCGTCCGCCGCAGGTCACGCAAGATTGCGCGCGAAGACGAATTGCGTGTCGCCATAGCGGCGTTCGTCTTCGCGCAGCAAATTCGGCGGCAGGTTGACGTGCGCCCTGGCGCTTTCTTCGACGACGACGATGGCGTCCGGCGCAAGCCAGCCGCCATCGACAAGCGCGATAAGCGCAGGCGTCGCGAGATCCTTGCCGTAGGGCGGATCGAGGAAGGCGACCGAAAAGCGTTCGCCCGCCGGCGCGGCGCCGAGCTTGGTGGCGTCCCGGCGAAAGATGCGCGTCACGCCGCCAAGTCCCAGCGCTTCGATATTGGCGCGTAGCAGTGCGCGCGCCTCGGCGCCGTCATCGACGAAAAGCGCTCGCGCCGCGCCGCGCGACACGGCCTCAAGTCCGAGCGCGCCGGCGCCGGCGAAGAGATCGACGACATTCGCGCCCGCAACCGGATCGCCGAAGCGATGCGCGAGAATGTCGAAAACGGATTCGCGCAGCCGTTCGGACGTTGGTCGAATCGCCTGCGAACGTGGTCCCGTAAGCGCCCGACCGCGCAGGGCGCCGCCGACGATGCGCATGGTCTATGCGCCGCGCGGCTTGCGCGGTCCCTTGAAGGGTCCCTTGGGCGGTCCTTTGCGCGGCCCCTTGAAGGGTCCTTTGGGCGGGCCTTTGCGCGGCGCGCCTCGGCCGCCCGCGGGACCTTTGCCAGGTCCGCTGCGTGGACCTTTGTGCGGGCCCCGAGCCGGTCCGCCGCTGCGCGAAGGCCGCGCGTCTCCGCCCGAGCGGGTCTGATCGAATTTGCGTTCGCGGGGCGCGCGGTCGCCAGCCGAAAATTCACGCTCGCCGCTGCGCGCCGGGCGCTTGTCGAATGTCCGTGGCCGCTCCTGGCGCGTCGCGCTGGCGCCGCGCGTGTCCCGCCGCGCCTCGTCGCCGTCGCGTCGCGGCGGACGCTTGTCGAACCGCGCGTCATCGCGATTGGCCGTGCGATAATTTCTCTGACCGCTCGCGCGGTCGTCCGGCCGCTTCCCGAATCTTTGCGT
>NZ_JAMRYX010000122.1 GCF_024448135.1 Methylocystis suflitae
GAGGAGGGCTTACTCTTCCTCGTCCTTCTTGGCTTTCTTGGGCGTCTCTTCGCGGGCCTTGAGCGCCGCGCCGAGAATGTCGCCGAGCGACGCGCCGGAGTCGGCCGAGCCATATTGCGCGATGGCCTCCTTCTCTTCGGCGACTTCGAGCGCCTTGATCGAGACGGAGACCTTGCGGGCCTTGCGATCGAACAGCGTCACGCGGGCGTCGACCTTCTCGCCGACGGCGAACCGCTCAGGACGCTGGTCGGCGCGGTCGCGAGCGAGTTCGCTGCGCTTGATGAAGGTGGAGAGATCGGTGCCGGCGATCTTCACGTCGATGCCGGACTCCTTCACCTCGATCACTTCGCAGGTGACGACGAGGCCCTTTCTGAGCTCGCCGCCTTCTTCGGCGCTGACAGAAGCGAACGGATCGCCCGCAAGCTGCTTGACGCCCAGCGAAATGCGCTCCTTCTCGACGTCGACGTCGAGAACCTGGGCGTTGATGACGTCGCCCTTCTTATACTCCTCGATGACCTGCTCGCCGGGACGGTTCCAGTCGAGATCCGACAGATGGACCATGCCGTCCACGTCGCCGTCGAGGCCGATGAAGAGCCCGAACTCGGTCTTGTTCTTCACTTCGCCAGAGACGGTCGAGCCGACCGGATGCTTCTCGGCGAAGGCCTCCCACGGATTCTGCAGGCACTGCTTGAGGCCCAGCGAGATTCGGCGTTTGACCGGATCGACCTCGAGCACCTGAACGTCGACTTCCTGGCTCGTCGAGACGATCTTGCCGGGATGGACGTTCTTTTTCGTCCAGCTCATTTCGGAGACGTGGACGAGGCCTTCGATGCCAGGCTCCAGTTCGACGAAAGCGCCGTAGTCGGTGATGTTGGTCACGCGGCCGTGGAATCTGGCGCTGATCGGATATTTCGCCTCGATGCCCTGCCAGGGATCCTCGAGCAGCTGCTTCATGCCGAGCGAGATGCGGTGCGTCTCGTGATTGATCTTGATGATCTTCACTTTGACGGTCTGACCAATGGTCAGCACCTCGGACGGGTGATTGACGCGCCGCCAGGCGATGTCGGTGACATGCAGCAGGCCGTCGATGCCGCCGAGATCCACGAAGGCGCCGTAGTCGGTGATATTCTTCACGACGCCGTCGATCACCTGACCCTCTTCGAGGTTGGCGACGATCTCGTGGCGCTGCTCGGCGCGGCTCTCTTCAAGCACGGTGCGGCGCGAGACGACGATATTGCCGCGCCGGCGGTCCATCTTCAGGATGTGGAACGGCTGCGGCACGTTCATCAGCGGGCCGACGTCGCGAATCGGTCGGATGTCGACCTGGCTGCGCGGCAGAAAGGCCACGGCGCCGTCGAGGTCGACGGTGAAGCCGCCCTTGACCTGATTGAAGATGACGCCCTCGACCTTTTCATTGGTCTCGAAGGCTTTTTCGAGCTTCACCCAGCTCTCTTCGCGCCGCGCTTTGTCGCGCGAAATGACGGCTTCGCCGAGCGCGTTCTCGACGCGCTCCAGGTAGACTTCGACCTCTTCGCCCACTTGCGGAGCGGGGTCGCGGCCATAGCCGGTGAATTCCTTGATGGCGACGCGGCCCTCGGTCTTGAGGCCGATGTCGATGACGGCGACATCCTTTTCGATGGCGACGACGCGGCCCTTGATGACGGAGCCTTCGAAGGCCTCGTTCTGGCCATAGCTCTCATCAAGCAGAGCGGCGAAATCTTCGCGCGTAGGCGCGCGATCGGTCGTAGCGGACATTTGTTCTCCCGAGAGCCCAGAGAGGGCGGCGCCGGCAAGGGTTAGCGTTGCAGATCGGCTTTCGGCGATCGGACGTCCCCCGCGGCTAAAACGCGAGGCTGGACGAAAAGTTCGCTAAGCGAACTGCCGGCGCGGCCCGATGTCGAAAACCAAAGCGAATGCCCCGGCTTGGTTGCCGAGGCGGGGCCTATCTACCAGCGGCGCGCCGCCGTCGCAAGCGCGCGAAAAAGAAAAGAGGCGACGCAGCCTGCGCAAAGCCATGATATTGCGCTGCAATAAGTTAACAATATACTGTTTTAATATAATAATCATAACGCAAAAAGGCTTGTTTGTCGGCGAATTTCTCGCTAGCGGAATCGCAGCCGCACGCATAGTCTGGGTCATACTGCCACGCTTTGGCGCGCCGCCAAGCGTCAGCGGCGGCGCATTTGCCGCCCGGAGCAACATTGGCGCGCCGGGACGCTCGGCCGAAGCCCAGTAGAACTTCGCGTTCGCCGTCCAACGGCGAGAGCGTCGACTTCCCGTCGTTGCGATAGGGATATAAAAGAGGAGAAAGACATGAAGACGAATATTATTTCAGGTTCGGCTCTCGCTGCCGCCGCCGTCGCGCTTGCGCTGAGCGGCGCGTCGGTGGCGCCTGCCCACGCGCATTCCGCGAAGTCGACTCATGCGAAGACCCATTGCGGCGCCAAGGGAACATGCCGCGGCATGGCCAAGTGCCACCACAAGGCGCAGTGCCACCATCACAAGGGCCACTGCAACATGAAGAGCCGCTGCCACACCAAGTAATCGCCTTTTGCGGGGGCGGCCCCTACGACCGTCCCCGCCACGCTGATGCGGCTCCGGCATGAGCGGCGATGCCTGAGAGGGGAACACGTCATGGAAAAGCCCCCGCCGCTTGGCTACGGCTTGGGCCTGCGGCCGATCTATTATGAAGAGATCCTGTCGTCGCGCCCGCCGATCGACTGGTTCGAAATCATTTCTGAAAATTACATGCTGGCCGGCGGCCGGCCGCTGGCGATGTTGGAGCGGATACGCGCCGATTATCCCGTCGTCATGCATGGCGTCTCGATGTCGCTTGCGTCAACCGATCCGCTCAACTTCGACTATTTGCGGCAGTTAAAGGCGCTCGCTGAACGCGTCCAGCCGGCATGGGTTTCAGATCACATCGCCTGGACAGGCGTTCACGGGGTGACGCTCCACGATCTGCTGCCGATCCCCTATACGCGCGAGTCGCTTGCGCATGTCGTCGAGCGCATCCAACGGGTGCAGGATTTTCTCAAGCGCCGGCTGGTTGTTGAAAACGCCTCGACCTACGTGTCCTTTGTCGATTCCGAGATGAGCGAACACGAGTTCGTTCGTGAAATGGCCGAGCGCGCCGACTGCCTGTTGCTGCTCGACGTCAACAATGTTTTCGTTTCGAGCTTCAACCACGGCTTCGATCCGGTCGCCTTCATCGATGGCGTTCCGGCCGAGCGCGTCGTGCAATTTCACATGGCGGGTCATACCAATAATGAGACTCATCGCGTGGACACACACGACCAGCCGGTCTGCGACGAAGTCTGGGCGCTCTATGAGCACGCGCGTCGGCGCTGCGGCGACGTCTCCGCGATGATCGAGCGCGACGACAATTATCCGCCGCTCGCGGAGCTTTTGGACGAACTTCAGAATATGCGCGATATCGACGCCCGCATCTTAAAAGAGCAAGCGCTCAGCGCGGCATGAAACTCGCCGATTTTCAGTCTCTGTTTCAGCAGCGCGTGCTGGCCGGCTCAGGAGAGGCGGACAAGCCTCTCTTGAAAAAATTGCGGCCGTCGCCGCGCGGCGCCGCGCCAGAGACGCTGCTGGACGTCTATCAGACGGGCTACCGCATACGACTGGCGGACTTCGTCTCACAGGATCACCCGGGGCTGCGCGCGATTCTCGGAGACGAGGCGTTCGACGCGCTGGTCGACGACTATATCGACCAATGTCCGTCGCGCGATCCGAACGCCCGCTGGTTTACGACCGGACTGCCGGACTTCATGCGCGAAAATGCGCGCTGGCGCGACGATGTTGCGGCGGTGTCCATGGCGCTGTTTGAGCGCGCCATGGTCGACGCCTTCGATTCCGCTGACGAAACGCCGGTGACGGTGCAGGCGCTGGCGGGATTTGCGCCCGACGATTGGGCGCGGCTCGCCTTCGAATTCGACCCGAGCCTAACGCTGCTCGAACTCGTCGCCGGCACGGTCGAGGCCTATGGCGCGGCGATCAGCGAGGAGGCGCCGGCGAAAGTCGATAAGCCCGCGGCGGGCGATCAAATCGAATATGCCGCCGTATGGCGCGTCGATCATGAATCCGCCTATCGCCAGCTCGAGCCCGACGAATATGTCGCGCTTTCGGAAGCCCGCGCCGGCCACGCCTTCGGCGACATTTGTCAGATGACCGCCTTTCAGCAGGCGGGCGAGATTGCGCCGGAGCGGCTGGCGCAATCGCTGTCGAGCTGGTTCGAGGACGGCATGATTATCGGCGTGCGCGTCCGCGAGGACGATCAGTCTTCGAATACGCCTTCAAGCGCGTAGTGCTGGACGCTCTTGCGGTTGGCGATGAGTTCGTCGGCCGTTGGCTCGCCCTTCATGGCGCGAGAGATCGCGAGCTTCGTCGCTTCGTAATTGGTGCGATAGAGATCCTTCTTGTCGAGCTCCGCATGGGTGGCGCAACGCGGATCGAGCCAGACCATGATGATCATGCACAGTTCGTTGAGCTGATCCTTAGGGAGAATCCCTTCGGCGACGCAGTCGACGATGGCGTCGCCGGTCGCCGCTTGCACCACGCCGCCAAGAAGCTCGACGTAATCTTCCGATTTGACCGTCATTTTCGTGGTCATCATCGTCGCCGGCCGCACCTGCTGGTTGAGGTCGCGGATGACGAACATGCGCGGATGGCCCGCGACCTGACCCGCCATGCTGGCGAAGGCGTGCCCAACCGGACCCTTGACGTTGCCGATCATCACTTCCGGCATGGCGTCGGTATATTGTCCGTCCGCGGCCAGAACCGTCGCTTCGCCCGTCGCCAGCCAGATATGCTCGGTCATCGTCGTTCCTCTTGCGTTGATCGAGCGCTCGATAGCATCGCGCGCCGTCACATGGAAGCCGGCGATCGTCAGACTGGGCGGCGCGTTGGCGATGGCCAAGCGGCTATCGAGGATCTATTCCGCGCGGCATGAGGCCGCAGCGCATTTGCCGATCCTCGCCGCCAGCGCCTCTTTGTCGAGCGCGAGAATTTCGATCAACCCGCGTTTGATGCGCGCGACCAGCGCTGGCCCCTCATAGACAAGCGCGGAATAGAGCTGCACCAGCGTTGCGCCGGCTTCGATCTTGGCGAGCGCCGCTTCTGCGCTGTCGACGCCGCCGACGCCGACGAGCGGGAATTGTCCTTCCACGCGCAAAAATGTTTGCGCGAGCATGCGCGTCGAAAGATCGAAGAGCGGCGCGCCGGAAAGGCCGCCGCTCTGCTTCGCAAAATGCGAGCGCAGCGTTAGGGGCCGCGAAATCGTCGTGTTCGACACGATCATGCCGTCGATGCGCCGATCGCGTGCGACGCGCACGATGGCGTCGAGCTGCGCCAGCGTGAGGTCCGGCGCGATTTTGAGGAGCAGGGGCCGCCGAACCGGCGCCGCGTCACGCGCCTCGATGACGCGCGCGAGGAGATCGGAAAGCGCTTGCGGCTCCTGAAGATCGCGAAGGCCCGGCGTATTCGGCGAACTCACATTGATCGTGAAATAGCTCGCGACGTCTGCAAAGGCGTGAACGCCAGCGACGTAGTCCGCCACGCGGTCCGCCGCGTCCTTGTTCGCGCCGATATTGACGCCGACGATTCCTCGCAGCGAGCGCTTCGAGAGGCGCGCCCGCGCCGGCGCGTGGCCGTCATTGTTGAAGCCGTAGCAATTGATGACGGCGCGATCCTCGATGAGTCGAAAGGCGCGCGGACGCGGATTGCCGGGCTGCGCGCGCGGCGTGAGCGTTCCGACTTCGACGAAGCCGAACCCGAAACCGAGCATGGCGTCAGCGACTTCGGCATTTTTGTCGAAGCCTGCCGCAAGGCCGATCGGATTTGGAAAGTCGAGACCGAAGGCGTGGACCGCGAGACGCGGATCATTCGCCGGCGGCGCCCGAGCAGGCAGCAGTTTTAGCGCCGCAACCGTCGCGTGATGCGCCGTTTCAGCGTCGAGCAGACGCAACAGCGGCGATGCGATCGCGAAGGCGTCCGTCATTCGAGGACGGCCGAAAAAACGTGCCGGCCGTCCGCGCCTAAGGGCAGCGGATGGACGCGCGCAACCGACTCGAGAGGAAGCGGCGCGTAAAGATGCGGAAAGGGCGCGCCGCCGCGCGAAACCTCCCATCTGAGCGCCTCGCCGAGCGCGGCGGCCTTCACCGCGACGAGCAGCAGATCGGTTTGGCCGGCGAAATATTTCGCCGCCGTTTCCTCGACCTGATCGGCGGCCGAAAAATGAATGAAGCCGTCGGCGAGATCGACCGCCGCGCCGCTAAAGACGCCCGCCGCTTCCGCCGCGCGCCATTCGGATTGCGAAACGATTTTGTAGACGTGAGTCACGAGCCAATCAGCCTTTGCTCCACGCGCCGAGTCACTCCGCGGCGCGCGGGGTTCTCTGCGCAGCGGCCGCCAGCGCCGCCCGGCGCGGCAGACGCGCGATCATGCCGATAAGCGCGCGGTCGGAGAGCGCCACCAGCCGCTCGCCGCGGTTCAGCCAATTGACCGCGTCCTCGATCGTCTCGGCGTCGGCGATTTTCGTTTCGGCCAAGGCGCGGTCCGCGGTGATCTGACCGCGCTGCCTCGGGCGTCGCGTCGGCAGCCAGCTTTCGTGCAGCGCGCGCAACTCCGGATCGGCGTGGATGGCCAGCAGACCATTGACGTCATCTTCGCCGGCGCGCGCCAGCGCTTTTGAGAGCGCCTTGCCGCGCTTGGCGATCGGCGGCGTCGTGGTTTCTTCAGGGGTCGACAGCACGCCGGCGCGACGGAACATCAGGCCCAGCCAACGTTGACTCGTCGCCCAGGAAATAAGGATCGCGAGCACGAGGCCGGCGATCGTCGGCGACATCCAGGCGACCAGCGAGGGCGAAATCATGAAGCCTGCGATGAGGCTTAAGAGGCCCAGCGCCACGTGCCATATGTGGCGGCGAACGATATCGCCAAACGGCACCGAGCCGTCGTCGCGTCGCTGCGGATCCCAGCCGGTGTCAAAACCGAAAACGATGTGCAGCACATGGCCGGTCTGAATCAGCATCATAATCGGCGCCAGCAGGGCGGACAGCACGACTTCGAAAAGGGTCGAGATCAGCAGCATGATCACGCCGCCGGAGCCTTTGCGCGTTTCCGGCTCAAAGATGGCGACGATCAGGCCCAACATCTTGGGGGCGAGCAGAATGCCCATCGTCAGCCCAAAGAGTTCGAGCGACCGTTCAGCGTCGAACCGCGGGAAGGTCGGAAAGAGCGCAAATTCGCCGGTAAAATATTCGGGTCGGAAATAGCTCGCCTGGAAGACGATGACGATGCCGATGAGAAGTTGCAGCAGCCAGAGCGGCGACGTCAGATAGCCGAAGATGCCGGTGAGAAAATGCTGCCGCGACGCCCAGTGGAAGCCTGCGCCGAGCAGTACGCGCGCATGCTGCAGATTGCCCTGACACCAGCGGCGGTCGCGAATCGACAGGTCGATCAGGGAAGGCGGACTCTCCTCATAGGAGCCGCCGAGCGTCGGCGTCATGTAGACCGCATATCCGGCGCGGCGGATAAGCGCGGCTTCGACGAAGTCATGGCTCAGGATATGGCCGCCCCAGGGCGGCCGGCCGCGCAGGTCGGGCAGGCCGCAGTATCGGGCGAAGGCCTCCGTGCGGATGATCGCGTTATGCCCCCAGTAATTGCCGTCGCGGCCCATCCAGGCCGTTAGGCCCATCGCGATGACGGGACCATAGATGCGCGCGGCGAATTGCTGGACGCGGGCGAAGAGCGTGTTCCGATTGATGATCAGCGGAAGGGTCTGGATGATGCCGCTGTCGGGGTCCGCCTCCATGGCGGCGGCGAGCTGCACGATGGTCGGCCCGCTCATCAGGCTGTCGGCGTCGAGCACCACCATGTGCTTATAGGCGCCGCCCCAGCGCGAGACGAAATCTTCAATATTGCCTGCCTTGCGTCCGGTGTTCTTTTCACGCCGGCGGTAGAAGATTCGCGCCTGTGGGCCCAGCCGGCGGCGAATGCCGATGAAGGCGCGCTCTTCGGCGACCCAGATGTCGGGATTGGTGGTGTCGGAGAGGAAGAACCAATCGAAATGCGCGCCAAGGCCCGTCGCTTGCACGTCTTCGTAGATCGTCTGCAGGGCGGCGAACACCCGGCTCGGCGCCTCATTGTAGATCGGCATCACGACGGCGGTGGTCTCGGCGAGCGCCGACGGCAGAGCCGGGCGCCGGCGCTGGCGCATCAGCAGGGCGAAGCCAACGATGCAGCTCGTGAAGGACAGCGCGATCCAGGAGAAGTTCAGCACGAACAACCCCAGCAGCGCCCACTTCAATGTCGTCACGCCGCCGACGTCGACGACCTTATACATCTCGTGAGCGCCATAGGCGGTCAGCGCCAGACCGCCGCCAAAGGTGATAATCCTCGCAAGCCACGGGGTGCGCCACAGCCAGGGCGCCTCGGTTTTGCGCCGCTGCCGCTTGTCGAATTTGAAAAGGTTTTGCGCCGGCATCGACAGCCGGTTCTCGATCGGGGTCGGCGGGGCGGCGGCGGGATCGGAGCTGGCGGTCCGCCATGCCATTGCCCGCGGCGGATCGTCTGAAGGAGCGAGGGTCACGACGTCCATCGATAAAGCCAGGTCTCGCTGATCGGTCGCTCGTCGGACTGCAAAACGAGCCGAAGCTCGCAGTAGTTCTCGCCGGCAGGGTCTACGTCGAAGGCGACGCGGCAGGACTTTGCCGATGGATTTAAATAGGTGCGGATATTCGTCGCCAATCCCGGAGAGGTCGTCAATGCTGCTTTCAGCTGCGTTGTGCGTTGAGGGTCCGCCAACACGTCGCCGGAAAACACGACAATAAAACGGCGGAGCTTGGCGCCGGGCGCACGGCCTGAGCGCGCGCTCATGGCGATCGCCAGCGGCGGCCGCGTCGGCGGCTCCCAGCACCAGAACTGCCGATAGGCGAAGGACGTCTCCTTGCCGGCGACGAGAGCGGTCTTGGGCCGCCAATAGGCGACAATATTGGCGTTGATTTCGGATTCGGAGGGAATTTCGACGAGCTGCAGGGCGCCTTCGCCCCATTCGCCGAGCGGTTCGACCCATAGCGAGGGACGGCGCTCCCAGTGCTGCTGGTCGTCCTCATAGTCGCTGATGTCGCGCTGCCGGATCAGTGAGCCAAAGCCCTGCGGACTGTCGTCGACAAAGGAGGAGAATTGCAGGCTCTCGCGGTTCGATACGGGTCGCCAGAGCCATTCGCCCTGGCCGCTGAGCATCTGAATGCCGTTGATGTCGGCGACCATCGGCCGCCAATCGTCGAGCCTGGGGCGGTCAAGCGGCGTAAACAGCGAAGCCCCGGCAAAGCCGGCGATTCCCAAATGATCGACCGCCGTCCGCGGATAGAGCGTCAACTCCGTGTCGATGAGCGTCGCTTCGCCGGGCCGCAGCGTGAAGCGATAGACGCCGGCGACGCTGGGCGAATCGAGCAGAGCATGGATAACGAGCGCGTTGTCGCTGAGCGCGGGCTTCTCGATCCAGAAACTGCGGAAAGCGGGGAATTCCTCGCCGCGCGGATCGGCTGTTCGAATGGAGAGGCCGCGCGCCGTGACGCCCAGATTCTGCCCGCGCGCGACTGCCCGATAGAAACTCGCCCCCTGGAAGATGGCGAGTTCCGCTTCGCCGCCGCCATTTTGGGCGTGAAGCACCCGAAAGCCCGAAAAGCTGAGGTCGGGAAGCGTCTCCGGGACATTGAGCGCGCCATAGTCGAAGCGGCTCGCCTCATAAGCCAGTCGCGCGGCGGCGGCGTTCTCCACGACGTAGATATCCACAGCAGCCGCAAAAATATGGCCGCGGTGAAGCGGCTCGATGCTGAAACCCGTGTTCTCGTGACGCCAAATCGCCGCGTCGGGCTTCGTCTTGATCCCGACGAATTGTTCGTAGGAGAGATTAGCGAAAGGTTCGGGCAGGTCGGTTCGCGGCGGCGTGTACGGCTTTGCGGCCAGCGCGCGGGCAAGTTCGACCACCATGTCGCGCGAGAATGGCGCAGACTTTTGAACAGTCGGGGGGGCGACTTGACTGGCGGTCCCCGCGCTTGACGGCGGCGGAACTAATCCCGCCGCGATTGCGCCCAAGCCCGCTTTCAAAACATCTCGACGTTCAAACATGAGCTACCGAAGGAGGCCGATCCGCGCGGTCCATGAACGGGTGATTGAGCCTTTTTGCGGCGCTGGGCTGGCGATAGCCCCTCTATACAAGAAAGCTAAGGAGACAAAATGGTTTTCTTGGCGGTTTTTGAGGGCTGCGCGCGAAAGCCGCGGCGGCTTGCGCTCCGCCGCTCGAATCTGCCAGAACCGCGGCCTGAGCGGCGTCGCTACGCCAGCTCCTTACGCCAACGTCTAGCCTTTGGGCGCCAGATGCCGAAATCCAGAAGCGCGCTCGCGATCGTCCTTGCCGCCGGCGAAGGCACGCGGATGAAATCCGACCGGCCGAAGGCGCTGCACGAGGTCGCCGGCCGCTCCATGCTCGCCAATGTGCTGTCGAGCGCCGTGACGGCGGGCGTCGGCCGCGTCGCCGTGATCGTCGGCCCGGGACGCGACGACGTCGGAGCTGAAGCGCGCCGCTCTATCGCTGACGCAGACATCTTCGTGCAGAGCGAAAGGCTCGGCACGGCGCACGCCGTTCTCGCCGCGCGCGCCGCCATCGCGGAAGGATGCGACGACCTGCTGGTGCTCTTCGCCGACACGCCGCTGGTGACGGCGCCGACGATCGACGCCTTGCGCGCCGCCCTTGCCGGGGGCGCCGCCGTCGCCGTTCTTGGCTTTTGGGCCGCCAACCCCTTCGGCTACGGACGGCTGCTGCGCGACGACTCGGGGCGTCTCGTCGCCATCCGCGAGGAAAAAGACGCCACCGATGAAGAACGCGCGGTCACGCTCTGCAACGGCGGCCTGATGGCGATCGACGGGGTAGAGGCGCTGCGCCTTTTGGAAAAGATCGACAACAAAAACGCCAAGGGCGAGTTCTATCTTACCGACGTGGTCGAGTTCGCGCGGGCCGACGGACGTGAAACGAGAGTCGTCATCGCCGACGAAACCGAAGTTCTCGGCGTCAACGACCGTATCCAGCTTGCGCAGGCAGAGGCCCTCGCGCAGACGCGTCTTCGCCGCGCCGCCATGGCGGGAGGCGCGACGATGATCGCGCCGGAGACGGTTTTTCTCTCCGCCGACACCGTGATCGGCCGTGACGTGACGATCGAGCCGCATGTCGTCATCGGACCGGGCGTTGAAATCGCCGACGGCGCGGTGATCCACGCCTTCTCGCATCTTGAAGGCGCGCGCGTCGGCAAACGCGCGAGCGTTGGTCCCTTCGCGCGCCTGCGTCCGGGCGCGGCGCTTGCCGAGAAAGCCAAGGTGGGGAATTTCGTCGAGATCAAGAACGCCAATGTCGCGCCAGGCGCCAAGGTCAATCACCTGTCCTATATCGGCGACGCCGACATCGGCGCCAACGCCAATATCGGCGCAGGAACCATCACCTGCAATTACGACGGCTTCCTCAAATATCGCACGACGATCGGCGAAAACGCCTTCATCGGCTCAAACTCGTCGCTTGTCGCGCCGGTGACGATCGGGCAGGGCGCCTATGTCGGGTCCGGCTCCGTCATCACCAAGGATGTTGCGCCCGAGTCGCTCGCGGTGGCGCGCGGCCGGCAGATGGAAAAGGCGGGCTGGGCGGTCTCGTTTCGCATGGCGCAGGCGCGGAAAAAGGCGAAGGTGGAATAGGCCAGACTTTCTTTCACGCTCATGCTAAATTGCGCCGATGATTACGCTTTCCCGAGAGACTGAGGCCTTGGCTGAGCGCCTCGCGGCCGCCCGGCGGGTCTCGGTCGATGAGGCCATCCGTCAGGCGCTGGAAGCGTCCGCGCGGGCGGCGGGCGTGCCGCCGGCGCAGCGATCCGCGCGCGCGCTGAGCGACGCCGAAATCGCCGCGAAAAAAGCGCGCATCGACCAACTCGTCGCGGAAATTGCCGCCTTGCCGATCCTCGATCCCCGATCTCCGCAGGAAATCATGGACGACATCAACGAGCT
>NZ_JAMRYX010000123.1 GCF_024448135.1 Methylocystis suflitae
GATGCCCTCGCCACCTCTGTCGATCTGAGCGTTGACGGCACGGCGATAATCCGCATGGAGGCGCGACCCGGCGCGCCCGCGTTCAATTTCAATCGACTCCTGCTCGACCCCGTCACCGGCCAGGAATTGGGGCGCTTTGATCGAGACGGGCTGCCGACGACGCTGGCAAATGTTATGCCCTTTATCGACCGCCTGCATTATTCCCTCGCCATGGGCGAAGTAGGCGCGTGGATTCTTGGAATCGTCGCGCTCGTATGGACGATCGATTGCTTCGTTGGCGTTTATCTCACGCTGCCTCTTCCCAGTCCGCCGAATAGGCGCGGCTATCTTTCGCGATGGCGACCCGCTTGGCTGATCAAGTTTTCGAGCTCATTCTATCGCGTCAACTTCGATCTGCATCGCGCCTTCGGACTTTGGCTCTTTGCAATATTGCTGCTCTTCGCCTGGTCCAGCGTCCATTTTGATTTGAACGGCTTCTACACGCGCACGATGCAGCTCGTCTTCGATTATGAGCCGCCTTACTCTGGGACCACAAAGGGCGGCAACCCAGCCGGGGGTCGAGCGCCGGTTGGTTGGGAGGAAGCGCAGGCCATTGGCGAAAGACTCATGGGGGAGCAAGCGCTCGCACATGGCTTTTCGGTCGAGCGACCGATGAGGCTTAGCATCCAGCGCAAAAGCGATCTCTATTTCTACGGCGTTCGCTCGAGCCACGACATCGGCGACAATTTTGGCCGCACGTCGATCGCATTCGACGCCTATACTGGCGAATTGCGCGCGGTTCGTCTGCCAACTGGCCGGCACGCCGGCAATACGATCACGACCTGGCTCGTGGAACTGCACATGGCCAATGTGTTCGGCCTGCCCTATCGCATTTTCGTTTGCGCGCTCGGCCTCGTCATTGTGATGCTATCCGTCACCGGCGTTTATATCTGGTGGAAGAAACGCGTGGCGCGGTGCCACGCTACGTCATCGCGGGCGACGATTGACGAAAATCGGATCGGCGCGGCCGTCTTAACCAGCAGCGCTTCGCTACTTTTTCGTGACGAACGTCCTTCGCCGAACTGCACAACGACGCGCCGACCGCGCTCGGCATAAGAAGGTCACAAGGTGAGAGACGCGAGGCCTGCAATGGAGAAAGATATGTCAGTCATCACTGAACCGCGGCCACGACGGATCCTGGACGCGGACGGAGCGCCGCTCGACACATTTCCCTTGCCGGTGGACGAGAGGAGCCTTGAGGAGCTTTTCCGCGATCTGTTCGAAAATCACTGGCGGGAAATTACTTTCGGCCCTCTCATCCAGGGGGCCGCCTTCGAATTCAAGGCCGACGAGCCGCCGAGCCGCGTCTCCGTGTTCGACGGCTATCTGACGATCGCCTTCGGCGTCCCGCATTTTCATATCTGCATCGGCGAGCACAAGGGTCCGCCGCGCGCGCCGACGTCGCCGGAACTCGCCCGCCATCGGCGCACCGCGCGGGCCGAACTTTACCGCCGCTTCGGCCGCACATGCGTTCCGATGTCCTGGGGGCTGCGCTTGTTCAACGGCGCGGGCGAGCAGCAGATCACCGTGCTGCTGCCCAATCCCTTCCTCGATCCCGAAAGCGACGGCCGCGTCAAGGAGCCGAATTGGTCGCGTCTCGCGTTGTGGGACAAATTGCGGGCGCGATGGCTCGGTCTCCACGACCCCGATCCCGTCGATCGCTCAGCGGACTGGGGCCGTCCGTCCTGACCGCTTCACGTTCAGCCCGGCGGTCGCGGAGACGATCGTCGGTCCCCTTTTCGTCCTCGCGCGCAATACGAAGGCGAAAAAACCAGCGGGCAAGCGCCGCTCCCCCGCTGGCTTCACATAGAGGAGACTTGTCATGACAACCGCATCGTTTTTCGCCTCATCTCCCTGGCCTCGTTCGCTATGGATTGGCTCGCTGATCGTCGCCAGCGTCCTCTTGAGTCCCGCGTTCCATTGCGGCTTTCCGTTGGCGGCGTTCGCGGCGGTTGCCGCATTGACTCTCGATCGGCGTGACGCCCTCCTTCTGAGTGGCGGCGTCTGGCTGGCGAGCCAGACCATCGCCTTCGCGTCCCTGCATCACCACATGACCGACGTCGCCCTGACTTGGGGCGTCGCGATGGGCGTCATCACCTTGCTGTCTTGCGAAGCCGCCGGGCTGGCCACGCGGCGCATGAAGGGGCTTGTGGGCGCGGGCGCGGCCTTCGTGGCCGCCTTCGTCGTCTATAAGGGCCTAGTCTTCGGCTTTGGCGTGGCGATGGGCTCGAGCGCTGGCCATCTCGATTCGCTGCTTGCGACGCTCCCGCGCATGTTCCTCATCAACGCTTGCGTCTTTGCGGGCCTCGGCGCGCTTTACACGCTGGGCTCCGCAGCGCGCCGCAGCGGCGAAGCGGTTGCGCTCGCTCCGCGTCACGTTTGAATGCGAGCGCAACAGGCGGCGTTGAGCGCCGGGTTGACGAGGGCCGGCGCTCATAGCGCCGGGCTAAGCCGACTCATGGCAAGGACATAGTCCTCCTTACGCTGCCTCCAAGACTGAGCCGGGCTTGGCCGCCTGACACGACGATAAAGGCTCTCCGGAAGTCGTTCCCTGCCCCTGACCACGGACTGACTTGGCGCAAGCTGTCGCGCGACGGCCTCGCATGGCGGATGATAGACGGCGCCGCCGATCTCGACGACTTCGAGCGGCTCCGCTTGAGTAGGCAGAAAAATCGTTGGCAGCGAACGCCGAGGTTATTTTTGCGCGTGGGGATGGCGGTCTCCGCATACCGCAATGCCGAAAAATCAAATGGGGATACGTCGAGCGGACACAGAGCCAGCGCGAGATGCATGTCATTCGAATCCGGAAACTGTTCGAGATTATCCATGAGCCGCCACGCGATCAATAGCGTGATCGCGTGCGAGGTCTTGGCAATGCCTTTCTCGCTCGCATTGCCCCAAGCTTGCCGGGCAATGAAAACGTCATCGCGAATCCGGAACTTGGAGCGCTGTTTCGACCCTGCTTTCATCGCGCCCTGAGGCGACTGAGGCGCTCCGG
>NZ_JAMRYX010000124.1 GCF_024448135.1 Methylocystis suflitae
GATGGCCCTTCCATTCAGAACCACCGGATCACTATGACCTGCTTTCGCACCTGCTCGCGCCGTCACGCTCGCAGTCAAGCTGGCTTATGCCATTGCACTAACCTCCTGATGTCCGACCAGGATTAGCCAACCTTCGTGCTCCTCCGTTACTCTTTAGGAGGAGACCGCCCCAGTCAAACTACCCACCAGACACTGTCCGCAACCCGGATTACGGGCCAACGTTAGAACATCAAACATTAAAGGGTGGTATTTCAAGGTCGGCTCCATGCAGACTGGCGTCCACACTTCAAAGCCTCCCACCTATCCTACACATCAAGGCTCAATGTTCAGTGTCAAGCTATAGTAAAGGTTCACGGGGTCTTTCCGTCTTGCCGCGGGTACACTGCATCTTCACAGCGAGTTCAATTTCACTGAGTCTCGGGTGGAGACAGCCTG
>NZ_JAMRYX010000125.1 GCF_024448135.1 Methylocystis suflitae
GATTGGCTCGAATGCCATAAAAGCCTGGAGTCTAGATTGAATTCCCCGCTCGCCGCGCTCTTCCTGCGCGAATGGCGCGTGGCGCGCCGCATCGGCGGCTCGGGCGCAATGGGCGTCGTGTTCTTCCTGACGCTCGTCGCGATCGTGCCCTTCGCCGTTGGGCCGGATCCCAATCTCCTCGCCCGCATCGGCCCGGCGATTCTCTGGATCGCGGCGCTGCTGGCGACGCTGCTCTGTCTCGATCGCCTGTTTCAGGCCGACGCCGAGGATGGCTCGCTGGATCTCTTCCATCTTTCCGAGACCCCGCTCGAATTGGCGGTGCTCGTCAAATGCACGGCGCATTGGGCGGCGACCGGCCTGCCGCTCGTTCTCGCCGCGCCGTTTCTGGGGTTGATGCTGCAACAGGAATGGATGGCGCTTCTTGGCGTCGTCGCGACGCTGCTTGTCGGCACGCCGGCGCTCACACTGATCGGCGCCATCGGCGCGGCGGCGACAGTGACCGTGCGTCGCGGCGGCCTGCTCATGGCGCTGCTCGTTCTGCCGCTGACGATCCCAGTGCTGATCTTCGGCGTCTCCGCCGCTGAGGCGGCGAGCGGCGGAACCGTGCCCTTCTACGCGCCCTTCGCGATTCTTTGCGCGATCACGCTCGCCGCTCTCGCGCTCTGCCCCTTCGCGGCCGCCGCGGCGCTGCGTTACCTCGGCGAATAGCAGCGCTTAATCGATGCACACGCGCCCGCTGTTCGAACGGCCGGTCAGGCTGTGCGTATGGTTGCCGCTGCCGCTCGTGACATGGACGAAGTTCTTCATCTGCCCGCGCCGTCCAAACACGCAGCGCTTGGCGTTGCCGATCTTAAACGCCCCCGGCGTCGTGCAGAAAGCCGAGTCGCCGCGCCATTCCCTGCCGCCGCCGTGCGCATAGAAGAAGTAATTATGCGGATCGGACGTCTCGCTGCGCAGGACGACTCTTTCGCAGCCGCCGCAGGCGCGAAGCTTCCACCATCCCTCCGACGTGAATCCGCCGCTTGGGCTGACCCAGGCCGCCGCGACTGTGACCTGATCGGGCGTTCTGTTGCAGACGGTCAAATCCGCCTTCGCGGGCGGCGCAAAAGCGCAGGATGCGACGACAAGCGCGATCGAAAGACGAAAAGCATGCATTTCACCCTCCAAAAAATGAGCTTTGAAATTGCGATAGAGCCAACAGCGCTTACTCAAGCAGCTGACGCGTTCTTCGCACCGGCGCTCGACGGTCAGCTTGCGCGCGCGGGGAAGGCTGCGAGCGTGAAGGCGATCGCGAGCGCCAGGAGCAGCGCCAGATGCAGGACGCGATTGCGCAGTCTGGACATTTCTCGACTCCTTCAAAAGTGACGCGCCGAGCCCGACAGGCCACGGGCGGCAAATATGATTATGATCAAAATAGCGTCCGGCGCTTCGTCCGGTTAGCTGAGAGAGGCGCAAGAAAGATTGGCGTCGCAGCACAGCCGAGAGCTGCGCGCATGGCTAGTTGCGGTGGATAGCGTCTTCCCAAAGGTGTTATACGAATAGTATCGACTAAGCTTCTCTGTGGATGCTACCTCAGCATTCTTGATTGCTGGTCCACATGCACAGCTACTGAGTACAGGAAGATGGACTTGGATTCGGCTTTAAAAATTATCCAAATGGGATTTTACGTGGTG
>NZ_JAMRYX010000126.1 GCF_024448135.1 Methylocystis suflitae
GATTGTCGCTTCCGCCATCGTCCTGGAATTGCGCCCGAGCCGCCCGCGTTTCTCCCGGACGGCGAAACGACCGAAGGACCGCAACCGAACCGACCCGCCTCGCACGAGCGCTTCCGAAATCTCTTGACTTATGCACATTAGAGCGGGTCGGGATAACCGTCCCGCCCGAAACTCCTCAAATGCCGTTCTGGGGCGGAGCCGAACTCATAATCAAAGTTTCTCAAATGACGCTGTTTCTGCAGCGGTTGGCGTAGGATTCCACCCCCTCCCGCAAACGACCCCTAGTGGCAGGGCCTCCAGCTCGAGGTCGGGGTTTTCCTCCTGGGTCGCAACCAGACACTCCGCTTCGGCCGACGACTCGACGGCGGGCATTGAGCCGGGCAGCGGGCGGCCGGCCGTCTCGCGCAAGAATGCCACGGCCACGGCGCCGACGAGGGCGGCGCCAACCAGGTACCAAGCCGGGGTCAGGCTGTTGCCCGTGGCCTGCAGCAGCGACTCGATGATGAGCGGCGACGTGCCGCCGAACACCGCGACGGCGATGTTGTAGCTGATGCCCATCGAGCCGTAGCGCACGGCCGTCGGGAACTGCGCGGGCAGCGCCGAGGCGAGCGTGGGGACCATGAGCGCGACCGGCACAGCCATGACGGCCAGGCCCGCCAGCGTCGACCAGACGTGGCCGAGAGCCAGCAGCAGGAACGCCGGGACGGCGAGCACGGCAAGCGCGGCGGCGCCGATCCAGAGTACCGGGCGGCGGCCGATCCGGTCGGACAGGTGGCCGGTGAGCGGTAGGGAGGCCGACATCAGCACGAGCACCGGGATGGTGAGCAGCGTGCCGTGCGCGGCATCGTATCCGAGCGTGTCGGTGAGGTAGGTCGGCATGTACGAGGTCAGGGCATAGCCCGCGGTGTTCGCGGCGGCGACGATGACCACCGTGACGACGATCGGCTTCCACTGCGCGCGCAGGGTGTCCTCCGAGCGGGCAGGCAGCGCCTTGGCCACCTTATCCGCGGTCTCGGCGGCTTTGCGCTGCGCCAGGAATGCCGGGGTCTCCTCAATGCGGAGGCGGAACCAGATGGCGACGGCGCCGAGCGGGCCGGCGACGAGGAACGGGATGCGCCATGCGCCGTCGGGCAGGGCCTGCTCGCCCAGCGTCAGCTGCAGCACGGACACGACGGCAGCACCGATGGCGAAGCCCATGTACGAGCCCACGTCGAGGAAGGACGCGCAAAAGCCGCGGCGTCGGTCCGGGGCGTGCTCGGACACGAAGGTGGTCACGCCGGCGTACTCGCCGCCGGTCGAGAAGCCCTGCAGCAGCTTGAGCGCGACGAGCAGCACGGGCGCCGCGGCGCCGATCTGCGCAAACGTCGGCAGCAGGCCGATGGCGAACGTGGACGCCGCCATGAGCAACAGGGTGGCGGCCAGGACCTTCTGGCGGCCCACGCGGTCGCCGATCCAGCCGCAGACGATGCCGCCGAGCGGGCGGGCGATGTACGTCGCGGCGAACACGCCGAGCGAGAACAGCACCTGGACGCTTGCGGCGGCTTCGGGCAGGAAGACTGCGCCCATGGTGACGGCAAGGTAGCCGTATACGCCAACGTCGTACCACTCCATAGTGTTGCCGACGACAGTGCCGCCGACCGCCTTCCGCAGCATCGGATGGTCGACAACGGAGACGTCCTCGACGCGCAGCCGGCGGCGCGTCTGATGGTCCGTGAGACTTCTCATGGTTCCTTCCGGCTTGGGCAAACGGCCATCGCTGTTACGAACGTTGGCCTTTCAACCTGGCGACTTCCGGTCAAAATTGAGTTTTCCTCAGGCGAGTATGCAACCGAAAAATGCGGGGAACGCCATTACGCTCATGCGGATGTCGCGCCTCGTTCATTTTGCAAGCCTCGAAATCGTGCTGCGTGAAACCGAAATCGTGCTGCGTGAAACATTGTACCGCCGCGCGATATCTGCTTGCGTCGCCTTGCCAAGATCGCGCAACGCCTCCCAAGGTGCGGGGTGTGCTCTCTTGTGCGATAACCTGCTTGCATGAGAACGACGCTCCCAATGTCTTACACGCTGTCCGTTGCGGCGGCAGGGCAATCGGACAGCGTGCAGGTGCAGCCGCGAGTGAGGATTGACGTCAAACTCACTGCGTAATTAGCTTCGAGCCAGGCGGTCGGCAGCAGCTCACCGCTTCTGGAAGTGCAGGATTCCCCAATCGAGGTAACCCTGGTCGGCCGCCTCGAGCCAATTCTTCAAGCCAATTAGCATGCGATCGACATACTCCCGCGAGGCGATATCGATCATTTCCTCATAGCGGGCCTTCAGCTGCGTTTGTACCGCCGCATAATGATTGCGAAGCTGGTTTGGCATCGGCTGGACGGACACTTCCGCAAACCCGTGTCGCAACGTCGTGGCTCGATAGAAACGGAGCGATGCAAGGGAGTCGAGATGAATGCGATCATAGACCGCCTGCAGGACCTTCGGTGGGCAGTCGTCGACCTGCATCGGATCTGTGAAAACGAGTTCGCCCCCAGGTTTTAGAACGCGAGAGACCTCGGCAATCACGCGTTCGCGGTCGGCGCTGTGCAGAATAGCATCCTGCGACCAGACAAGGTCGATGCTGGCGTCTTCCGCCGGGATATTCTCGAAGGAGCCATGGCAAACGCTGATCAGATGGTCGATGCCTTGTTCGCAATTGGTTTTGCGATTCCTCTCGTTTTCGACCTCGCTGATGTTGAGGCAAACAACGCGGCTGCCGAACCGCTTTGCGAGGTACCGGGCGGGGCCGCCAAAGCCGGAACCAATATCGAGCACCACGTGCTTCTCGTCGAGCGGCATGACGATTTCGTCCGCCATAGCTGCGACTGTCCGACGACTGGCGTTGGCGATTGTGTCAGCTGCCGACTCATAGAGGCCGATATGGATGTCCTCTCCTCCCCAAATGTGAAGGTAGAACTCGTCCGCTTCCTCGCTGTCGTAGTATGCCTCGACGGTTCGTGCGACTCTTTGCGCTTTATTCACCGGCGCCACTTTCGTTCCTGCCGGGAGCGTCCTTTGCTGCAACGTGGATGAAGAAATCGGGGTCGTGCTCACCATAATGTTCCTGGAAGTCGCCATAGGTACGCACACGCGGGAACCCGGCTTCGGTGATCAGCTTGCGGACATAATTCTTGCGAAGCGGAAACATGTTCAAGTGAAATATGGACCCGTCCGGAAATTTGTACCGGAATCGTGCGAGCGACGGATCGACATGTTCTGGCTCTGCTACCACTCGATCTCCACAATAGTAATATTGATGCGTGCAATCGTAACCAACGTCGAGTATGGCGTCGTAGTTGCGCTGATCGAGCATCAATATGCCGTCATAGCGCAGAGCCGCGTAGAATTCCGCCAGCACGCGCCGACGATCCATCTCGTCGAAAAGATGAGTGAATGAATTACCGAGGCAGATGATGGCGTCGTATTTGCCTTGAATGGCCTTGTTGAGCCAGCGCCAGTCCGCCTGGACAGTGTTCAAAATCAAGTTGCGGCGCTTTGCGTTTTCGAACGCCTTGATCAGCATATGGGCGCTGCCGTCGACGCTTGTGACGTCGAATCCAGCCCTCATCAGCTGTACCGAGTGAAACCCCGTGCCGGTCGAGACATCAAGGATGCGTTGCTTGCCTTGAGCCTTGAGCACCTGGATGAAGAATCCGCCTTCGCTCTCCGCGCGCGCGTCCCAATCGATGAGCTCATCCCATTTTTCGACGAACGCCTCGATGTACTCCTGTTTGTAGTGGCCAGTCTCGCGCAATTGGAGCGGATTATGACCAAAATTCTGAATTGCGGTCCCGTTGATCTGAATAGAATTCAATTCATCACTCCTTTCAGCAGTCACCCAGGCATCGTTGGGCGGCAGTTGGGCATTTGCTAATCCCTCTTTGAGCCGCGATCGGCAAACCTGCGCGCGCTATTATGGGTGCGAAGCCATGGCCAAAAAATGTGTGAAATATGATCGGGTAGCGTCGACGTGAGCGGCGACAAGCATTGGCTTGGACTGGTCGAAGGCGCGACGGAAAACGCGCGACGGTGCAGGCGTTGGTCGACAATCTTGTCGAGGCATGCATGGACTTCGGCAGACGGTCCGGGGGGTCCCGCGGATCGTCTTGGCGAGGGGCCTTCGACCGAGCGAAAGGCGAGCGCCGCTTCAGTCAACCAGCATCTGGCTCACGCCCCGAAAGCGGCATAGCCTCTCAACCCGCAACGCTCGCTTCTCGATATTCAACATCAAGCGGGACATTGCCCTTCGCCTCACTTAAGCGGCGGCTACTTGGTCGGAGGCTCCGTGCGGCGCAGAAGCTTCTCTCGAACGCCTGGATCGTTCTCGGCCAACTCGATTATCGAGTTAAACTCATTTACAGAGAGACCCTCCTGGGTGATTGCTTTCCCTATCGCATCTGAACCCTCTTTGGTCAGACGCTCCTTGGCAGAGGGCGTTGTTGCTGCCGAGATTTGCTGCTCATACTTTTGT
>NZ_JAMRYX010000127.1 GCF_024448135.1 Methylocystis suflitae
GATTTGGATTTCGTCGTCGTTGTTTTTGATGTCATTGTTCTCGCGGCTTTTGCGGAGGTTTTTGCGCTTGTCTTCCGGGTCGAAGCGGCGGCGGCCCGCGCGGGCTTTCCCGCCGCGGCGGTGCGGCTGGCCGACTTCTTCGATGCCGATGTGGAACTCTTCGCTGCGGCGGTTTTCGTCGCGCCGCTCCTGGTGGCGCCGCTCTTTGCGGCTCGCTTGGCGAGCGTCTTGGAGCGCGCGGGCGAGCCCTTGGCGCGCACTGCTGCGGTGGAGGCAGTCGCGGGCGACTTTTTCTGGGTTTTGTTGGAGGGCATACGCGGCTACTCCTATGCTGTCCCGCTGTGGAGACGGGACCATCGCTGCCTGACGAATCGCGCACGCCGCCGGCGAAAAAGCCGCGGCCGCGCCGCGAAGGCGGCTAGTGGAAACCTTGCTAGCGCCGCATACTCAATAGCCGGCCAATGGGCCGGCCCTTGAGAAAGAGAGGCTTTCGAATTCGTCGCGAGACGGTGACTGGCGCCGGATCGCCCTTCGACAAGGCGTGCATTTAGTGTGTGATTTATAACACGCCCAAGCGTGAAAATCAAAGGCATATGCGCGCGAGCGGCGCCCGCGCTGAGGCTACGAGCTACGCTAACTTACTATGGCTTCTGACGTTTTAAATAAATTAAGGATGTGGAAACTCATCACGTGCAAATTAGGCGCCAGACCGGCGCTGAACGCTGTTCAGTCTCCCTCGCCGGCCTCCGGCGAAAAGAATTGCTCGAATTTGCCCGGCTTGCCGTCCCATTCCTTGGCGTCAGAAGGCGGCTCTCGCTTGATGGTGATGTTGGGCCAGTTCTGCGCCATCTCGGCGTTAAGCTGCAGCCACTGTTCGAGATTCTCTTCGGTATCGGGCTTGATGGCGTTGGCCGGGCACTCGGGTTCACAGACGCCGCAGTCGATGCACTCGTCCGGATGGATCACCAGCATGTTCTCGCCTTCGTAGAAACAGTCCACCGGACACACTTCTACGCAGTCCATATACTTGCACTTGATGCAGTTTTCCGTGACGACATAAGTCATAAGGGTGATCTCTCCCGCGACCTTGCCGCTTGCTAGCTTTTTTGCCAGCGTCACGCAAGGCGAGCAGAACGAGGGCGCGCGTCAGGGATATAATTGCGCGTGCAACCCACAGGGTCAGCAAATGGTCGAAACGATAAATTCGCCCACGACGACCGCGATCAGCCGGCAGGCGCTAACGGCGCGCGCCCTGCTGCTTGGCGAGCGGATCGACACCGACGGGCTCGAACGAGCGGATCTCGTTTCTACGGCGCCGCTCGCCTTCCACGCTGGGCAGAGCGGATTCGCCGTGCTCTACCGCTTCGGGGTCGCCGTTCTCTTCGGCCTTTCGCCGCTGGAGGAGGATGAGATCGTCCAAAAGATCGGCCTTCGGGTTGCGGGCGCGTCGCGGGGCGACGACGAGACTTTGATCATCGAAGCGACGCCGGACGGCGAGGAGAAGGCGCTGCCGGACGGTCGCCTGGCGGCAAAGGACCTTTCCGAAGCGCGGTTGCTGGTGATCGCCGACGTTTTGGCGAAAAGCGTCGCCCTGGCGCGCGACGAGCGCCGCGTCAACGCCGTCTTCGACACGATCGAGCCCTTCGCCGCCGAGCTTGCGGCGAGGGGAAGCCCGCCATGGAAGCGCAAATCCATGTTGGAGCTCATGGGCCAGACCCTGCTCGTGCGGCATCGCGTTTCAGGCCGCGTCGCCGTCGACGACAAGCCGGATGTGCTCTGGGATCGGCCGGACCTCGAACGACTCTATGCGCGTCTTGAGGATGAGTATGAACTCACGCCGCGAGCGCGCACGCTCAACGCCAAGATCGACGTGATCGGCGAGACGGCGCGCGCGCTGACGGATCTCATCGACGCGGCGCGTTCCGTTCGGCTGGAGTGGACGATCATCATATTGATCGCCATGGAGATCATCCTCACTCTGTTCCAGATGTGGGTCGCGCGCATAAGCTGAGCGCGTCTTCGACATCGCGCAGCGGCGTTTCGGCAGCAATCCATTTGAAGCTCGGGAGCTGGTGTCGCGCGAAGGTGAACTGACGCTTGGCGTAACGGCGCGTATCGAGCTGACTGCGCAAAATCGCTTCCGCAAGCGTCAGTCGTCCATCGATATAAGACATGAGGTGGGGCACGCCATGCGCGCGCATCGCCGGCAGCGACGGATCGAGCCCGCGCGCCTTGAGCGCCGCGACCTCGTCGAGCGCGCCCGCCTGCGTCATCGCCTCGAAGCGCGCGTCGATGCGCGCGTAAAGCGTCTCGCGCTCAGGCGCAAGAAAAAAGGCCGCGCATTCGGACGCCTTCATGATCGGCGGGCTGCGCGGACCTTGAAATGAAACGAGCGGCTTGCCTGTCGCCTCCAGGACTTCCAAAGCCCGCAACAACCGCTGCGGATCGGTCTTGCGCAGCGCAGCCGCCGTTTCCGGGTCGCGCGCGGCGAGTTCGGCATGAAGCTGCTGCGGGGTCTTGTCCTGCGCCCATGCGCGCATGGCGTCGCGCACCTTCCCGGGCACGGCTGGAATGTCCGAAAGCCCGTAAAGCGCGGCCTTGAAATACATTCCCGTGCCGCCGACGAGAATCGGCGTCAGTTCGCGCGCCGCGAGGTCGCCCAGAACGCGCCCGAGATCCTCGAGCCAGCGTCCGACGGAATAGTTCGTCGCCGCATCGACGTGGCCAAAGAGAAGATGCGGCGCGGCGGCTTCCTCCTCGATCGTCGGGCGCGCGGTGACGGTCCGCAGGTCGCGATAGACCTGCATCGAATCGGCGTTGACGACCGCGCCGCGCCGGCGGCGCGCGAGTTCGAGCGCGAGCGCGGACTTGCCCGAAGCGGTTGGACCTGCAATGAGAATGGCGCGTGCGCGCATGGCGCTATTGCCGCTGAAACGGTGGAGATGTCAAAGCCCATCGGCTACGTCGCGACCTTCGTCGCCGGACGGGGCGCGGCGCTCAACGAACGCGCAGTCTCTGGCGCGCTATACGACGCTGGACTGATCGACGCAGGGCGTGACTGGCTCGCGCCCGATCTTGCCGTTGACGCGTTCCTGCCGGGGGCGGGGCATGACCTTGCCGACTTGCGCGCACGGCTGCAGGTGGCGGTCGCGGACGATCCGATTGACGTCATCGTTCAGCCGACGATGGGCCGGCGCAAGAAACTGCTGGTCGCCGACATGGATTCGACCATGATCGGGCAGGAGTGCATCGACGAACTCGCTGACCTCGTCGGCTTGCGCGAGCATGTCGCGGCGATCACCGAGCGCGCCATGCGCGGCGAGGTCGCGTTCGAGGGCGCCTTGCGGGAGCGGGTCGCGCTGCTTGCCGGCGTGACCCTCACGCAAATCGAGGCGCTGCTGACGCGCATCACTCTGACGCCCGGCGCGCGACAGCTTGTGCGCACCATGCGCGCGCATGGCGCCCATACGGCGCTCGTGTCGGGCGGCTTCACGCAATTCACAGAGCCCGTCGCCGAGCGCATCGGCTTTCATGAATCGCGCGCCAATCGTTTCGAAATTGCTGACGGCGCGCTGACGGGCGCGGTCGTCGCGCCGATCCTGGGAAGCGAAGCCAAGCGCGCGGCGCTTGTCGAATTGCGCGAGGCGCGAGGGCTGCCCCGGGACGTGACGCTGGCGATCGGGGACGGCGCCAATGATCTTGGCATGCTGCGCGAGGCGGGTCTGGGCGTCGCCTTTCACGCCAAGCCGAAAGTGGCGCAGGCGGCGGATGCGCGCGTCGACCATGCCGATCTCACCGCTGCGCTCTACGCGCAGGGGTATAGGCGCGAGGAGTTTGTCGAGTAACGTGGAAGACAAGCCTTATTCGGCGCGGAAGCTCACAGCGTCTCATCGCCTACGGCGGGATTTCAATTTCATTCAAACTCGAACCGATGATCCTTCCACCATTTCGTCAAATGATCGAGAGCGAGCGGTTTGATTTTTTGATTGGTGGCCGTCGTAAAAAAACGCCCTGCATACTCGACAGCTGCTAAGCTCGAGTCTGATTGCATAACCTCGACCAAGAAATCCAACTTCTCAATTTTCTTAATGTCCTCCCTGTTCCAGATGTACTCGATTAAGGCTGGTCGAATTTCCGGAACGGCGGTCTTGTACTGATCAGTCAGCTCGTTCATCCACAGCTGTGCATGAGCGAAGCCTGGCCTCCACGGATTGCCGAGATTGGTGCTGAAGAAGGGCTTATTGTGAGCCTCGAATATCGTAATCCACGCCTGATGTGCGTGCTCTGCGAATGGGCTTCCAGTATCTCTTGCTATGGCGTCCAATTTATCAAACGCATGTCTATCGTCGTTTTGAGCGGCGACGACGATTCTCATAAAATCAGACTCTTCCTTCGTCTTTGCCAAAGCTTCCCTGGCCTCATGAAGAGCTAAGTCAACATCTCTGAGTTTCTGTTCGCCCAGACGAATTTGTTCCGCAAACGTTCGCGATAGTTCGGTCGCTTTCGCTGCTTGAGAGGCGATAGCATCGACCGTAGCGCTCTGATTTTCGATGCGCTCCTTTATCTTTGCAATGGTATTTGCGTCGGCAGTCGCTTGTTCTGTAGCGGCCTTAATCGTTCCGACGCCCTTGATAGTCAGCTCAGTGAGGCGACTCTCCAAAATAAGTGCTAGTCCTGCGAAAACTCCAATTAGTGCCAACGCAACGATGGCGGCCTTATGAGTGCCTCGTGCTGTAACCCACCAAAAAGCACAGCCTAGACAGAGGAATATAATTTGGATTCCAATAAGCGGCATACGAGTGTCTCGCACTCTGGCGACGAGTTCGCACAACAAAAACTACGCTAAAGACCAAGGAGAGGAGAGCAAATCTTCGCCCTCCTCTCAACGCAACTTCACTCCACCGGCAATGCGACGAAATGCGCGTCGCCCTGGCCGTTCGCGACGATCAGCAGCGCAGTCTTCTTGCCCGCGCCTTTCAGGGTTTTGATTTTCTTCAGCACATCCGCCGGGTCGCTCACCGCTTCCTGATTGACCTCAAGCAGCACCTCGCCCGGCTGCAGGCGTTTCTCGGCCGCCTCCGACCTGGGATCGACGGCGGTGATGACAACGCCGCCCTTAACGGTGTCCTTGATCTGATAGCGCGTCCGCAACGCATCCGACAGACGCGACAGTTCCAGCCCCAGCACGCTCTGCGAGGAGCCGTCGCCGCCGCCTTCGGACTTTTCCTTGTCGTCGCCGTCCTTCGACGCGACCTTCTCCCCATCCTCAAGTCGGCCGAGCTTGACGATTTTTGTCTGCTCCTTGCCGCTGCGCACGACGACGAGTTCGACATCCTTGCCGACCGGGGTCGCCGCGACGAGCTTGGGCAAATCGCGCGACTCCTTGATCGGCTTGCCGTCGAATTTGACGATGACGTCGCCGACCTTCAGCCCCGCCGGCTTGGACGGGCCCTTGTCGTCGACGCCGGCCACGAGCGCGCCGCGAGTCGCGCCGAGGCTGAGCGTTTCAGCGATGGCGTCGTCGATATTCTGAATCCTAACCCCGAGCCAGCCGCGGCGGGTCTCGCCGAATGCTTGCAACTGCACGATGACGGGCTCCACCGTATTCGCCGGCGTCGCGAATCCGATGCCGACCGAGCCGCCCGAGGGCGACAGGATCGCCGTGTTGATGCCGATGACTTCGCCGTCCATGTTGAACAGCGGTCCGCCGGAGTTCCCCTTGTTGATGGAAGCGTCGGTCTGAATGTAGTTGTCGTACGGCCCGCTATCGATGTTGCGGTTGCGCGCCGAAACGATGCCGGCCGTCACCGAGCCGCCGAGTCCGAACGGGTTGCCGACGGCGAGCACCCAATCGCCCACCTTCGCCTTGTCGCTGTCGCCGAATTTGACCGCTTTCAGCGGCTTTTCCGGCTTCACCTTCAGAACCGCGACGTCCACTTTCTGGTCCTTGCCCAAGACTTCCGCCTTAAGCTTCTGGCCGTCGTTGAGGATCACCGTCACCTCATTGGCGTCGGCGATGACGTGATTGTTGGTGATCACGATGCCCGAGGGATCGATCACGAAACCCGAGCCGAGCGAACTCGACCTGCGCTGCCGCGGCAGTTCCGGCATTCCCTGGCCACGCCGGCGGAAGAACTCCTCAAAGAGATCGTCGAAGGGCGCGCCCGGTCCGGCTCCCGGCGGGAGATTGGGGCCGTCGTTACGAGAACTGCGTTTCGCATCCACCGTGGTGGCGGAAATATTGACCACGGCGTCCGAGACCTGGGCGGAGAGTTCCGATAGCGAATCGGGACCTTTCGCCTGCGCTGGAGCGACGAGAAGGTAGAGTACAGGCGCGGTCGCGAGGATTGCTCTCGCGGCGCGACGAAGTGCGGACGTCATACGTTATGTCTCCTGTCGAGGGACAAGTATGCCCGGGCGCGGCTTAACGCACGCGCTTGCGGGTCATTTTTTTGGGCTTCGCTCCGGTTCCGATTGGTCCGCGCTCGGCGCGGCGCTCGCCTCCGGAGCTGAGAAAAAACGGAAGAATTCCGAACGCGGACTGATCAAGAAACGGGTCTCTCCCGGCTTGAAAGCGCTCTCATAGGCTTGCATCGACCGATAGAAAGCGAAGAAGTCGGGATCCCGGCCAAAAGCGACGGCGAAGATGCGGTTGCGCTCGGCGTCGCCTTCGCCCTTCATCTGGTCGGCCTTCTGTTGCGCTTCGGCTTTCAGCACAACGACGTCGCGATCCGCCTTGGCGGTAATCTTTTGCGCCTGCTCCGAACCTTGGGCGCGGTATTCGGCGGCCTCGCGCTGGCGCTCGGTCTGCATGCGCCCGAAAACCTTTTCGGAGATCTGCTGCGGGAGATCGACGCGGCGAATGCGCGCGTCGACGACCTGCACGCCGAACTTTCGCGCCTCGCGGTCCGCCTGATCCTTGATCTTCACCATCAGCCCGGCGCGCTCGTCGCGCACGATCTGCTGCTGGTTGGCTTCGCTCAGCACGCGTCGGACGGCGGAGTTCAACACCGAACCAAGCTGATTGTTCGCGCCCATGACGCTGTTGACGGTCTGATAGAATCGCAACGCGTCGACGATGCGATAGCGGATGAAGCTGTCGACCTCGAGTCGCTGATTGTCGGCGGCGAGCACTTCCAGATTCGGACTCTCAACATCGAGAATGCGGTTGTCGAATGTGACGACATTTTCGACAAGCGGAAACTTGAAGTGGAGGCCGGGCTCGGTGATCAGTCCCCGGCCGGACACGGGTTCGCCAAACCGCAGCACCACCGCCTGTTCGGTTTGCGATACGGTGAAGAGGGCGCCGCCGACAGCGACGACGCCGATAATCAGCGCCACGGCGAGCGCGAAGAGAAGACCGGACTTCATTTTCGGCCTCCTTGGAAGGGCGTAAAGGCGGGCAGGGGCACGAAGGGCGTCACGCCGCCGCCGGCTTTCGATGGATCGTCGAGAATGACTTTCTCCGAGCCGCCCAGCACGCGCTCCATGGTTTCGATATAGAGGCGCTGTCGCGTAATCGTGGGCGCGTTTTTATATTGAGCGTAAATCTGCTCAAAACGCGACGCTTGGCCGCGCGCCTCTGCGACGATCTGTTCGCGGTAGGCCTCGGCCTCCTGCAGAATGCGGGCGGCGCCGCCGCGCGCTTCTGGAACAACTCGATTGGCGTAAGCTTCGGCCTCGTTGCCGAGACGCTGCAGATCCTGCTGGGCGGCGGTCACGTCGCGAAAAGCCGCGATGACTTGCTGCGGCGGATCGACCGACAACAAGAGCACCTGCAGCACCAGCACCCCGGCGTGATAGTCGTCGAGCACCTTCTGCATCAACGCCTGACTCGCGGGCTCGATCAGCTTGCGATCGGCGGTCAGAATCTTTTGAATTTGCGTCTGGCCGACGATCTCGCGCATGGCGCTTTCGGCCACGGCCTTCACGGTCCCCGCCTGATTGGCGACGTTGAAGGCGTAATCTTCCGGCTTCGCCGGATCAATTTGCCAGATGACCCGAAACTTGACGTCGGCGATGTTCT
This sequence comes from Methylocystis suflitae, assembly GCF_024448135.1. Lineage (GTDB taxonomy): Bacteria > Pseudomonadota > Alphaproteobacteria > Rhizobiales > Beijerinckiaceae > Methylocystis > Methylocystis suflitae. The sequence goes on from NZ_JAMRYX010000127.1 coordinate 8,027, forward strand.
CGTCGCCGGTCAGCATCAGGCTTTCTTCAGGCGCTTCCGGTCCTCGAGGCGCGGAGACCGACCCCCGGCGACGCCCATCCGCGACGACATTCGGCTCTTCGCGGAAACCGACGTCGGTGATGTTACGGTCGGTAACCGCAAGCTTGACAACGGAGCCGATCGGACCCGGAAGATTGTAGTTCAGGCCCGCCTGAGTCTTTCCCATATATTTGCCGAAGATCAGATTGAGGCCGATCTCGTTGGGGCCGACGGTGTAAAGCCCGGAAAGCAGCCATGCGAGCACGGCGACCAGCACGAGTATCGCAAGCCCGCGTCCGCCAAATCCGCTCGGCAGAATCTGTTTCAGGCCTTCCTGGCTACGGCGCAGCATCTCCTCGAGGTCCGGCGGCTGCCCGCCGCCGGAGCCCTGTCCCCAGGGACCTCCGGGCTGACCCCACGGACTGTTATTTTGATTGCGCGGCCCGCCTTGATCGCTCCAGGGCATGTCGTCTCGCATTAAGAGGAATGGGCGGCGGCTCCCGCCGCGTTGGGCAATGTTATAGGCATTCGCCGCCGCTGCGGCAATGACGCGCCGGGTAGCGCTCGTGCGAAGGAGAGCGGAATGATTCGCGATTACACCAATATCGCGGCCAATGAGCGGACCTTCCTCGCCTGGGTTCGAACGGGCATTGCGGTCATCGCTCTCGGCTTTGTCATTGAGCGATTCAATCTTTTCCTGTTGACCATCGCCGGCGCTGTGACCGTCGACGCCGAACGACTGCATATCCATCGTTTGGAACATTCGGCGGGCCGTTACGGCGGCGAGGCGCTCATCGGCGCAGGCGTTATGCTGATCGTGATTTCGACGATCCGTTTTATTCATACCGCACGGTTGCTCGCGCGCGACGAGCCCTATACGGCGCGCGCGACGAGCGTCAGCCTGTATCTCCTCGCCGCGCTGCTGCTCACCATCGCCGCGTTTAGCGCCTATCTCGCGATCGCGTGAGCTTCACGTCGATATAGTGGCGGAGAGTGAATCGCTCGTTCGTCTGCGCCGCGACGCGGGCGCAAATGGATGCCCGTTGGAGCCGCCGATGCGCCGGCGCAGACTGGCGGAGACGGTGGGCTGCAAACGTCTTTTAAAATCAATTAGCTACCCTGTGGATAACTCAAACCCACGAGCAACCCCACAATCGTAAAAAATCTTCGCCACAAAGGATTGCGTTTTTTGGGACGGGCGCATACCAACTGTAGAACGATTGGCGAGCCTCACAACTCGCCGCGCTTCCAACGCCGAGTTGGAGGTTTGGGCTCTTGGAGAGGCGTTGAAAGACACGCCGGCCCGGCGGACTGCCTTAGCGACAGGCGCGCATCGGTGATCGCAAACGAGCCTCAGGCGCGGCTCGGGAGCGGTCCCGATATTCGCGCCTTGGAGGCAGTCGCACATGTCGACTCCCTTGCTAATGACCATACCAGAAGTGGCCGGCGCTCTGCGCATGGGCCGCTCGACCTGCTTTGGATATATCAGCCGTGGCGAAATTAGCTCCGTCGTCATCGGAGGTAAACGACTCATCCCCTCGGAAGAGGTGGCGCGCGTAGCTCGCGAAGGACTGTCGCGCCGAGATGCGACGACTCGCGCTCGCATCGCCGAGGCCGGCGGAAACGCGCCCGCCATGGGGCGAGGCCGCCCGCGCAAGTATGCGGAGGCGCTCTGATGACCTCGGCAATCGACACCTTCAAAGCAGCAATCGTCGCGAGCCGCGGCGGCAAGCCGCTCAGCGCCATACATCGCGTCGCCCTCACGAATCCGCCGGCCGGCGTCGCGGTCGATGACGTCGCCACATTCTTGGACGGCTTCGTGGGGCGCGACCTGCGATCTTATGCGAAGTGGATGCGCGATGCGCATGCAGATCGTGCTGCGTTGTTTGACACGATCCGCGCGCGGTTGCATGGCCGGCGGCCGGCAACGGCCGAAGAGGCGAAACGTTTGGCGGATGAGGTGCGGTTGGTCCGCACGCTGCCCGACGACATCTTGCGCGCGTTCGGGCTGTCGGCGAACGCGTCGCCAAGCATGGCCGCGGATGCGCTCGAAGCGCGCTTGCAGAATCGCGATACGGGAAGGGCGGCGCGGCGTGGTTTTGGCGGCGAGGAACCCGTGAAGGTCATTGCCTGTCGCGATCGTGGAGTGGCGTGACATGGCGCAGCCTCACGACAATGGCGCCGACCTCCGGCGCCACCTTCTCTCTCTTGACGACATGACGTTCGCCCTCACGTGGCGCGACGAGCTAGAGGCGGGCCACATGACAGACGAAGAGCGCGCCATCTTCCGCGAAATTTCGGACGAACGCAGCCGCACCCATGACGCGCGCCATGAGCTACGGGCGCGACGCGACCTAGCCGCGTATCACGGCACAACGTTCCACGAACACTAGGGAGTTGCGACCCATGAACCTTGTCGAAATCTACGACCACGGCGAACGCTTGTTTGTGCCATTCGCGCGCATCCGCGAAATCAGACCTCCCGAGGAAGGCGCAACCGGCGCAATCGCCGTGGCGTTGAACGGCGACGCTAGCGAATATTCGATTGATCCCGACGAATTTGATGCATTGCGTAACCAGGAAACGATCGTCCCCGCGGCGGACGGATGGTGGGCTTTCGTCGCTCCGCCCGGCATTGCGTCCGATGATGCGGCAATCCAGCCGGAAGGCATGGAACGTCATCCGGTCATCGGATGGCGGGTCGGTGGCGCGTGGCCGGAGCCGATCCTTGCGACCGCGCCTGACGCGCGCCGTTTGCTGGCTTTGGTGAACCTTAACGAGAATATCGCGATCGATAGTTTCGCGAGCGTGCCCGAGCCGTTCCTTGATTGGTGGCGAAGCAAACTTGCCACGCGATTGGAGCGCTCCGGCATGACCCAAGCCAAGTTTTTTGGCGAGCTGCGGCGCATCGGCGAGGCCGAAGTGCCCGCGTGAGCGCCAACAAAAAGCCCGGCGTTGACGCGCCGGGCAAGGTGTCTCTGACCTAAAGTGTGGGGTCCTTATACGTGACAAATAATTCCGTTGTCAAGGGTAGCCTGACAGTTAATTCTGATGCCGTGACGCCTTCCGGCAACCATAAACATGACCACAATATTGTCCGTGCGAATCGCGACAACGGCCGCCGGCTTGTTGATGCGGGCCTTTGCGTGTTTCCGGTTCACGTCACGCCCGACAAAAAGAAAAGACCGATCGCGAGCGCATGGACGCAACTCGACTCGGAGTTGACGGACGAACAGCGCGCCGCCGTCGTCGCCGATTTTCGAAAGGAGCACGACGGCCGCGAGCCGGCATATGTCGGCGCGACCAATAATCGTTTTGGTCTCAAGAAAATCGGCGAGGCTATCGATCCGTGGCGAACTCCCTACGGCTGGTCGGTGTCGACCGGACCGAGCGGGTTGTTTGTGATCGATTGCGATGGCGCCGAAGCCGTCGAATGGTTTCGCGAATTTTGCGAGGAAAACGATATTGACCTCTCGCAATGTCCCCAGGTGGCAACCCAAAGCGGGGGCTGGCATATTTACTTCGCGGACGACGCGACGTCGCCGACGCGAACGGCGGCGGGTTTGAAGCGCTGGAAATCCGGCGACGGGGAGAGGGTCGCAGGCATAGACCTTCGCGCCGCTGGCGGGCAGACGGTATCCCCAAACACGATCCTAACGGATGGTCGTGAGTATGCGGCGATCGAAGGGACGCCAGACCTCGCCACGGCTTACGCTTCGAAGTCGATTCCCGCAGTTCCGCAAGTGCTGCTCGAATGGGTTGCCGCGAACCGCAGCAAGGCGTCGACGGATGTTGACGACATAGAGATTGCGAAGCTGCGCGCAGAAATCGACGGCGCGCCGATTCCATCGTTCGATGAAATTGTGTCCCCCATTGGGGAGTTTGATTTCGACTCTGCGCTAAGTGAGAACGAGCGCTTGCGTTCCGCGTGGGAGTCCGATGTAGACGGCGATCATTCCGCGGCTCGGATGGCGTTGGCAAATCATCTGTCGATGGCTTTTCCGGGAAAGCTAACGGCCACCCATTATGCAGCATTCCTAAGCGAGTTTGAAGGCGCCGGGATGTTCGATCCTGAGAAGCGCAAGCGCCCCGCGGAAGCGCAGAAAGGCCGATACGATACCCGCGATATCGCTCGCGAGTTTGCGAAGGCGCAGATGAATTACTACGCCCAACACGCGCCGTCCGATGGCAGCGTCTTCACTGCGGTTGAAGGTGAAGGCGGCGTGGATCAATCCGCATCACCCAAAAAGGTTGGTGTCAAATCCCTGATTGAGTTTTGTGCCGAATACACACCTGTCGAATTCTTGCTGGACGGCGTTATCGAGCGCGCGAAACTCTACACGATGACGGCGCCGACAGGGGCGGGCAAGACGACTATGCTTGCGTCGTTAGCGCTCGCGATCGCAGCGGGGCGAGATGACGTGTTCAGAAGAGAAACGCCGCAAGGCCGGGTGCTCTATTGCTCATTCGAAAACCCGGACGATTTCCGTGTGAAATTGATGGCCGCCGCGGAAGCGCATAGAATCGAAATCGGCGCCATCAACGCAAACTTTGACATTCTCGACGTGCTGCGCGACCCGAAGGCGCTATGCAAGAACGCTGAGCGGAGCGGCCCATACGCCCTCGCAATTATAGACACTTTGCAGGCGGCTTTTCAGGGGGACGACTCGAACTCAAACGATCAAGTCAAGAAATTCGCCCAAGGGATTCACCCGATCACCAAGCTTAAAGGCCGCCCGAGCGTCATCATGGCGGCGCACCCGGTTAAGGGCGCGGACAAGGACAAATTGGTCCCCTATGGCGGCGGCGCGCTGCTCAATTACGTGGATGGCAACTACACGCTTTGGAAGCCGCAAAGCAGCAACGTCGCCACGCTGCACTATCAAGGCAAATTTCGAGGTTCTACCTTCAACCCCATCTCGCTTGATATCTCGGGTTTCGAGTCTTCATTGCTTGACGCCAAAGGAAGGCGGAGGTGGTTGCCGGTTGCTCGGATCATGGACAGTGAAGCGGCGGCGGGCGCCACGGCGAGAGAGGAACGCGACGCCCTGTCAATGGACGCCCGATGGCTTCACGCTATCAGCCGCGCGCCCGAGGCGACGCAGGATGCGTTGAGCCAAACAATGGGGGTGAGTAGACCAGCCGCGCAGCGGCGTCTCTCTAAGTTAAAGGAGCAGGGCCTATTAGCGCTCCTGGACGGGAAGCGCGTTCTGACGGACGCCGGACGCCAAAAGCTGGCGGAGGCAGAGATGGCCGCGAAGCGGACTTTCGAAGCCGTGCCCGAGGAAGATGACGCCGACGGGTGATTTCGACTGGCGCGCTACCAAAATCAAAATCGAAACGCCCGCCCTGATCGGCGGGCTTTCCTTTTTCGCGGCTACCCCGAAAGGTCGCGCCGAAAACACACTTTCAAAGGTCCGCCTTTGGGTGCTCGGCGGGGAAAAACGTCGTCGAAGGCGGCAGTAAATGGTTAAGCTCTTGTTTGCTCGCTCACCCCAAAACGGGGGTAAAAAAAAAAGAGCGAGCGAACATCGAGCAAAAAGCGAGCAAGAGCGAGCGGACGATTCTTATATGTGATTGTTTCATATAATAAATGTCTTTGCTCGCTCGCCTGCTCACCCGAGCAAAAGGCCCATTCTTGCTCGCTTGCTCACCCCTTCCCCTCCCTAGAGGGGGAGGGTGAGCGAGCAGAGCGGGCGAACAATGGGGTGAGCGAGTATTTAGTTCTAGCGCAGCCCACAAGCGAACTCATGGGGCTTTCCGGGGGAAGGACCGTCCTGCCAGGACCTTTGCACGTCCGGGCCGCCCCGAGCGCCAATCATGACCCAAAGCCGTCAAAGCAACCAAGCCGCGCCCGTTGCCCGCCGTGGCGCTACAGACGGCCCGCGCGGGGGCTTGTGGGGGTTCCGCAGGGCAGGGCGGCGCAGCGCGGGCGCCAATGGCGGTCACGTGAACTATGGCCGCCGGGCTCCGCCTGGCTCGCGGTCGCCAGGGTGCGGGGCAGGTCTTAAGCAGTATCGGGCGTTTGATCGCTTCCCTTTTCCTTCGGTTGTTCGATCAAACGAAAAGTAGGAAAGCGCGAGCCGTTCCACGACTCCAATTGGTTTCCGCAAACGCGACAGTCGAAGCTATCTCTATCCCGGAAGGCAACCTTGTGTTCCTCCCGCTCATAAACAGCGCCACACGGACACTGGACGATCGTTTTTCCCATGTTGGCAGCATAGCACGATCAAGGGCGTTGTGCTGCGAACCAAGAATCGCGTAGACAAATCAATTTTAAATCAGTCATATATAAACAAACCGACGAAATCATAAAAAATATCTGCCGTAACCGTTGACTTGCGCGATCTAAACTGCCTTAAATCACGACGGTTAGAATTGCGCCTTTAAGGCCGCTTCGCCCTCATTCCCCAAAAATCGCACACTCGAAACGCGCCGATCGCCTCGGCGCGCGATGGCGTTCGCGCATAGGAATCCGAAAACATGACGACCGACACGGCCCGGCGCCTTTTAGGCGTCGCCGCTTCCGCGCGCCTTCTAGGCTGCTCCGCGCAGTCGATTCGGAACTGGCGTCGGGATGGTCTCTTCCCGCAGCCGGTTTCGTGCCGCTCCCGCGGCTGGCCGAAGTGGACGGCGGATCAAATCGAGGCGTTCGCGCGCGGCGAAGCGCCGCCCGCCGATCCGGCTCCGGCCGAACCTTTCTTGAATGGCGGTGATATCGCACAAGTCGCGAAGTGGGGCCTTATCGGCTGAAGCGCCGCCCCGTCCGTTCTTTGGAGTTTTCACAATCATGTCTTCAATCAATCCCGCCGACGCGATCGGCGGCGCGACGATGCGCGCCCTCGAACACGGCCTGCGCATGCTTGACGGCGCAGTGCGCCTTTACGAGGCGCTTGCGCTCATCGAACTCCCCGACCTCTCCGCGCGCAAATTGAACGCATGGGCCGAGCCGATCCCCCCGAAGTTTCCGCGAGACGCTGAGGTTGCGAACTATCGGGCGTCGCTTCGAAATGGCGGAACGCCTATTGCGCAGCGCCTCGATTGCCCCGGCGCGCCGAGAGGCGAACATGTCGGACAGCGATAGTTTCTCATATCCGCCGCCAAGGGACGAAGCCTATCAATCGAGGGTGCAGCAACAGGCGAGCATTGCCCTTTGGGGCTTGCTGAATCGCACGCGGCTTGAGCCCGGCGACAAGATCACGATGAGCCTATCTGTCGAAACGCTGGCGGGCGTTATGCACGATCGGCGCGTTCTTGTCGCGCCATGCCGAAATGAGAAATGAGCGATGAGCGGAATCTACGTCAAAGTTTCTGACACACTCACGCCGCTCATCATGAAAGTCGCGCGCGAGACGCCCCAGGCTCTCTCGGGCGCGGTCAATACTGCCACCAAAGCCGCTCGCAAATATGCCGTTCCGGTCATCAAGCAAGACGCGAACCTGACCGAGTCCATCACGAAAGAGATCGGTCGCGTGCAGCTTGCGTCGCCGGGAAACCTCACAGCGCGCGTCGAATTTAAACCCGGCCGTCACTCGATTTTGCGAACGGGCGGCGCAACGTTTTCGCCCGGAACGAGTTGGAATCGGGGCTCGCTTTCTGCGTCAACGCATCGGCTTTCCGGCGGCGGCAGTGCGAGCTTGAGCGCTCCAAAGTCATTCATTCTTCGCGGCGCGAACCATGGCAAGTTCATGATCGCGTATCGAACGGGGAAGGCGCGCAAGGCATTCAAGGTCATATATGCCGCTAGCGCAAAAGCGACGATGCACGACGAAACGCAGAAGCCCGCGCAGATATTCATTCAAACAGCGCAGCGGGAGTTGGATCGCGAGGTTTCGAGCGCGCTGCAAACCGCGTTCGCTGGCGGCCACGTGTCGGCTGGCGGTCACGGCTCTGAGGGCGAGTGACCTCCTGTTGTGTGGATTTGATAGGCGAGCGTTTTCACGCATCGCGACGCGCGCAGCGCGCAACCTTTTCGACGTGACGGCGTGCATCTCCCGTGCTCTCGGCGCGCGACGTTCATAGGCGTTCTCTATCGATGCGCGCCCTTGGTGCAACCGCTCGAATGCCCCGGAAAACCAAGGCTTTTTGGGTCTACTCGACCAAACATCGCGCCGTATCAACCTATTAGGGTCCTCCGCCGACCTCTCAACGATGCGTCGCGGGGGCGCGGCCGCGTTTTTTCGCTACTCTTTCAATGATTTAGCGATACTTCACCTCAGAAATCTATCAGGAATTTCGATAAATGGAGCCAACCCGGATCGGCATAACGGCGTTGATGGACGAATTTCATCAGCCGCACACAACCATCAAATGTTGGCTAGACGAAGCGGAAATCCCGAGGGCGCATGACAAGAGCTATCCCGCCGACGAAGCGCGCGCCGCGATCAAACTTCGAATAGACGAAGAATCCACGCTGCGCGATCGATACGACTCAGCGACCGCAAAGCAAGCCGACGACGACGCCCGGCGCGCGCTCATTCAAGCGAAGCGCGAGATTGCCGAAGAACATGCGCGCAAACTGCGGCTGCAAAATCAGAAGCTCGAAAACTCGCTGCTTGATCGTGAAACCGTGGCCGCGACCGTCGCCGACTTAATCGCACGCGCCAAGGTCGCATTCATGGCCGTTGGGCCGAAGGTGGCGCCGCGCCTAGCAGGCGAATCCGATCCGAAGAAAATCGCGGCTGCGATCGAAGAGGAATGCCGAGCCGCGCTCGCCGCGCTCTCTGACCTGGACGCATTCGCTATGGAGGAATGAAAGTTGGGGCTGCATATCGATCCGCTGGCGACGCCAACGGCGGCGCGAGTGGACAATGAATTGCTCGCGCAACTTTTGGCTCAATTCGCGCCCCCTCCCAAAACAGAAATTGTCGAGTGGTGTGAAAACCGGATCATTCTTCCGGCGAGCAACGCCGAACCTGGACCTCTCAAATATACGGCGTATCAGCGCGGCCTTGTGGAAGCGTTCGCAGACCCCGACGTCGAAACGCTCGTCTTCATGCTCGCAAGTCAGAGTGGCAAGAGCACAGCCATCGACTCCGCGCTGCTCTACACCGTCGCGAACGATCCCGGCCCAGCGCTCATTGTGCATCCGAGCGAAGGCAAGGCGCTCGATTATGTGCGCAACAGACTTGACCCGCTCATTGCCTCGACTCCCACCGTTCGCGCGCTAGTCGGGAAGGGCGGTCGCACGGGCGGCGGTTCTTCCGTAAGGCATAAAATCTTCCCCGGCGGATCGGTTTCGATCGGTAGCAGCTACAACCCTGACGACCTCGCCGCCCGATCGGTTCGCTATCTCCTACTCGACGAAATTGATCGCTTCGCCCGATCGGCCGGAACTGAGGGCGACCCGGTTCAACTCGCCATCAAGCGAACGCGCACGTTTCAAAATCGGAAAATCATCCTGGCAAGCACGCCGACCGCGAAAAACGCGAGCCGTATCGCCGAGTGGTTTTTCCGCGGAACTCAGGAACGTTTCTACATCCCGTGTCCCGAGTGCGGCGCGCTCGAATACGCGCGCTTCGACCAACTTAAGTGGCAGGATGGAAAGCCCCATACGGCGCATCTAACCTGCGATCATTGCGGCCACGCCATAAGCGAGCGCGAGCGGCTTGTCGCGATCGAACTCGGGGCTTGGCTCCCAACGGCCGAAAATCCCGAGCCGCACATTCGAAGTTTTCATGCGACAGAGCTAGTCTCCCGCTTTTCGAGCTTGGAGTCGGTCGCCGCGCAATATGAGGAATCCAAGGCGCGGCCCGAAAAGCTCCGCGTCTTTCACAATACGGTTTTGGCAGAAACTCACGATTTTGGCGAAGAGTATCAGCTAGACGCAAGCGAGCTTCAGCTTAGGGCCGAACCAATCGCCCAGCCGTTGCCGGCGAGTGTCGACAAAATCATTCTCTCGACGGACACACAGCTTGATAGGTTGGAAGCGTCAATCATCGCGTTCGGCGCCGACGACGAAGCGTGGGTAATCAGCCATCACAAGCTAATGGGTAGCACAGACTGCGCGCCGGACGCAGGCCCATATGCGGCGCTAAGCGAGTTGTGGGGTAGAACGTCGTTTCGGACGAAGGATGGTCGCCTGTTGCCGATCGCCGCCGGCTGCATCGATGGCAACTACCATTCCATGCAGGTCGCGCAGTTCGTCGCATCTCAAAGGCGCAAACAGCGGAACATGATCGCCGTCCGCGGCGTCGGGGGCTTCGACAAACCGGTTGTCCGCCGCGGCAATACGCTGAAAGGCATTACGACGATCTATCACGTTGGCGTTGACTCGATCAAAGCGAGTCTGAAGCGACGCCTTGCAATGACTGAGGTGGGGCCAGGCTTCATTCATCTCGCGGACACTTTGGAGCCGACCTATTTCGAACAGTTGGCGAATGAATCTTTGCAGACGCGCTTCGTCCGAGGGCGCGAAAAGCTCGAATTTGTGCCGAAGGGACCGCGATCGGAAGCTCTTGACTGTCTGACATATGCGCAGGCGGTCGCTAGGCTCACCAAGGCGACAACGGCCGCTCCAATCAAAAGCCCATCCAATATCGACATCGCCGCACGGCTCGCGGCGCTCAATCAGCTTTCAAATCGAAAGGCCGCATGACTATGACAATTAAGCCGAAAGTCTCGCCCAACAGTTCGCAGACAGTCGCCGACGTGCGAGCCGAGGAACGCATACGGATGCGCGACGTGCTTATGTCGTCAGAGGCCAAGGGCCGCACAAACCTTGCCGTCAAATTGCTTGTGAACTCGCCGCTTTCCGCTTCCGCAATCGTCGACATGCTCGCCGACACGCCACGCGACGGCGCGAGCGCGTTTTTCCAGCTGATGGCGCAAGAGGGCAGCGTTGGAATTACCTCGCCGATCGGCGCCGCGACCCATGATGATCCGAAGGCCGCTCGGCTGGCGGAAATCAAACAGGCCGGGACGCAGCACGCTCTTGCACAGGGTTACATCTCCGCAGAGCAGGCGAAAGCGCGCGGCGTGAACGTTGGGGCGTAAGCGAATGAATATCGAACTCTTGCCCGATGCCGTGGCGCCGCCCGGTGCGCCGGCCGCAGTTTCCTTTGACGCCAAGCCGCAAGCCGGATTCCAGGACTCAAACGTCGGCAATGAGCGCCGCCTTGCGTGGGCAGTCTCTTCGCAAGGCTCGGGGCAGTTCTTTGGGGGCGGCTATTGGACCGCGCAAGCCTTTGGCGGGCGTTATGCGAAGGAGTCGGTTCAGGCGTCCCGCGTCGCGAATGACATGGCGACCTCTAACAGCGTCGTCGCCACGATCTTGACTACCGGCGTGACGCAGGTTGTGGGGCAGGGGCTTTCCCTGTCATCGAAAATTCGCGGCGCCGATCTTGGGATTAGCGACCAGGAAGCCCGCCAACTGTCTTCGCAAATCGAGCAAGCATGGGCCGATTACATCTCGGAACCGCGCGAGGTGGACTCGACCGGCCGCTATAACCTTCATTCGTTGGCGGCGGGCGGATATCTCAGCTTCCTAAAAGCCGGCGCCTTGCTGGCGATTCTCGACTGGCAGCCGCGCGCGGATACGCAGTATGCCAGCCGCGTGACGCTGCTAGACCCTGACCAGATTGCTAAGGACTATCATCGCAGCGACGAAGGCGGCTTGTCTTTCACTGCTGGCGTAGGCTTTGACAAGGGCGGCCGGTTTACCGCGCTCGCCTTGCGTGACGCGCCCATGGGGCAGTCAAACCTATCGAACAATGTGCGCATCGTGCGCGCATATAATTCGATCGGGCGTCGTCAGATCGTCTGGCTTCAGGAAAACACAGACCCGCGCGGCGTGCATTCCGTTAGCCCCATTGTCGGCGCTTTGACGCCTGCGAAGGAAGAGGCGAGCCTTCAGGAACTCACGCTGGACAAGCACCTGACTCATGCCGGCGCGACGCTCGCGATTGAGACGGACGTTCCGACAAAGACGGCTTTCGACGCGCTCTCGGCGAACGAAGCGCCGGCCGGCGGGCTGCTTTCCGATGCCGAACTGACGGCGTTTCTCGATCGCAAGGAAGCGTTTTGGGGCGCATCGGGCCGCAATCGCGTTCCGCTGCGCGGAGCCTCGCTTTATCACCTTCTCCCAAACGAGAAGCTGCATCTTTTGCAGAGCAAAGGCGACAACACGTTTGCCGACTTCTCCAAGGCGCTGGTCCGACGCGCAGCGCGAGCGGCCGGCGAAGCCGCGCCCGTGATCGACGGCGACTTTTCTGAGGTGAATTTCAGCGCCGCCAAGATGGCTTTGGAGCCGGCATGGCGTCTCGCGCAAGTGCGGCGCAAATTCATAGTCGAAGAGTTTTACGCCGCGGTCTTCCGCAATTGGCTACAGGAAGCCGTGCAGCGTGGCGTCATTGAACTTCCGCCTCACGTGGATTTTGGCACGCACGGGAAAGCTCTCGCGCGAGCGAAGTGGACCGGCTCGGGGCCGATTCAGCCCGATATCGGAAAGGCCCGCAAGGCGCAGATTGAAGCTCTGAGCGCCGGGTTGATCACAATCAGCGACGTGCTCGCCGAAAACGGCGGCGGCGACTTTGAGCAGCATGTTTCCGCGCTCGCTTCCGAGCGGGATTACCTCGCGCAGTTCGGTTTGGCGCACCCGGCGTTTAGCGCGGGCAAAGGCGAAAAGGTGAAAGCAGCATGACGAATCCGCCGTTCAATCGAGCGCCGCTAAATCAAGGCTGCCAGCCGCCTGCGAACGCGCCGCCGTCTGAGGTTCACGACCCTTGTGCCCTGTTACCAAAGCTTCGCGCAGCGTGGTTGAGCCTGGTTTCCGGAAATCAGAGTGCACAGGTTCGACACGGGGATATGTGGCAATATTTCCAGCGCGGCGACGCGAAATTGCTCAAGCAAGAAATCGATCGCCTATCGGCCATCTGCCCGCAGTCGCAAGGCGGCTCCGGCGGGCGATACGCCACGACGTTCGGCGCTCGGCGCAATCATCATTGGGGCTATTGATGGAGCACACTCAGTTTTTCTGGCCATTGATCGGCGGCAAGGCAATGATCGAAGTCACTGGCGAATTGGTTTCCGCGGAAGACGCTCTCGCGCGCGGCTTTAACTGTGTGTCTAAAGGCGAGCTTGCGCGGGAACGCGACGCAGAGATTGAGGGCCGCGGTCGTTTCGCGTCAGAAGCTGCGCACCATGGATATTGTATCGATTACAATTACGCGGGGCCGCGGCGTCCCGTGCGAAGGTCTAAGGCCGCAAAGGTCAATAAACCCCAATCGTCCGCGCCGTCGCCCGAGCCCGAGCAACCGTTGTCGGATTACGCCGCCGCCGTGCTCAGTTCAGAAGAGGCGCAATGCAGGCCATCGGCCGCGCGCACGCTACTTCGCATGCATCAAGACGAGTCGACGCTTTCCATTCCTGAAGCCGCTGCGTTGCTCGCGGCTTTGCCGATCGAACATCACAATATTGAGGCTCCTACCATGTCATATTCATTCACCTCTCACGCCGACGCCGCGACCGAAAAGGTCATCGTGCGATCGGTCGAAATACGCGCGCTTGGCCTCAGTCAGAAAGGCGCTCGCGGCGATGACGCCGCCAAGGCGGAAGCGCGCCGCCTCAACGCCGCGCTCGCGAGCTATCGCAATGGCGAGCCGATCGGCAAGGCGCTTCATTCGGCGGGCGCCGACGTGGCTGCGGTTAGCGATGCAGCGAAGCGCGCGCTTGGCGCCGCGGCTTAATGGAGGCCAACACAATGACGACCGCTCCCGCCACCTCGAAAACCGTGACGTTGAGTCGCCCGCTTCAGACGCACAAAGGCCCTCTGAAGGAAATCATTCTGTCCGAACCAACCTTAAGAGCGTTTCGCCAATACGGCGAACCTTTCAAAGTCATTTCGACGAAGGAAGGACAGTCAATCGAGCACGATAATCGCGCGCTCGCACAGTTCGCCACTCATATGTCCGGCCATGACGAAATCGTCCTGGACGATTTGCCTGCGAAGGACTGGTATGCGGTCCGCGCTGCTGTTGTCGAAATGCTCTTGGGGGTCGCTGGCGAGAGCCCTTTCGAAATATAAGCCGCCTCATGGCTTCGTTTCTTTACGACCTTCACATAGGGCCGTCTGAAATCGAAGCCATGACGGTTACGCAGGCGACTTTTTATCTCGAACACATTTCTCGATTGCAGAAAGAGCGCCAGTCCTAGACTGCGCTCTTTTCGTTTCTCAATAGATCATCGCCCCCAAGTGGCGATAGGAGTTTCTGAGCCATGGCAGGGCCTCGCATAGACGCGACTGTTTCAGTTCATGACGAAGCAACCGCCGCACTTAATCGCATCATGCGCGAGGCCCAAAACGCTGCGCGAGCGTTCGAAAGGCTCGGCGGCCCCGGTAGCGGCGTCGGCAAACATTTTGACGCAGCCAATCGCGCGCTCGACATGCATATGCGCCAGCTTGAGCGCGCGCAATCGCATTACGCCCGTATGGCCGAAGCGACTAAACGCCTCGCGTCGAATGTCGCGATCATGGCGGCGCCATCGATCATTCACGGTTCCGAGAAAGCGTTACATCTTGGGGCCGAACGTGTCGCCGAACAGTTTAGGCTCGGGCTCGCCGGCATTCACGGCAAAGAATTAGAGAGCGCGAGGGCGCTCGCACAGCACCTTCAGACACAGCTACCGATTCTCGACCAAACCTCTTTGCTCGAAAGATACAAAGAGATTCGATCGATCGTTCCTCGACCCGAAGAGGCTTCGCACGTCCTGCCGATCGTCGCCCGCACTGAAGCGGCGATGAAAGCAAGTGACCCAACAGGGCAATCGGCCGCCGGCCTGCAATGGCTCATGAAGGCCGCCGAAATTGCAGGTTTTGGACAGAATACGGAACGGCTGGAACGTTATTTTGACGCGGCCGTCCGCGCGCAACAAGTCCTAGGCAAAACGATTGACGCCGCGCAGCTTGCGGATTTCGTCAAGAAATCCGGCACGGCGGCGCCGCTGTTCCACGATCGGTTTTTGCATCTTATCGCGCCGGGCCTTGTGCAAGAGCTTGGCGGCGAGACGGCGGGTTTCGGCATTCGCCAGATGGTGAAGCTGATAACGTCGAATCTGAAAGGCCCCACTGCGCATCCGGCTTTAGAGGAATTCAGGCGGCTAGGACTCGTCAAGAACGCCGACATTGAATTTTCCGGCAAGGGCAAAGCGGTAGGGTTGTTGCCCGGCCATTTTATGGAAGGCCACAAGCTCGCGGCGACAGACCCGGCGTCATGGGTTTGGACCGTCCTGTTGCCGGCGCTGCGCTCGCACGGCGTGAACGGAAAAGAAGATCAAATTCTCGCCGCGCAACGGCTGTTCCCGAATTCGAACGCCGCGCGCATCGTCGAGATGATGATTAACCAGGAAGACACGCTCAAGCGGCATATGGGGCTTTTCGAGAAGGCGGCCGGCACGCAAGGCGCGCTCGACTCAATGGGCAAGAATCCTCTTGCTCAAGCGCAAGCCCTTAACACGGCGCTCGGCGACCTCGCCGCGACTTTGACTTCACCCGCTATGGAGCCGGCCGCCAGAATCATGCGCGGGTTGGCAAGCGGAGTGGCGTCCTTTGGCGAAACGCTCGGCAAATTCCAAAAGGACAATCCTGCTCTTGCAACTGCGCTCGCGGCTGCGCCTGTCGCTACGGCAGGCGTCGCGGGATACAAACTGTATCAAGTTGGGGCCGGCGTTCTCGACGCTCTTAAGGGCGGAGCGTCATTGAATGCGGCCGGCGTTTCGCTACAGGCGGCGGCTGTTGAATTGAGGCTCGCCGCGGCTGCGTCGAAACTCCCCGGACTGAATATCCCGACCGCCGCGGCTATCGGCGGCGCGGCCGAAGGCGCAGGCGTCGCTGGCGCAGCGGGAGCCGCGGCGAGAGGCGCGGGTTTACTCGCGCGTTTCATGACTCCCCAAGGCTTGGCGATAGCCGCGACGACAATCGTTGTCGGATCGGTCGCGAAGCTCATGATCGAAGAGGCAAGATCGTTTGATCGCGCCCAAGAAGAAAAGCGTCGCGGGCCACGGGCGTCCGCTTACGACGAATCCCGCCAAGCCGAATACGATCGCGCCGCGCGGGAACAATATCTGCGCGCGCTCACCATATGGTCGCCGCGGGAGATCGACCCCAGAGGGCAGGGCCAGTTCAATCGCTTCTTTGGCGGCTCGGAGCTTATTCGCGCGGCTGCATTCGATGGCGCCCGCAACGGCGCCGCGTTTGGCTTGAACTCGAAATTGAGCGGCAAGGGATATGGGGCTTCACCTTTCACGCGTGAGGGCGGATTCCCGGCGCTCGGCGACCATCACGACAGACCAAAGTGGCCGGGGATTATTCCTCATGAATCCAGTTGGGCCGTTCCGCGGGAGATTTCCGTTCAAGGAACCGTCCAGGGCGAAGCGCATGTCAGCGTTGAGAACCACGTGCGAGTAGATGCATCGCCGCAGTTCTTGGCGTCAATCGAGCGGCGTTTTGCGGACGCGTCCGCGCGAATGCAGCTAAGCGGAAAATTGGGAACAACGATGCAGGGCGGCGGAAACTCGCCGGCTAGGTCCGGCGGGGGCGGCGGAGCGCCCGTCGCTGCGCCTCTTTCATCCAATTTCGGCTTTGGCGCGCATGGCACAAGGTAGGAGCGACACCCCACAATGTCTTTCTTCAATAGCAACTGGCGCGCTGGAATGCAGCGCGTCTCGCAATCGATCAATCACGCGTTCGGCGAACCCTTAGAACTGATTCCCTGCCATGTGCGGCCGAATTATCCAAGCGAACCCTACGCCGACAAGGCCGTAACGTTGTGCGGTGTCATCTCGCAACGCTCGCACGTCGGATTTCAGATGGCGGGTGGCCGTTTGAATGCGCGCGTCGAAACCGAACCTCTGTGTGCGAGCTTCGCGCGCCTCGACTTGCCGTTTGCGATCAATCACGGCGACCGCATTCGGCGTTTTTGCGACGGGCAATTGTATGAGGTTTCGTCCGTTCTTGACGACGACGTTTCGCGCGTCGAATGCGAATTGAAATCCTTGGGGGTTCCGCAGCCATGATGATCGGCGAATTGCCTCTTCTCGCGCAGATTGGCGTTGCCGTCGCTGTCGCCTTCCTTTGGTTCGCGGCGACATGTTTCTTTGGCGGCGTCGTCATTGGGGCCATTCAAGTCGTCAGCTACATGCGCACGCCGCGCCATCTGCGCGCTGAAAGATTTCCAGACCTCCACAAGTTCGAACAGCCGGGCACCTCCAATCGTCGCGCTTGACGGCGAACCTGTGGGCGGAGCCCGGCGCGCTGCAAACGAGCGCAGACAAATCCGCCCATAGGATCAAGTAAAATCTCCTGAGTAGGTGGGAAAGCGCCGCTAGCCGAAAGGTTGGCGGCGCTTTTTTTTGTCTCTGTTCTTTGTTGTGCAAATGTTATGACATGTAGAAGCTACACATATACAAGTTATAACAGACAAAAGCTTTGACTCGTCTATATGAATTCAGTAGATAAGCTTCAGGCCGCCCCGCGGAAATCGCGAGCCGGAAAGGAGCTTGGGGCAATGCGCAAAACATCCGAACGTGTCGCGCCGATCGATCGCGCAGCCGTGATGCGTCACGCGCATAGCCTCTACCGCCGGCAGCTATTCGAAACCTTCGGCGATGCGCTCCGGTATGCGTGGCGCGTCGCGAAGGATCGTCGCGACCTGAAACTTGCCGCTTGATAATGGAGAAGACGATATGAAGATGTTGGACTTTGCCTATTCGAACCCCGACGAAGAGGCTGTCGCCGAACTATGCGACGCGAGCGCGTCATTTTTGGATCGTTTCGAGGCGGACGTTCGCAAGGACTTGCCCGCGTTCGGGCGCGCGGCGTTAGATAAGGAAATCGACACTTGCGAAGATCGCGCGGTTGAGCCGCCGCTTGTTGCGATCATTACGCGACACGGGGAGGAATGCCGGCTAGCGTTGGTGGCGGGTAGCTTTACGGGGCTGGCGAGCGCGCATTATCGAGCGGCCGTCAATGCAGCAACGCGCGAAGTGCTAGCGAGATTGAAAGATGACTTGAACGTAGTAGTGTTTCCCAACGTGATACGGTTCTGTTGACCTGATTTTTGTGGGGCGAGGGATGCAGCACGAAGGCGATTTTAGTTTCACAATCAGTTTTACGCGAGGTGCGGGGAATCCTCGACGTGTGTTCGATGCGGCGAGCGCGCTCATTGACGCTTTCCAAAGCTTTGATCGCGCGGTGCTGCCGTCACTAGACGCCAAGATAGAGAGTCACTTGGTGCTCGAAGACGTGTCTGCGGGCTCCATGCGTGTAAAGTTGGCCAGCATGCTTCGTAGCATTGATGACGATGCGTTAAGATCGGGGGATTGGAAGCGCATTGCAGGCGACTTCGCTGTCAAGGCAAAGCGCAGCGCGATTGAGTTCCTTGAAAAGGAAGATGATGCGCCAGAGCGACTGGAGGCGCTAAAGGAACAAATTAAGGAATGTGCCGCGACAACCGATGTGCGACACCTTCCTGATTACCCGCCCGTTCATGAGGGCCGGCTAATTGCATCGCTCGATAAAATACAAAAGGCGAAGGCGGAATTGGAAATCGGGGACTCACTCACAATCGAGTTGGGCAAGGACGAATACTCAGTCGACATCAGTTCGACATGGCTTCCGAGCGAGACGCTGAACAAAACGCCTTCCGAGCCGATCGAAAAGGAAAACGTCGTAGAGGTGTCACTGACAATCAGGAAGCCTGATCTGATCAAAAATACAATGTGGCAATTCTCCCATGGAAAGACGACCGTTAACGCAGCCATAAAGGACGAAGAATGGCTGCGCCGGTTGCATGCGCGGGACATCGGTATTTTCGCGGGGGACGCCCTGCAGTGCACAGTGCGCATGGTTTATTCGTATGACGAAAAAGGAGAGTTGATTGATACCCGCGCCGAGATTGTGAAGGTTCATGGCATAATCGCCGGGCATGTGCAGGACGATCTTCCGCTTTGAAAAATATGTCTCTTAAATCACGTATCTCTCGGACGCACTCGGCTGCCATGCTCTACAGCAGGTTATAAGTGCGGGAGACAAACCTGAACGAAATGCCGCTGTCATCTGCAGTCACGTCTTCAACCGTGTAAATAGCCACGTATCCTGTCCGGCTGAATCGAAACGGTTCTTGTGACACGACATCGTCTGTCGTCAGAATGACCGTGCCGTTCTTGATTGCGTCGATATACTCATTCTCCTTTCGACCGCCCGGTTTGATGCCTGGGTCATTATAGTCTGGCCACTTCCTGGCCCAGTGCTCATGGACGCAGGGCAGTCGCTCGCCATCGACTTCCGCGAACCATGAGCCTCGACTGCCCTTTGCCTTCAGTTTGCTCATACGTGATTCTCCCGGAGGCGCAGCAATCAAGGTGGGCATGATTGCTGGATTTCAGGCATTCTGGACTTGCTTTACAGCCTCAATCAATCCCGCGTCATCGTCGCCCACGCCTGACCTGTTGACGCGCGAAGACACGATCCACTCTTGCAACGCATTCTCGGGCGCCGACTTCAACAGCGCTCCCGGATCGTCGCCGGCCATCCAGGCTCCAATGCCGCGCCAGTCTAGTATGACCGGCATGCGATTGTGAAAGCGCGCCATCCAATCATTCGCCGCGCCGACAATGATCGTGGCGGAGTCCACCTTCGCGTCACTTTCAGGATCGCGCCACGTCTCCCATAACGCCGCAAACGCCAGCGGCTCGCCGGTCAGCGCACTGAAGTAGTGGGGTGTCTTTGAGCCCTTGGCGCCTGTCCACTCGTAAAAGCCTGAAGCCGGAATGACACAGCGGCGAGACTTGAATGCCGATCGAAACATCGGCTTTTCGGCGACCGTCTCGGCGCGCGCATTGAACGTCGAAGGCATTTCGGACAGCGGCTTTTTCCACCATGCTGGAAGGAGGCCCCACCGCATGGGAGTCAATTCGTTGCCGGCGGCCCCTGGCCGAATGACCTCAATCCGTGTGGTAGGCGCGATGTTGTAACGCGGCCGAAGGTTACTCGGCGGGCCGACCAGATCGGCAAGGCGATGCAGTTCGGCCCATGAGAGATGTTGTGTGAAGCGTCCGCACATAGGTTTGTCTAGGCATTGGCCTTTTGTGAGGTTCGGAATTCAGCACAATGCTTTTCGACTATGTCATCGAATCGCTTTAGGTCCGAGTGATGCAGCAACAAGACGCCAGTGCTATTCGCGAGATCGCGCGCCGACTTGGTATATTCAGCGTTTGTTACAACAGCCGCAAGGCGCGCAACATAATGGCGCTGTGCCGCAAAGGCTTCCTGCACCGCTTTGTTGCCGACAGGCGTGCCATAGAGTTTGCACTGCAAAACAACCCTCAAGTCGCATTTTTCAGCTAATACGTCTGCACCCTGATCCCCGCTTGCTTTTGTGGTGCTCGTTTTCCAACCGTTAGAAGCGAGAGTGTTAGAACACCAAAGCTCGAATTGTTCTGGGGTTAAATCGCCAGAGATTGCCGTTTCACGCTCAATTTCACGGGCTCTGAGCATCACCCGATCTTCGATCAATTCCTGGAAGATTGGGTTGAAGCGAAGTCCTGCGCCGAGAGCCCACGTTTCCTCTAGCGTGAGCTGTGGACGAATGACTTTATCTATGAAGTGCTGGACTTCCTTATTCCAGCGTTTCACGTCTTTCACGCCGTAGTGATCGACTCGCAACAAAACCATTCGCCGCCGCGCGAAGGTCTCCAGGTGCTCGCCGACGATTCGAATGATTTTGGCTTTTGCAGCTTCGAGAGCTTTTTGGCGCCTATTTTCGCGACGCCAAACAAAGACGATAGCAAACACCAAAAGCAATATTAAAAGGAAGCCGATGTGTCGGGTGTAATCAAAGCGCAGCATAGTTAGCGAAAGAGTCAAAACAAAACCGCCACCAAGCAACATCAAAAATTTATCAAATGCTGCCACTGGCTTAATTCTCTGCTTTGGTGACGGTATTTTTTCGGAAGCTGATCGCCGATGCGTTTTTTATGAATCACCCGGCTTGATCAGATTCGTCAGTGGGACCGTTGGGAGTGATTTGGGCCAATCTAACCGATTCTCATGTCGTCAACTACACAGCAGACCAACCTGCGCCTATGGTATCGGCAAAATCCAGAGCGCCATCGCTTCACCCTTGCGCACGATACCGCGGCCAATCGGGCATGAGATGCACGTCACGCGAGCCGCACGCCGAACAGACGAAGCGCCGGGACCTCGCCAAGCGGATAAAGGGAAGCTCTGCGGCGTTCCGCAGCGCATCGAATGGGATAACCCCGCAACGTTGGCAAGCTTGATTCAGGCAAAACGCGCGAGCGCCGCGGACGCCTTGGCTTTGCAGATCGGCGATCGTGGGCGGGGCAGGGTGCATGGTTAGTGAACTCTGAGCTTCAAATATTTTGAGAACCTATCGGGTAACGTCATAATGTCTTTCTCGAACTGATTGAACGCTTCTTGACGTTTCTCGGGAAATTTCGCCTGTTCCCGATTTAGTGACGGGAAATAGATTGCACGCAAACGCAAGTCTCGAATAAACTCTTCTATCTCAGCATCGAATAGAAAAATTGCGTCCGAAGTCGCAACCCAAAATTCTTTTTCTTGCTCATTGTCTACATTACCGGTTGTAAGAATGTGGCTCAAGAAAGAGCGTGTAGCTTCAAAGACTTTAAAGCGCCGATCGAACTTTTCGAGCTTTATTTTTTCCGCGGCAATCTCTTTTTGTTGCCAAGCGATGCGTGCCCCAATTGCCGCAATCGACCAAACGCCTACGGTTTGTATGAAGTCAAGAACGTCTCGCATGGCAATAATCCCCTATCATTCTACGCCCGGCACAATGGCGTCGCTGCTGCAATACTTGCCCCAATCCGCCATCATTTCCCGCCGCTTTTCGAACAGGTCGCCACGTCTATAAGCCGCCTCGACGGCGTTCCCGATCGAATGCGCCAAGGCCATTTCGACGACATGATTCGGATAGTGCGTAGTCTCTGCGGCCCAATCCCTGAAGGTTGAGCGGAAGCCGTGCAAGGTTTCGGTTCGCCCCAAGCTCCGCAGGACTTTCACGGCCGCCGTGTCCGTCAAAGGGCGGCCGGTTCCTTGGCCGGGGAAAATCAGCCCGCCGGACCTTTCCGCGAGGGGCGCCATTTCCTTCGCTATTACGACGGCGCGCGCCGGCAACGGGACGCGATGCGCGATTCGGCCTTTCATTCGTTCGGCGGGGATCGTCCAGACGCCTTTCTTTAGATCGAACTCACCAAGGCTCGCGCCGCGCGCTTCCGCGCTGCGCGCCGCTGTCAGGATCGTGAATTCCAGGCACCTCGCCGCTACGCTCTCACGCTGGCGCAGCGCGCGCATGAGGGCAGGGACCTCGCCAAATGGAACGGCGGCGAAGTGCTTCACGCGGCGAGCTTTGGATATCGTCGGCAACAAGTGTTGCAAGTTTTCCCGCCACACCGCCGGATTGGGCGGCGAGCGCAAGCCGCGCGCGATGGCCGCCGACAGCACACGCTCAATCCGCATTCGAACGCGGCGAGCCGTTTCGGCTTTCGTCGCCCAAATAGGCTTCAGGATCGTCAGCACGTCCTCGACGCCGATTTCAGCGACCGGCATTTGACCGATCGTCGGATAGGCGAAAAGCTCCAGGGACCGGCGCCATTGCTCGCGGTGTTTCGCGTTGCTCCAGCCCACTTCATTCGTGCGCATGAAATCTTCGGCGAGGCTCTTGAATGTGACCTGTTTGGACGCCTCTCGCTTCCTACGCTCTCGCGCAGGGAGTCTTTCCTCTAATGGGTCCGCGCCCTTCGCAATCGATAGACGTATTTCGGCTGCCCGCGAGCGCGCTTCCGACAAAGGGACATAGAAGGCGGAGCCCAGGCCCATTTCGCGAGCGCGTCCGGCCTTCATATATCGGAAGGCCCAATTCTTAGCGGCTTCGCTCGCGACGATCAGATAGAGCCCGCCGCCGTCGCCGTGCTTTCCGATCGGCGCGCTTCTCACAAAAGACGCCGATAGCTTGTGCAGTCCGCGAGCCAAGGAATCGTCCTCCAAACCTCACAACGATACCCACAAAACGGATGGGCGCAAGCGGGACGAAGCTGGACGGATTTGGACGATCGCCGCGCAAAAACCCCCGGAAAACGGGCGTATTTGAACTTGGTTGGACGGGTTGGGATTATTTTGTGGCGGAGACGGTGGGATTCGAACCCACGATAGGGTTTCCCCTATAACGATTTAGCAAACCGTCGCCTTCAGCCTCTCGGCCACGTCTCCATGCGTCCGCATCATCAGGCGGTGCGCGAAAGACATATGCCAAAGGCCCGGCGCGATAGCAAGAGAACGCCTTTGGCGGCGCCGCGCCGAGCCCTAAAGGCCAAAATCCCGTGCGAGGCGCCCCGGCAATCACAAGCCCGCGCGCGGTTCTTCGCCAGAGCGCGGCCGGCGTCGAGGCGCACTCTGCGTCCCCTCAATGAATTCGCTCGACAGCCGCGGCCATGTCGGGGACCAAACGCACGCGATAGCGGGCGTTCGCGCAGGTCAGCAGCCAGACCGGCTCGTCCGGTCTGGAAGCGCGAGGGTCGCGCTTGGCGGCTTGCGGCGCGTCGCAAGGGTATCCCTGGCTTCGAATATGCGCCGCGACAATGTCCGCGGCCGTGGCCTGCGCCGACGCCGGGGAAACAAACACGGGCGTGAAGGGCAGAAGAACCGCCAGCCGAAGCATCCGCATCGCCGCCTCCATCATCCGGACGCAATCGTTGGCGCGCTCTCGGGGTTATCGCTGCGATAAGAGCGGAGCGTCGGGACGGGAAGGCCTCGGCGACGCGACGCGGATCCTGCGAAGATTCGCCTCGATCAGCGGCGCGATGCCGGCCACCATTACCGCGACGCCAAGTGCATTCGGGTGCTTTTGGTCGCTCTGCATGAGCGCCGGGTGGCCGAATACTCCTGCCAGCATAAAGGGGTACAGCGGCACGCGATGCATATGCGCGAGAGTCGGATAGATGTTGTTGAAGCCAACGATATAGTTTGGTCCGTGCTTCGGCAGCGAGAGCATGCCGGCAAGGATCACGCGCGCGCCGCGCGCCTTGCAGATGCGGATGATCGCGTCGAGATAGCGGTAGGTGACGCGCGGATCGGTACGGTCCAGCATGTCGTTGGCGCCGAACTCGACAAGGACGAGATCTGGATCGTATTGCAGCGCCTCATTAATGCGCGCGTAGCCGTCGGCGCTGGTGTCGCCGGGATTGGAGCCGTTCCACACGACAACGTTATAGCCGTCGGCGAGCAGCCGGTGTTTAAGTTGAGCCGGAAATCCCTGCGCCTCGGGAAGGTCGAAGCCAGATGTGAGGCTATCGCCGAAAATCAGCACATTGACCGGTTGCGCCAAGGCTGGCGCAGCGAGCGAGGCGAGAAGGAGCGCGAGTGAGGCGACTTTCGCCAGCGAAGTGAAAAGAGATTTTGACATTCCTTATAGCCCCCAAAAGGCGCCGCGTATTATCAGCTAGGGCGACGTGACGCCTTAGCCAGATTGGCGCCCGAAGTAGAACATCACGTTAAAACAACTCGGCAAACGGAAATCGGATAGAGGCGCAGCCGGCCTCCATTTTTTCCCCATGTATCATTGGCGCCGCGTCGACCCCGTTACAAGCGAAGTGCAACGCTGGCGCGCGGGAGCGGCGCCCGATCACCCGGCCTCAAAACATCGCGCATGCGCGCCGGTTCTCAGGTCTCTCAACTGAGCGGTCACTGGAGAACTATTATTGAGCTGGAGGCTGACGACGTTGTTATAGAATCCGAAACGGTAGTCAGTCTTCATGGGATATGATTGACCCGCCGCGACATAGAAGCAATAAGAACTGTATTGTGGATTAGCTCTCAAAGATATCGAGCAATGGATGGAGTAGTTCAGGGGCGCGCATTTGAGCGCGACGTCTTTCGTGGGAAGCATGAAATTATTGGCGCTCATTGCTCCTGCGACGGCGGTCTGCCAGGTCAAACTCAAGGCTGCGCACGCCGTCGCCATCACGGATAGTTTTTGCATGTAAAACCTCGCAGCCGATACGCCTAAGACTGCATGCCGGCTGTGATCGAGCCAGCGAAATTATTGGCGAAGACCTCACCAGCCTGCCGTCTTCTATGCTAATATTCAACACGGCGCGCCTCGCGCCGGGCGAAACGAGCCCGAGGAGGCGACGATGAATAATCGAATATGCTCTTGCGTCCCGCCGCCGGTCGGATGGAGCGTCAACCGGCAAACCCATCCCGCAATCGCTCAGGCGATCTTTGCTCTGTGTAATGACGAGCGAACGCCGGAAGCGATTTGGGAAGCGCCTACGCCAGAAGAGTGGCGGATGATCTCCGAGCTCGTGGTGGAATATGTCGCTGACGGCGATTTCGCCGTCGACAATGGCAAATTCGCCTGGGGACCGTTCGAAACGCTTCGCCTCATGCCGGCGCGTCGCAACTGATTGCGATCGCATCGAGCGCGATCATCGGTTCACGCCTGCGCGTTCGCCAGAGTGGCGAGCGCCGATCATCAATAGCGAGGGTACATCGGCGGTTCGAAGGGGCCGGGCTCAAAGCCGTAGAGTTCTCGCGCGAATTGGCGCTGACGCGGAGCCGGCGCGTACGGCTGTCCGCGCGCATTCCCCAGAATTTCCCCGCGCTCCGTGACGACCACCCAACGGCCGGCGCGTTCTTGAATGGCTATCACTCGACCAACGCCCGGCACGATTTCGCCGGGCTCGACGCCGATCATGCCCCTGTCCGATTCGATAAGAGCGGCGCCGTGATAAACGTCGCGCACCCTATAGCCGCTAACGACTTTCGGAGCCGGCGCGATCGTCTGGACGGGCGTCATGTCGATTTTGGCGTTTTCCTTTCCGGCGGCGCGCGCGACTTTGGGCTGCGTCTTTTCGGGCAAACGCGTCACGGGCGCAGCTTTCGCGTCGACTGCGGCAGCTTGGTTTTCGACAGCGGGCGGAGGGGCGCTGGCGGGCTGTGCGCGAACACTGTCGGCCTCTTGTCGTTTCTCCACGGCGTCCAATTTCGCGCGCAGTTCCTGCACTTGATCTTGGAGGGCGGCGATTCGACGCTTCGACGCTTCGTCCAACACCGGGATCGTGACCTGCTGGGGCGCTTGCGCCTCAGCCTTTTGAACTGTCGCGTCCTTGGAACGGTCGGGCGCATAAAAATGCGTGGCCGCAAGTCCGGCGAGACCGATCAACGCGGCGATCAGACCATAGCGGACCGGCCGACCGCCGCGGCGGTCGATGACGATCTCCACCGGCAGTTTTGCTGGCGGACCGCTTTTTTTCGGCAGTGGCGGCTCCGGCGGAATGATGAGGTCGTGCATGCGTATTATCCCACCTTCGGAACAGGGCGGAGATTTTGTACATGCGCCTGAATCGCGGCGAAATGGCGTCGCTTGTCGCGTCCCGCCGCGCCTTATGCTGCGGCGGTCCGGGCGTCGGGTGAGAGCGCCCGGCGTGAATCGCTCAAGGATTATTTAAAGCGAAGGGGAGCAGGCGGATTGAGAGGCGGGGGGCCCGGCGAAGCCGTCATCACCGTATAGAGTCTCTCAAAGAAGCAACTCGAATCATAGGGCTCCACGCCTCTGTTGCATTCAGGCCGAGGAATATAGAGCGGCGGTTGCAGGTGATCGGAGAGGGCGATGCAGACGGGGTCTATGTACGGTTTTCCGACACTGTCCGTGACGATCGGATGGCCGCATTGATCCAAAGGCGGCGCCGGCTCTGCGCCCGCCGGAACGGGCGGTGGAACCGCCTGCTTCTGCTTCGCATCGACGGCGCTGGAGAGCGCGACGGCCAAAATCGCAATGGCAAGGGCGCCTCTATTGAACCCAGCGCACACGCTTCGACGCTGATTTCGGCGGCGGCGTATCGCTGAGCCCGCGAGACGAGTGCTTTTCAACGAGATCCTCACGATGTTCCTCTCGAAATTCCGTGTCAGTGCGGCGTCGCCATTCTCGATCCAGCCTTATAGCCGATAGCCTCTTAGAGCGCTTCCCGATCATATGGAATCACGTGATCGGTAAGGAATCGTCAAAATCAAAATGCTGGAGCAGGTTCTCATCGAAAGAGTCGGTCGACTTTTTCGAAACCTGCTCTAGCCAACACATTCGTCGAAATCACGTCGGCGCGCAGATCCGGCGAGGGCAGGGCGCCAGTGGTTTGAGAAATTGGCGTGCGGAGCGCGTCTTTCGGTCGTCTAACCCTTTATCGGATAGGTATTTTCCACAGGTGGAGCGCTGACGCGCCGGAGGCTAGGAATAAGCGTTGGTCTGAACATTGCAGCAATCACAACAATTGAAGTGGGCTGCGGCTTGGTCTCATTCATCGGACCGAATTTCGCGGCGTATGTCTAGGGCGAGATGCTGGCCGTCTCGCCCTTCTTTTTGCGCACTCGACAGGAGCCTTCGTCGCTCGAAGGAGCCGATCAGCGCTTCAGACCGCTCGCCCCATTGCCGTGGATATCTGCGTCGCCCTTCCGAATCCATTGACCTCGACGAGACGATCCATTCCTAGGCGCGCATCACCTTGGCCTCGACAAAAACGTTTTCGGCCCCACATATAAGGCGACGATCCAGCTTCTCGCGTGGGGCGTCGCAATTGGTTTAAGGCGAGCGGAGGCAGACATGCGAATTACATTGAAGTCAATCGTCACGGGCGCCTTGTGCAGCGGCTTGGTCGCGACGACCTTGTCAGCCAACGCTTGGGCAGGCCCGACCAACGTCATGCGTTCCGAGGGCATGGAAGCACCATCTTTAACTGATCAAATCTACTATCGGCGCAACTATCGGGGCGGCTATTATCGGCGCGGGTATAATCCGGGCGCGGCCGCGGCCGCAGCCGCCGTGGGCGTCCTCGGGGCAGCCGCTGCAGCAGGCGCTTACGCACAACAACCTTATTATTATGGTTATCCAGCCTATGGCGACCCTTACGGGTATCCCGACGGCTACGGATGGTAATAGCGGTGGTTTGCCATTGGAGCGGCGGCGGTTTTATCATGACCACCGCCGCCAACGCGCTCAGTGCACAACCTCTGAAAGCAGCTTAGCTGCGAGGCAAGACGGTCGCGCAGAAGCGGCGCCGTCGGACATTGCCTGCAATCGCCCCACGAAATCCTTGCGCGCCTAACTCCGCGCTCAACACTTCGCGTGCGAAGACCGATGACTGTCAGTCGTCAGGCTCGCTCTGTCAGCGCGCTTCTGGCGAAAGTGTCGAACTCAGGGCGTCATCAAAAATTGCGGCGCGGCCCCTACCACAACTGAGTGACAGAAATATAACCCCCTGCATGCGCTCACTTCGCGACGGCGCTGCTGGGAGAGTAAGATGTCGAAAGCAATCTTAGCCGCACTTTTGGTCGTGCTGTTTGGTTCAGGTTCGGCTCTCGCCAAGAGCCCCAGATGTTTTGATGGTTACGTCAGGGCGCCCTGCGGCGCGCCCCCGCCATACTACGTCGAGGGCATGACATATTGGGGGTATGCGCTGCCTCATGCCGAGCCGCAGGATCCCACCGGCCAAATAGTGCTTGAAGGCGCGGCAGGGGGAGGAGCGCCGGACGGCGACTGGTGAGCCTCGAACATTGCGATGATGGGCGGAGCGCAAACCGCTGCGCCCTCGCGGCCCCCGCGCGTCCGGCAGCAACGATCGCGTCATTTTGCTCGTCGGACCTCACCTGCCATAGAGGCTGTTGAGGGCGCCGGCCGAGATGGAGAAGGGCCGGTTTATGCCAGCAACTGCGCCGGCACGCCGAGCGCTGGCCCGGCGTCGGCGAGCCGCTGGTCGAGCGTGTGCACCGTGGCGCCATGGTCCGACGCGATGGCAAGATGCAGCGCGTCGCCGGCGCGAAGCCCAAGCGCATGCTGATCGGCGAACTTCGCCGCCGCTCGGAACTGCCCACCCGTCACGCCCAGCACGGTGAAGCTCTCGGCAACGAGCTTGTTGAACATGGCGAGCGCCGCGGCGCGCTGTTTCAAGCTGATCTGCCCCGTCCGCAGCTTGATCGCCATGGCGGACGACATCTCGGTGATAGTCCAATCGCTGATCAGGAGCTGCGCCGGGTCCTGTTCCGCCAACCAGGCTTGAACACGCGGCGTCGTCGCTTCGTTGGAGAGCGCCGCAACGATCAGCGACGTGTCGAGATAAAGCATCAGTAGCGATCGCCATCCCGCATTGACCGCACGAGATCGGCGGCGCTCTGGGACTGGGGCGGCATCGCTGCCGTCAGCGATTGAAGCAGCGCGGCGTCAATCGGCTTGCGGGGTCTCGCCACGGCGGTGAGCCGCGCGACCGGCTTGCCGCGACGGGTGATGTCGATCGAATCGCCCGCTTCGACTCGGTCGACCAGCTCGCTCAGATGGGCTTTGGCGTCCGCCAGATTGATCGCATTCATGTCACGCTCCTGACCATGTAGATAGTCATATAGCGCGAGTGACCCAAGACTTCCAGCAGGAGGTTCGCCGAAGCGGCATGTTCTCACCCCGCAGCAGCTTTACGACATTGTCCGGGAACGTGCGGTAACTGATGCTCACTCCGAAAGGTCACTTGGCCGCGCAAGGTGAGAGTTTGGCTCGCAGGCAATGATCGAGCAGCGTGCTGGGAATATGGTGCCGGTTGCAGGATTCGAACCCGCGACCTACTGATTACAAATAAGTTTTATTAACGCGACAGAAAATGACAGAAAACGCGCGGACCCGCAATTCCTATTGATTTCCGCGAGCTTCCCGGCTTATTACTGACACAGGACGCGACACTGTGTGCCATAAAATGACGCTCCGCCGGGTCCGCTCCGGGTCCGCACATAGGCCAACTGATTTTGCCGGATCGGTCCGACCCGGGTGGACAGATGGACGGCTGCGGGCGGTGTGGACAGCTCTTTCGAAAGAAGTTCAATGAAACTGACTCAGGCGCGGATCGCCGCTCTGAAGTGCCCCGGGGACAAGCGGGACATGCTCGTTTTCGACGATGAACAAAGAGGGCTGGGCGTGCGCGTGACCGCCGGCGGCTCCAAAAGCTATCTGGCGCAATACACCGTCCACGGACATAAGCGCCGCGTCCCGCTCGGCTCGTGCGCCGCCGTCTCGCTGGCGAAAGCCCGCGAGGCCGCGCGCGCCATCGCCGGTGACGTCGCCAAAGGCAAAGACCCGGCAGGCGAGCGCAAGGCCGCCACAGTCGAAGCCCGCCGCAAGGCCGCTCACGGCGCCTACACCCTGGCCCGGCTGGTTGATGACTGGTCGGCGTTGCATCTTACAGCGAAGCGTCCTCGTTATGCCCGCGAGGCTGTGCGCGCCTTGCGGCTTGCTTTCGCGGATCATCTCGACTTACCCGCCGCCGATCTCGACCGCGCCGCCGTCGTGAACATTTTAGACGGTCTAAGCCGCAAGGGCCGCGCGGCAATGGCGGCCCGCACGGTCGCCTATGGACGGGCTGCTTATTCGTGGGGAATGAAGCGTGGAACCTTGGCGGATAACCCGTTTTCGCAAGTCCCCGTCGCGCCGACAACGAAGCGCGAACGTTTCCTGACAGATGACGAGCTGATTGCCCTGTGGCGTGCGACGGAAGCCGGCGGAAGTTTCGAACGCATCGTTCGCTTACTGTTG
>NZ_JAMRYX010000128.1 GCF_024448135.1 Methylocystis suflitae
GCAAACTAAACAACCTTGATCCCGTCGCCTACATCGCCAAAACGCTGCAAGCCATTCTCGACGGACATCCTCAAAGCCGCATCGACGAACTGATGCCATGGAGCTTCGTCGCCGCGTCAAGCCTCGCCGCATAGGTGATCGGAAAGGCGCTTACGCTCATTACTGGGCACGGCCGTGATCTCCTCATTCGGCAACGGACAATGCTGGCGAACGCGCTTCGAGCGCACCTGGCGGAATTCGGCATCATCGAGAAACTCGGCGAGGCGGGCTTGGATGCGCTGATTTTGCGGATCGAAACCGACGACGTCAGCGGCGTGCCCGAGATCGCTCGAGACGGCCTGCTGCTGCTAGCCGGACAGATTCGAGCGGCTCGGGTTCGTGTGACCGAAATCGAGAAACGCATTCGGACCTGGCATCGGGCAAACCCCGTGAGTCGAC
>NZ_JAMRYX010000129.1 GCF_024448135.1 Methylocystis suflitae
GCAAAGGCGATGGTCAGCGCCACCGGCGCGAACAGACGACCTTCAAGCCCTTCGAGTGACAGCAGCGGCAGGAACACCGTGACGATGATGATGACGCCGGATGTGAGCGGGACGGCGACCTCGCGAGTCGCTTCGAGCGTCATGAAAATGCGGTCGGAGAGACTGACGTCATGCGCATGCGCCATACGGTGTTCGACGTTCTCGACGACGACGACAGCGCAATCGACCAGGAGTCCGATGGCGATCGCGAGACCGCCGAGCGACATGATGTTTGCCGAGAGGCCCCACCAGCGCATGATGCCGAATGTCGAGAGCGCGGCGAGCGGCAAAATGACCGAAACCACGATCGCGGCGCGAAGATCGCCAAGAAACAGGACGAGCAAGATGACGACGAGGACGATCGCCTCGATCAGCACTTTCTGCACGGTCCAGACCGCTTTGCCGATCAATTCGCTGCGATCGTAAAAAATTTCGATCTTGGCGCCTTTCGGCAGCGTCGGCTCGATTTCGGCCAAGCGCTCCTTCACGCCATTGACCACCATCCGCGCGTCCGCGCCGCGCAGGCCGAGAACAAGTCCCCAGACCGCCTCGCCTTCGCCGTTGCGCACGACGACGCCGTTGCGCGGCAAAGCGCCGTTGCGCACTTCGGCGACGTCGCCGACGCGCACGATGCCGGTGTCCCGCGCGGCGATGACGACGGATCGGATCTCATCGAGCGATCGCAGACGGCCCTCGGCGCGCACGAGCAGCGCTTCCTCGCCATCGCGCACGCGCCCCGCGCCGTCATTCTTATTGTTGTTGGAGAGCGCCGACTGGAGCATCTCCACGGTGACGCCGCGAGACGCCATCGCGGCAGGCGAAGGCGCGACTTCAAACGTGCGCACGAAACCGCCGAGCACGTTGAGGTCGGCGACGCCAGGCAGGCCGCGGATGGCGGGGCGTATCGTCCAATCGAGTAGCGTGCGTTGCTCCGTCGGCGTGAGATCGCCGCCGACGATGGTGAACATCACCATCTCGCCAAGCGGCGTGACGATCGGTGCGAGACCGCCGGAAACGCCGTCCGGCAACTGACTTTGCGCCTGCGCCAGACGCTCATTGACCTGCGCGCGCGCCCAGTAGATGTCGGTCCCTTCCGAAAACTCGAAGGTGATCAGCGTCACCGAATAACGCGTCGTCGAGCGCATGCGAACGAGGCTGGGAATGCCTTTCGCCGCGAGCTCGATCGGCACGGTGACGCGCGCCTCCAACTCCTCAGGCGTGAGGCCCGGCGCGCGCATGGCGACCAGCACCTGCACCGGCGCGACATCCGGAAATGCGTCGATCGGCAGCTTGAAATAGCTGACAGCCCCCCACGCGGCGAGGCCGAGCGCGCCAAGAAAGACGAGCAGCCGCTGCTGAAGCGCGACACGGATCAGTCTTTCAAGCATCGCGTATCATCACCTTTCGGCCTCGGCGAGTTCCGCCAGCAAGGTCAGCAGGCCGCGGGTCGCGACGCGCTCGCCTGCCTTGAGCGCGCCCTGGACCGAGGCGGACTGCGGCGTCTCGGAAAGTAGCGTCACCGGGGTCGCGACAAAGCCCTCCGGCGAGCGCACGAACACCCAATTGTGATTTTTGAAATTCACCAGAGCGTCCGCGGAAACCCGCCACTGCGTATCGCCGCCGCCCCCATTCAGGCGCAGGATCGCCTGGACCGCTTGGCCAGG
>NZ_JAMRYX010000130.1 GCF_024448135.1 Methylocystis suflitae
GCAACCACGGGATCAAGCATCCAGCCGGCAATAGAAATCACGACGCCGGTCGGCCCTTGTACTTGAAGGAATGAGCCAGTTGCACGCTGCTCAACCCGACGAACCAGAACCTTGCTGCCGCAATATGGATGCCATCGGTAGTGGACTTCCAATTCCTGACCGACATGGGCAGAATGAACGGGTGATGGCGGTGGGCAGGAAAAACTACTTGTTCGCTGGTTCCGACGTCGGCGGCGACAATATCGCCGATGCGATGACGCTCATCGAAACGGCGAAAATATCAGGCCTCGATCCTGAAGCCTATCTCGCGGACGTGCTTGCGCGTATCAATGATCATCTCGTTACCCAGCTCCATCAGCTTCTTCCATGGAATTGGGCGCGCTCCATTGACGCGAAACGTGCAGCCGCTTGATCCTGATGAACGGCGGTCTTTATCGGCCGGTTACGGATCAAGACCATCGCCGGACGGGAAAAGACCAGCTGGACGCCTCCAATAACCTGTTTTCTGGGGTCGATAGCGCGGCATGACGCGGACCGACGTCTTCGCGCAG
>NZ_JAMRYX010000131.1 GCF_024448135.1 Methylocystis suflitae
GCAAGAGCGACTTCGCCAAAGCCATCCGCTATGCGACCTCCCGCTGGACGGCCTTGACCCGCTACGTCGATGACGGACGAAATGTCGAACAACGCCGCCGAACGCGCAATCAGACCCCTTACTTTGGGCAGAAAGAATTACCTATTTGCCGGCTCCGACGACGGCGGACGTCGCGCGGCGATCATGTATACGCTGATCGAAACGGCGCGCTTCAACGACATCGATCCGGAAGCCTGGCTTGCGGACATCATCGCCCGCATCGCCGATCACCCGATCAATAGAATCGACGATCTCCTTCCCTGGAAGTGGAAGCCTCGTGCGGAAAGAGCCGCGCCATCTCAGGCAGCTTGAGAATGAACTCCTCGCCCTTGGCGAGGAGGCTATGCTGTTCGAAGAACTCGATGGTCTTGTCGCCGGCGTGCTTGTTTGTCCGGAGATGATCCCGCCAAGCGAATGGCTTTCCGTCGTCTGGGGCCAGACTGCTGACGAGGCGGCGCCCGTCTTCGATACGGCTGACCACCTGAACAAAGTGCTCACGCTCGTGATGGCGCACTACAACAATGATGTCGCAAAAAGGCTTTTCGAGAAGCCGGAGAGTTATGCGCCATACTTCGCCGTCGACGATCGCAACGGTGACGTTCTGTGGGAGCTGTGGATCGAGGGGTTCGAAAAGGCCGTGAAGCTCCGCCCCGCCGCATGGCGACCACTGCTCGATGCTCATGTCGAAACCGCCAAAGCCATGTCGGGCCTGCTTACCCTCGCCGATGTCGCACGACGCGATGCGCGCTTCTCCAAACTCGAATATGACGCGCTCGAGTCCACCGCGCATGAACTTATCGGCCCTTTCGTCCTGACGCTCAACGAATGGCGCGTAGAAAATCACGATCCAGGCAAAGGAATAAGCGTCACGCCGCCGACCCAATCCAACTCCTTCGGAAAAGTCGGCCGCAACGATCCGTGTCCATGCGGATCAGGCAAAAAATACAAAAAATGTTGCGGCCTCAACTGATCCGCGGTCGTCCGATCACGCTTACTGAAGAACGCGCGGTCACGCTCTGCAACGGCGGTCTGATGGC
>NZ_JAMRYX010000132.1 GCF_024448135.1 Methylocystis suflitae
GCAGAGTCGAAGCCCACGCCGCCGCCGGCCACTGAAGCGAAGCCCGCCGCGCCGCCGCCCGCCGCTCCGCCCGCGGCGACTGAAGCGACCCCGAGCCCCAAACCCGCGACGGACGCGAAAACCGCGACGCGCGAGCGCCAGAAAAAATGCGCGGCCGAATGGAACGAGAAGAAAGCCGAGCTCAAAAAGTCAGACAAAAAAATCACCTGGCCGAAATATTGGAGCGAGTGCAACAAGAAGCTGAAAGCCGCGGGCGAATAACGCTCTTCGCGCTTTTTGACGTCGCCCGGCGGCTTTCCGCCGGGCGTTTTTCATGCGCTCTTGCTCGGCGAAAGGCGTCGTGGCAGAGGAATGAAGCTGATCGCTGAACGGGAGCGGGCGTTTGGATAAGACCGAATTGCGAAAACTGCAGGCGTTCCTGCGCCGTTCGCTCGGCAACGACGGCGTTCGCGTCACAGCGGATCCGAAGGATCCGGACGACGCCGCCGTGCATCTTGGCGAGCGAAGGATCGCTTCGATCTCGGTCGATGACGAAGACGGCGATCGCTCCTTCGCCTTCGAGATGAAAATTCCCGTCGGACGCGAAGTGCTGCAGTCCTATTTGCGCAAGCTGTTCGAAAACGATCGCCTGTCGATCGTGGCGCGCGGACGCAAAACGGATTCCGTCGAACTCAACGCTGACGGCGAATTTCTCGGCGTGATCTCCGCTGACGATCCGAAGCTGTCGAGCTTCACGCTGCAGGTCGCCATTCTCGATTTCGATCTCGAAGACGAGTGACGCGCTGCACGAAATCGGCGCGGCGGTTCGATCGCTGATCCGTTCCCGGGCTTGCTGGCGCTGGCCCCACGCGCCTCAAAACCCCGGCAGTCGAAGCTCTGCGCGCAAACCGCCGCTGGGGCTGTCGTCGAGCTGCAACGAGCCGCCATAGGCGGCGGCGAGATCGACGACGATCGACAGGCCGAGACCTGATCCGGGCTTGGTTTCGTCGAGACGCCGCCCGCGCTGCGTCGCCGCGGCGCGCAGATGCGTCGCAAGTCCCGGCCCGTCGTCGTCGATGGTGACGCGCAGCGTCGGCCGCGACGCGCCTTCGACGCAGACGTCGATCGTCACCCGGCTCTTCGCCCATTTGCCGGCGTTGTCGAGCAGATTGCCGATCATTTCTTCGAGGTCCTGGCGCTCGCCAAGAAAGCGCAGACGCGGATCGGCGCCGCCAGAAAAAATCACGCCCTTGTCGCCATAGATCTTGCTGAAGGCGCGCAGCAAGGCCTCGATCGACGGCGCGATCTGCGTCGCGGCGCCAAGCGCGCCGCCGCGCGCCGCCGCCCGCGCCCGATCGAGATAGAAGGAGATCTGATCGCGCATGATCTGCGCCTGTTCTTGAACTTTCCCGGCGAGTTGCCCTGGCGCGGAATCGGCTTCATTGACGATGACGGAGAGCGGCGTTTTCAGCGCGTGGGCGAGATTGCCGACCTGCGTGCGCGCGCGTTCGAGAATGTCGCGATTGGCGCTGATCAGCAGATTGAGCTCTTCGGCGAGCGGCGCGACTTCGCTCGGGTAGGCGTCCATGATCCGCTCGCGTTCGCCGCCGCGGATCGACGCCAGTTCGCGCTGCAATTGCCTCAACGGCCGCAAGCCGAAGCGGACCTGGAAGGCGGCGCCGATGGCGAGCGCAATCGCGAGCGCCGCGAAAGCGACGATCAGCGCGAATCGAAATCGGGCGATTTGCTCTTCCATCTCTTCGCCGCTGCCTGCGACCTGCACGAGATAGATGCCGACGTCGCCGACGTCGATAACGCGCTCGACGATGCGTAGCTGGCGCCCATCCGGGCCAGGTCCGTAACCGCGGCGAAAGCCGCCGACCTCCGCTGCGACGCCAAGATCTGAGAGCTTGGGCAGCGTGTTGGCGAAGAGCGAGCGCGACGCCTTGATGTCATGCGACTTGTCGTCGAGACGCGTGATCTGCCAATACCAGCCCGAGCCCGGCAACTCAAACTGCGGGTCGCCGAGCTGGCCGGGGCCGGTGCGTCCCTCCTGTCCCGACTCTGACACGTCGGCGACGATGGCGCGCAGGTAAACGTCGAGACGACGTTCGAAAACCTCTTCAGCTTCGTTTCGGTAGTAGGCGGTAAGAAGAATGCTGGCGACGATCAGCACGACCGAACTCATCGCCGCCGCCGTCAGGAACAGACGCGCGGCGATGGAGCGAAGGGAGACGAAGGAAAGGGGCATGCGCCTAGCGTTTATAGCCGGCGTCCTTTGCCGGCGCGGCCGCCATGTAGCCCAGCCCGCGCACGGTCTGGATCAGATCGACGCCAAGCTTTTTGCGCAGCCTGCCGACGAAGACTTCGATCGTGTTCGAGTCGCGGTCAAAGTCCTGATCGTATAAATGCTCGATGATTTCGCTGCGGGATACGACGCGTCCGCTGTGATGCATCAGATAGGCGAGCAGGCGGTATTCGTGCGAAGTGAGCTTCACGGGCGCGCCGTCCACGACGACGCGGCCGGCTTTGGTGTCGAGTCGCACCGCGCCGCAGACGATTTCATTCGTCGCATGGCCCGTGGCGCGGCGCAGCAGGGCGCGGATGCGCGCCAGCACCTCCTCCATGTGGAATGGTTTTGAAACATAATCGTCGGCGCCGGCGTCGAAGCCTTGCACCTTGTCGCTCCAGCGGTCGCGCGCGGTGAGGATCAGCACCGGCATGTCGCGTCCCGCCGCACGCCATTCTTCGAGAATGGTCACGCCGTCCTTCTTCGGCAGACCGATGTCGAGGACGACGGCGTCGTAGGGCTCCGTTTCGCCGAGATGGCAACCTTCCTCGCCATCGAAGGCGCGGTCCACCGCATAGCCCGACTGCTCGAGCGCACGAACGATCTGGCGGTTCAAATCCTTGTCGTCTTCAACGACGAGCAGCCGCAATGTGTCCTCCCGCGTGCGAGACTCAATCGCCCATAGAGCCCGCGCCCATAGAGCCCGCGCCCATAGAGCCCGCGCCCATAGAGCCCGCACCTATAGAGTCAGCGCCTATAGAGCTAGAATGAGGCCGGCCGCTGAACGCGTCGACAAGAATCTTGACGATGTGGCCGTCCCGGCGCAGCAGGCTGATCTCGTAGATAAGTCCTTCGCCCAATTGGCACAGCCGCGCGCCGAGCGGCTCGGCCTGCAGCCGGAGGGCGACATCCCGCATGCACCGGAAAGGATCGGCGAGCTTCTGCGCTTCCATTTTGCTGCGCGCCTGCGCCATCGTGAAACATTGCAGCCGCGCGGGAGCCTCTTCGGCGCGGCTGGCGGTGGCGCG
>NZ_JAMRYX010000133.1 GCF_024448135.1 Methylocystis suflitae
GCAGCAGGCGTCGCCCGCGCCGCGCGACGCTCCGACGAGGTCGCCGCCGCGCGCAATCGACGATCTTCTGCCACCCGAAGACATCCCGACGGTAGGCTCAATCGAACGGCCGCGGCAGAGGCGCGGCGCGCAGGAAAGAAGCATTTTCGAGGGTCTCTTCGGCGGCGGCTGAGACAGCGGTCGATCGCAGCGCCGGCGACCGGTCAAACGCTACTCCGCCGGCGCGCCGACCGAGGCCGAAGGCGGCCGCGCGGCGAAAAATTTGGTGGCGGCGACAATGGCGATGAGCGTCACGAGATAGACCGCGACCTGCATAGCGGAAGGCTGGTCGGCGTAGCCGATCAAGGTATGCAGCACCCGGCCGACGATGCTCTTATCCGACAACAGCCATGAGCTGTCCCAGGCGGTGTCGGAGAGCGCCGTCACAAAGCCCGCCTGCTGCAGAAAAGCGACGCATTGCGCTGCAAGGCCGGCGGCGAGCAGCGTGATGAGCCATGTCGTTACGGCGAACAGGCGGCGCGCAGGGATTGCGACGAGCCCATAGAATGTCGCGACGCTCGTCACGGCGCCGAGCGCCAGTCCGGCCAGTCCCCCGGCGAAGACGTCCCAGCCGGATTCGCCCGAGGCGAGAATGCCGTAAAGAAACAGCGCCACCTCGGCGCCTTCGCGCAGCACGGCCAGTCCCACGACGGCGGTCAGCGCGAAGAGCGTCGCGTCGCCGCGCGCCACCGCCCGCCCGACGTCGGAAAGGTTCTGCGCCAGTTCGCGCCCATGCTGCGCCATCCAGATATTGTGCCAGACGAGCATGACGACCGCGATCGCGAGAATGGCGGCGTTAAAGAGTTCCTGGCCGCTGCCGGCGAAGGCTTGCGAGAGTCGATCGGCGAAGGCGGCGACGACGATCGCGCCGAGCGCGCCCATTCCGACGCCGGCGGCGACGAAGCCGCGCGACCCGGCGACGCCGCGAGTAACCGCCAGAACGATGCCAATGATGAGACCGGCTTCAATGGCCTCGCGGAAGACGATGATGAGCGCGCCGAGCATGGCTATTCCGCGATGACCTCGCCCTTGGCCGTATTATCGTGAAACTCGCCTTCGAATTTGTAGCGGCCGGCTTTCAGCGGCCGAAGCGTGAAGGTCGCCTCGCTATTGCCGGGGATCACCTTCTCGATCCGCAGGCTCTTGCTCTCAAACTCTTCGGGCGTGGCGTCGAGATTCTTCACGGTCAGCGTCGCCGGCTGATTGGCTGGAACGCGAAGCTCGGCCGGTTCGAAGCGGTGATCCTTGATCGTGAGCGTGAAGGCGTTCTCAGCCGCAGCGGCGGCGGAAATGCCCAAGACCGAGGCCACGAGGACCCCCACAAAATAGTCGCGCTTCAAAAACCGCATCTCCCGAGTTCGCTGAGCGCCGAGGGTCCCGCCGCGTCCATATCGAAAGTAAGAAGGCCAAAACATGCGGTCAATCAATCTAGTCTGGAGCGCTTCCAAGCTGATGTCGCAGGGGCGCGCGCCCTACCCTGGATAGCCATGCCGCGATTTTGAGGCGCGCAGCAGCGATAGCGCGCGGCCGTCCTGGCCGCTGGAGCAGGCTGACGCCGCCTCGCCGATCTCATTCGAGATCTGGGCGTGGACGCTCCGATTGACGTGTCCCATCGCGAGGTCATTGTCGATGACGGAGCGATAGCGCGCGACGGCGCCGGCGCAGCCCGGGGCGTCCGGCGGAGGCGCTTCGCTCATCCGCGCCGGCGGCGGGCCCGCTGGTCCGGGAGGAACGATCTGCGGTTGGCGCGCGGCGTTGCAGCCGGCGAGGCCAGCCGCGGCGCATGCGGCCAAGAAAAGCAAACCTGCGCGCATCCGTTTCTCCAATGCTTGGCTGAAGTTAAGCTTCTCATAGCGGCGAGCGCCCTTATTGGGCAAATATTTCCTCGTCGCTTGCCGGCGCCGCCAAACCGCGTCAGCATCGCGAAGCGCCCTGACGCTCTTTTGTCCGCAGTTGCTTAAGCTTTTCCAAGCTGCTGGAGGAAAAAATGATTCGCAACATTATCTTGCTCGACGGCACATGGAATACGCCGCGCGATTTCACCAGCATCTGCAAGACGTCCTGGGACGAGAAAGTCGCCGAAAAGCTCATCCCGCCGAAAGGCGCGGACGGCGTCGAGCAGAACGTCCGCTACTTTTCCGGCGTCGGCGCCGAAGGATTCAAGATCGTCGGCGGCGCCGCGGGCCTCGGCCTGCGAACCATCGTGCAGGACGCCTACAATTGGGTCGTCGACAATTATCGGGACGATCAGGAGCTGTACATCTATGGATTTTCGCGCGGCGCCTATGCCGCCCGCGCCTTGGCCGGCCTGATCGGCGACTGCGGCATCCGAAAGACCAGAGACAAAAGCATCTTCGACATCGCGCGCGCCAACAAGAGCGCGAAAAAGGCCTCCCGGTCCGGCGCGCCGCCGAGCGGTCCCGACATTCAGGCGAACAACCGCATCAAGCTGCTCGGCGTGTTCGACACGGTCGGCTCCTATGGGGTGCCCGCGGGGTTCAGCGGACTGGCCCCGCTCGGCCGCTATGTCACGCTGATGGTGTTCGGCGGGTTCGAGGACACGCGGCTGGGGGCGCATGTTGACCATGCCTTGCACGCGATCGGCGTCGACGAGCGGCGCCGTCCGTTTACGCCGACCTTCTGGACGGTGAAGAAGGGGGAGCCGCATCCCTCGAACATCGAGCAAAACTGGTTTCCTGGCGTCCATTGCAACGTGGGCGGCGGCTATCCGGAATCGGGGCTTTCCGACATTGCGCTGATCTGGATGATCGCGCGCACGCAGGCGCTGACGGGGCTCTCCTTCGACGCGGCCGCAATTCGGCGCGCGCTGACGCCCAATATCGACGGCGACATTCCCGACTCGGCCGAAAAATTTCCCATCGACCGGAATTTTCCGCGCGCCCGCGAGATCTTCCCGGCCGGCGCCCCGGCGAATAGTTTCGTCAGCGCCGGCGGGGACCCTGGAGAAGAGCAGGTCAATGAGAAGGTCCATTGGAGCGTGCTCGCCAAGCTCGGCCGCAGCTGCAACATCTATGGCGCGGCGAACGCCCGCTACGACCCTCCGAATCTGAAGGAGGCGATGGCGCGGCTTGGCCCCGACCTCGCGGGGAAGATCGCCGCGATCACGCCGGAAGAGCAGGACCTGCTGCCGCCGGAGCTGGCGTCGCTTGCCCGGGTTAGCGCGTGACCCTTCGGCTCGAACGTCGGGACCGAGCGTTTTTCCGCTTGGCGGCGTGGCGCCGAGAGGCTATAAGCGCTGGAATTCGTGGCGCGCGGCCGGCAGGTCCCGCGCCGCGATCGTTTTGCGGCGCGAGTCATTCGCGACGCGAGTCAGAGGGGCGGATCGCACGCCCCCGCACAGCCCGGTAGCCGAATGGTCAATCCGTTTCAGTTCCTACAGGAAGTCCGCGCCGAGGCGGGCAAGGTCACTTGGCCTTCGCGGCGCGAGACGCTCATCACGACCGGCCTCGTCATCCTGATGGTGCTATTCGCAAGCCTGTTTTTCGTCGTCGTCGATTACGCGCTGCGTTTCGGCGTCGGGCTGATGCTGGGCGTCGGTCAATAGACAATTGGAGCTAGTCGCGCCGCTATGAGCATGCGCTGGTATATCGTTCACGCCTATTCGAACTTCGAAAAGAAGGTCGCCGAGGCGATACGCGAGGGCGCGGCGCAGCGCGGACTCGCGGACCAATTCGAAGAGATTCTGGTCCCGACCGAACAGGTCATGGAAGTGCGGCGCGGGCGCAAAGTCTCCGCCGAGCGCAAATTCTTCCCCGGCTATGTGCTGGTGAAATGCGAACTCACCGATCAGGTGTTCTCGCTGATCAAGAATACGCCGAAGGTCACGGGCTTTCTCGGCGCCGACAACAAGCCGATGCCGATCAGCGAGGAAGAGGCCCTGCGCATCAAGGGCCAGGTCGCCGATGGCGTCGAGCGGCCAAAGCCGACGATCATGTTCGAGGTGGGCGAGACGGTGCGCGTCGCCGACGGGCCTTTCGCATCTTTCAACGGCCTCGTCGAGGAGATCGACGAGGCGCGTTCGCGCCTCAAGGTCGCCGTGTCGATCTTCGGCCGGCCGACGCCGGTCGAGCTGGAGTTCGCCCAGGTGGAGAAGGTATAAGGCCTAATGCGCGGCCGCGCTGTCCGGCCCGCTTTCTCCCCTGTCGCCGCCATCCGAGGGCGCATCCGTCGGCATAGGGGGCGCCACGGCGCAACGCTGCGCTCGGCACGCGGGGCAAACGCCGCGCCATCCGTAATAATAGAACCCGATCCCAGCAAGCAGGCCAGCCCAGCCAAGCAGCGTCCCTCCCATGTATAAATTGGAGAAAATCATCGCCGCGAGTCCGGCGGCCATGAAGGCGAGGCGCTTTGCGTAATCCGACATGAAGGCTTCCTTTCCTCGATGGAGGTGGGAAGCCAAAGACAAAGGCGCAATGCGGCGCTATGTTGCGTCGGCGTAGTTCTGCAGTCTCGGAGCCGCGCGCTGGCGCTGCTGCGCAAGATCGACGCGAAGGTGGACGGCATTCGCGAAGAGATGGCGACGAAGAGCGACGTCGCTGACGTTCGCTCGGAGCTTCGCTCTGAGATTCATTCGCTGCGCGCCGACGTGGCCTTGGACATCATGAATTTGGAAAAGCAGATCAAGGAGCAGGAGAAGCGCCTGAGCGACCAGATTTCCGGACTGCGCCGCTCGGGGATGGAATATCACTCCTCCGCCATCGGACAGCGCCTGCGCCGCCTCGAAGAGCACGTCGGCCTCACGCCCGAGGGGCATTGAGGCTCACAGCGGCGGTCGACGCAATCGCCCGGCGCCAAAAGGCCAAAAGCAAGACATCGCCTCGCGCTTCTGCGCATTACGTCATGTAGCGCCCGGCGTTGAGATGAATCGTCTGTCCCGTCAGATATTCCGTTTCGATGATCATGCGCACCGCCGGCCAGACTTCGTCGGGACGTCCCATCCGTCCCAATGGAAGATCCGATGGCGGCGGCAGGTCCATTCCGGCCAGCATGTCGGTCTCGATCAGCAGCGGCGCAATGGCGTTCGCGGTGATGCGATCTTCGCGCAGATAAAGGGCGTAATAGCGCATCAGCCCCTCCACGCCCGCCTTGGACGCCGCATAGGCGGCGGAGACCCTGCCGCCGATCCGCGAGGCCCCGGATGACATGAAGATGAGCCGCCCGCCCTCTCGCTTGAGATGCGGAATGGCCGCCTGCGACACGTAGAAGGCCGAAAGGAGATTGGCGTTCAGTGTCCGCTGGAAGGTCGCGGCATCCAGCTCGTCGATCGTTCGAATGATTGCCGCGCCCGCATTGTTGATGACGCAATCCAGTCGGCCGAACTGATCGATACAGGCGTCAACCAACCGCCGCGCTTCGTGTTCGTCGCTCACATCCGCCCGAACTGCGCAGGCGCGCCCGTCCGCGCTCTGGATTTCTTCTACGACCGCCGCAGCCGACGCCTCGTCCAACCGATAATTGACCACCACCGCCATTCCATATCGGGCGCAGTCGAGCGCCAGCCGGCGCCCGATGCCGCGCGACGAGCCGGTGATGATCACGACGAGCTCAATGTTCGTCCCCACGCTCTTTGCCCTCCTGACAGTCGTTTCGTCTTACGGCGGACAGACGACGTTGGTGAGTTGGTCTTCCACCAAATGCCGAGGTTCCGCTGGCGCCAGAGATTCTTGCAAGAGACATCGCAAGACCGGGTCGCTCTTGCCCTTTTTCGCGC
The DNA here is from genome assembly GCF_024448135.1 of Methylocystis suflitae. Taxonomy (GTDB): domain Bacteria; phylum Pseudomonadota; class Alphaproteobacteria; order Rhizobiales; family Beijerinckiaceae; genus Methylocystis; species Methylocystis suflitae. The sequence goes on from NZ_JAMRYX010000133.1 coordinate 5,771, forward strand.
CTTCCCCTAAGAACCGCCATTCCTTGGACGGTCCCGCCGCCCGAGGAATTCATACGTGGCGGGTTTGCCCTGACGCCATCGGGGAGCTCCAGGCCGGACCACGAACTGCAACCGGCGCCGACGCGTGAAACATCGCGGCGGGCGCCTTTCGTTGGAGAAAGCAAATGGCGAAGAAAATCGCCGGCTATATCAAACTGCAAGTGCCGGCCGGCGCGGCCAATCCGTCGCCGCCGATCGGTCCCGCGCTCGGCCAGCGCGGCCTCAACATCATGGAGTTCTGCAAGGCGTTCAACGCCAAGACGGGACAGATCGAGAAGGGGACGCCGATCCCCGTCGTCATCACCGCCTATCAGGACCGCTCCTTCACCTTCGAGATGAAGCAGCCGCCGGTCAGCTTCTTCCTCAAGAAGGCCGTGGGCCTCAAGATCGGCAAGAAGCCGGCCTCCGGCTCCAAATTGCCGGGCCGCAACGTCGTCGGAAAGATCACACAGGCGCAGATCCGCGACATCGCGGAAAAGAAGATCGTCGATCTCAACTGCGCCTCGATCGAATCCGCGATGTCGATGATCGCCGGCTCCGCCCGCGCGATGGGCCTCGAGGTGGTGGAGTAAGATCATGGCGCACATCGGAAAACGCATTGCGAAGACCCGCGAGGGCATCGAACGCACGAAGCTCTATCCCCTCACCGACGCCGTGAAGCTGGTGCGCGAGCGCGCCAAGGCGAAATTCGACGAATCCGTCGAGATCGCCATGAATCTCGGCGTCGATCCCAAACACGCCGACCAGATGGTGCGCGGCGTCGTCAATCTGCCGAACGGCACCGGCCGCGTTCTGCGCGTCGCGGTCTTCGCGCGCGGCGCCAAGGCGGACGAAGCCAAAGCGGCGGGCGCCGACGTCATCGGCGCGGAGGATCTGGTCACGGCGGTGCAGGGCGGCACGATCGACTTCGACCGCTGCATCGCGACGCCGGACATGATGCCGCTCGTCGGCCGGCTCGGCAAGGTGCTCGGCCCGCGCGGCCTGATGCCGAACCCGAAGGTCGGCACGGTGACAATGGACGTCGCCGGCGCGGTGAAGGCCAGTAAGGGCGGCGCGGTCGAGTTTCGCGTCGAGAAGGCCGGCATCGTGCAGGGGACGGTCGGCAAGGCCTCTTTCGACGACGGCAAGCTCGTCGAGAACATCAAGGCCTTCGTCGACGCCGTGGCCAAGGCGAAGCCGCAGGGCGCCAAGGGCACCTATATTCAGCGCGTCGCCATCTGCTCGACCCAGGGGCCGGGCGTGAAGGTCGACGTGTCGAGCCTGGGCGCCGCCCCGCACTGAGCGGG
>NZ_JAMRYX010000134.1 GCF_024448135.1 Methylocystis suflitae
GCAGCCTCGTGTGGGGTTTGTGGATGCGCGCTTCGCAAACCCGGTTTCCGTGAAAGTCGATCCTTTCATTGAGGATTTCGGCCGGTGGCGAGAGTTCGATATCGCTGGACAACAGTGTTTGGCCGCGATCGTTGCGCGGGATCAGGCGCATGGCGCAACGCGCCGAGGCGACCGGCGCGTCATATTTGTAGATCGTGCGATGGGCGATATCGTAGATCACGCGATCCGTGACGGCTGAGAGTTTGCTGCGCCATCGGCGTCATGCGTGAAATAGCGTTCGGCGATTTTGTCGGCGAGAGACATCAGGCGCTGCTCAAACGCAAAAATGGTCGCGGCGTCCAGGCGGCGCGCATCCTCCGACTCGAGCTCGGCGCGCAGCTTGACGGAGAGTCGCCGCGGCGGCTCCATGACACCATCGTCGCGCAAATTGGGCAGCGCCGCGAGATGTTCGTCGATGCGCATCGCCTGGAAGAGGACCGATCGCGGATTGAACGGATCGAGCATGGCCATGTCGAGGACGGGCGCCAGCGCGGCGCCGGCGATGTAGCGGGAACGATAGGTGATCTGCGAATCGAGCAGATCGAGCAGAGCGTCCAGCGTCTCGACCGTCGCGTCGTCGCCGGCGAACTGGCGGGCGAAGCGGCAGGTCCCGATGGCGCGTTCGATTCTGCGCCCGAGATCGATAAAACTCCAGCCGGCGACGCGGTTGAAATTCTCGTCGATCAGTCCGGACAAAGCCGCCAGCGTATGGAGCGAACGTTCCACGATCTCCAGCGCTTCCGGCTCCGTGATGGGGCGGGCGCCCGCGTCCGTCAGACGCGTCTCGATGCGCCCGATGAGTTGCCAGACATCTTGGGACAAGCGCTCGCGCACGATCGAGGCTGCGCGTCTTGCATAGCGCACAACAGATAGCGCTGAACCGTAATTGTCGGCGCCGGCCGTCGCGGCCCATGCGATCTGCGTCGGGTCCATGTCCGGCGCGTCTTCGGGCGCCGCGCCCCAGGCGATCAGCAGTCGCGCAAGCCGTTCGATCGACTGGCGCCCTTGAAGATCGATGTGCTGGTGTTCGCCCAGCCGCGCCCCGAGCGACCGCACGACGCGCAACGTCGCTTCGGCGCGCTCGAGATAGCGTCCCATCCAGAAAAGATTGTCGGCGGCGCGGCTTGGCAGATTGCCGAGCGCGCGCACGATCGGCGGATCCTCGTCGGAAGGCAACAGCGTCGACCATTCGATCGCGCGGCTCATCAATACCCAGACGTCGCTCGATTGCGCGCCGGCGTCCATCGACACGGCGCGCGCGTCGAGCCGGTTGGAGATGCGACAGAAGCCGCCGGGCATCACCGTCCAGCCGTCAGCCGTCGCGGCGGCGAAAACGCGTAAGGCGAAAGGCCTCGGCGTCAGCCTGCCGTCGGCCCAAGCCGGCGTCGTGGAGAGCTTGACCGGTTCCTGAGCGACATAGTCGACGCCGCGCTGATTTATGGCGTCGATCAGCCGCGCGCGCTCCTCGCTGGTGAGCGCATGGCCGAGCGCCTCACGACGCTCGCCAAATCCCGGGAGCCTGTCGCTGAACGCCCCACTGATCGCGTAGTCGCTCAAGGCCTCGACAACCTGATTGCGTTCGCTTTCTCGACCGCACCACCAGGTCGCGATATTGGAAAGTTTCAGGCTCTCGCCGAGCAGTCGTTGCGACAGCTCCGGCAGGAAGCTCATCAGTGCGCGCGATTCGATAAGACCGGCGCCGGGCATATTTGCGACGACAACGGCGCCGCGACGGATCGCCTCAAACATCCCCGCGACGCCCAGACGCGACGCGGCGTTCTGCTCCAGCGGGTCGCACCAGTCAGCGTCGACGCGACGCCAAATCGCATCGGCGCGCTTTAAGCCGGCGATGGTGCGCACATGCAGCTTGCCGTCGCTCATCACGAGATCTTCGCCTTCCACCAACGTAAGGCCGAGATAGCGGGCGAGATGCACCTGTTCGGAATAGGTCTCGCTCCAGGGGCCAGGCGTCAGCAGGCAGATGCGCGGATCAACGCGTTGCGCGGCGTGGGAGATGCTCGCGCGGAATTCTCGGAAAAACGGCGCTAGCCGCTCGACGTTCATGTCTCGATAGAGACTTGGCAGAGCGCGCGACAGGACCATCCGATTTTCCAAGGCGTAGCCAGCTCCCGAAGGCGCCTGCGCGCGATCCCCGAGCACCCGCCAGGCGCCATCGGGCCCCCGCCCGATATCGGCGGCGTAAAAGCGAAGCCAGCGTCCGCCGGGCGGTGCGACTCCGCACATCGGTCGTATGAAGTCCGGCGATCCCGTGATGGCTGCAGCCGGCAGGGCGCCCTCAGCGACAAGGCGCGCCTCGCCGTATACGTCATGCAGGATTTGATCGAGAAGTTCGGCGCGCTGCGCCACGCCCGCCGCAATATCGCGCCACTCTGATTCCGGGATCAGAAGCGGCAAACGCCCTAACGGCCAGCTGCGTTCCTTGGTTTCTCCGTGAACCCGGTAGGAAATCCCCATGTCGTCGATGCGGCGGCCGGCCGCGGCGAAGCGCTGCTCGAGGCCGGTATCGCCGAACGCGGCGAGCGATTCGAGGAACTGGAGCCAGTGCGCACGCGGACGTCCATCTGGGTCGAGAAGCTCATCCGGCGCGTCGCGCATCGGCGCATATTGAGCGATCCAGGCGGCAACGCGCTGCGACGCCTTGTCCGTTTCAATGGGGCGCTCAGCGGACAATGCTCCTCCGAAGATCCAGCGTCAGCGGAAACTCTTGGCCCGGCTCCTCGCGCGGTGGATCGACAGGCCCGGGCGTGTGCCCATGATCCTGAAATCGCGCCAAGCGCCGCGCTTCGGCTTCGTTACTGTTGACGGGGAAGGCGTCGTAATTGCGGCCCCCGGGGTGCGTCGCGTGATACACGCAACCGCCCAGTGAACGCCTGCTCCAGCAGTCGATGACGTCGAAGGTCAATGGCGCATGGACCGGCAGCGTAGGATGGAGGCCTGAGGGCGGCTGCCAGGACTTGAACCGGACGCCCGCCACCGCCTCGCCGGGAACTCCAGTGCTGGTCATCGGGACGCGACGCCCGTTGCAGGCGATGACGTGTCGGCCCGGAACGAGGCCCTTCGCTTTGACCTGCAGGCGCTCGAGCGACGAATCGACATAGCGCACCGTGGCTCCGTTCGCGCCTTCCTCGCCCATCACATGCCATGGCTCGAGCGCGCCGCGGATTTCCAGATGAACGCCGCCGTGCTCGACGCTTCCGGCGAGCGGAAAGCGGAACTCGCGTTGCGCCTCGAACCATTCCGGCTCGAAGGCGTAGCCGGCGCGGCGCAGATCATCGATAACGCCGAGGAAGTCCTGCCATACGAAATGCGGCAGCATGAATTTGTCGTGCAGCGCCGTCCCCCAGCGCACCAGATCGCCGTGCTGCGGCTCCCGCCAGAACCAGGCGACGAGCGCGCGAAGCAATAGTTGCTGCGCCAGACTCATGCGGGCGTCGGGCGGCATTTCAAAAGCGCGGAATTCGACGAGCCCGAGACGCCCGGTTGGTCCGTCGGGCGAATAGAGCTTGTCGATGCAGATTTCGGCGCGATGGGTGTTGCCGCCGACATCGACCAGCAGGTTGCGGAACAGCCGGTCGACGAGCCATGGCGTCACATAGCCTTCGCCGGGAGTCGGCACCTGCGCCAGTGCGATCTCCAGCTCATACAGCGAGTCATGCCGCGCCTCGTCAACGCGGGGCGATTGGCTGGTGGGGCCGATGAACAGTCCGGAGAACAGATAGGATAATGAGGGATGCCGCTGCCAATAAAGCACAAGGCTCTTCAAGAGGTCGGGCCGGCGCAGGAAGGGCGAGTCGGCTGGCGTTTTGCCCCCAAGCACGACATGATTGCCGCCGCCCGAGCCGATCTGCCGTCCGTCGATCATGAATTTGGCCGTCGTCAACCGCGCCCGCCGCGCGTCCTCGTAGAGCGCGGTCGTCGTTTCGACGGCCTCCCGCCATGTGGCGGCCGGGTGAATATTGACCTCGATGACGCCAGGATCAGGCGTCACCTTGATCACTTCGAGGCGCGGATCGTCGGGCGGCGGATAGCCTTCGATATAGAGCGGCAGCCCGGTCGCTTTGGCGCTCTCTTCCACCGCCTCGAGCAGCTCGAGATAATCCTCGAGCGTTTCGACCGGCGGCATGAACACGCAGAGATTGCCGTCTCGTGGTTCGATGGTGAAAGCGGTGCGCACGGCTCCTTCGACAATGGACTGTTCGTGCACGTCCTGGCGCGCGTGGCCGCCGGATGTCGCCCCGCCGCCTTGAATGCGGCGAAAATGACCGGGCTCGGGCAGCGGCTCGCGGGGCGCGAAGGGGTCCTGCGGATAGATGAACGGATATTCGCCTTCGGGGAGCTTAGGCAAGGATGCAACCGGGAGCCGCAGTCCGATAGGCGAGTCGCCCGGCGCCAAGAACAGCTTTCCTCGTCGGAGCGTCCACTTCTCCGAGGTCCAGCGCGACTGGGACTCGGCGCGCGCGTTCCAGCGCTGAATCGGTAGGACGAAACCTGTCGGCTTGCTCAGGCCGCGCTCGAACACCCGCATCATGCGCGAGCGTTCCTCCGCATCGTCAATCTTGGGATCGGAGGGATCGACATTGATCGGGAGGACGCTCTCCCTGACCATCCAATGCGCGGGATCTTCGTAGGCCGGCAAAGCATGTTCAGCGCCGACCCCGAGACGCTCGGCCAGATCCTGTACAAAGATTTCCGCTTCCGCCGTGGTCGCGCCTTTCGGCTCCGCGATCTCGGCGATCAGTTGCGGCTGAGACCAAATCGGCTTGCCGTCCCGGCGCCAGTAAAGCCCAAAGGCCCAGCGCGGGAGGCTTTCGCCCGGATACCATTTGCCCTGGCCGTAATGCAGAAACCCGTTTGGCGCAAAGCGCTCGCGCAGCTTGCGAATAAGATCATCGGCCCGCTCTCGCTTGGTGGGGCCGGTCGCCGCCGTGTTCCACTCGGGGGATTCGAAATCGTCGATCGAGACGAACGTCGGCTCGCCGCCCATGGTGAGGCGAACGTCGAGCGCTTTAAGGTCCGCGTCGACGCTTTCGCCCAAGGCGTCAAGTCGGCCCCAAGCGTCATGGGAAAAGGGCGCTGTGATGCGCGGCGCCTCGTTGATGCGGTCGACGCGCATCTCAAAACCGAATTCGACTTGGGCGGGCTCTACGAGGCCTGACAGAGGCGCGGCGGAGCGATAGTGCGGGGCGCTGCACAGCGGCAAATGACCTTCGCCGCAAAACAATCCCGACGTCGCGTCGAGACCGATCCAACCAGCGCCGGGCAGGAAAACTTCCGCCCAAGCGTGCAGATCGGTGAAGTCGTGATCAGTTCCCTTCGGGCCTTCGATCGGATCGACATCGGCCTTTAACTGGATGAGGTAGCCGGAGACGAAACGCGCCGCTAGACCGAGCTTGCGCAAGATCTGCACGAGAAGCCAAGCGGAATCGCGGCACGACCCCGACCCCAGCGCGAGAGTCTCTTCCGGCGCTTGCACCCCAGGCTCCATCCGGATGACGTAGCGAATATCGCGGTGCAGCCGCGCATTAAGTTCGACGAGAAAATCAATTGTCCGCGTTTTTTGCCGCGGAAGGCTTCGGACGAAATCTTCCGTCAGAGGCCCGACGTCCTCGGGTTCAAGATAGGCGGCAAGCTCAATTTTCTGTTCGTCGGGATAAGCGAACGAAAATTCTTCGGCATAAGGCTCGATGAAGAAATCGAATGGATTATAGACGGCGAGATCCGCCAGCAGATCGACCTCAATCCTGAATTCGCTCGCGTTATCGGGGAACACCAGACGCGCCAGCCAATTCCCGTGCGGGTCCTGCTGCCAGTTTATGAAATTTTCCGAAGGCGCGATCTTGAGCGAGTAGCTCAAGATTTTCGTGCGGCAATGCGGAGCGGGGCGCAGGCGGATGATCTGCGGACCGAGCGCGACCGGGCGGTCATATTTGTAATGGGTGATATGGTGAAGTGCGATCTGGATCGACACGTTGATCAGCGTCTCGTTTCAGCGCCATTCGCTCACGAATTGGCGCAGGGCCACTGCCAGGAGTTTAGCGGGGCCGCGCCGCGCAGTGTCAATCTGAGGAGCCGCCAAAATGGCGGCTTTGTCCGAAATTGCGGCAATAAGCCTAGCAGGTGAATAGGGGCTGCGCATTCAACTGGCGCCAATATCGGATGCCCCGGAAGATCGAGGCTTCCGAGCGACCATCGCTCTGCTTGACCAGGAACATTCCGCTTGCCGCGCAGTTAAGGCGGCAAGCGCGCTCCCGAAAGATCCTCCATGAAAGCCTTTCGATGCCAAGTTTGCCGCCAGAGCATACTTTTCGAGAACACCAAATGCGAAAGTTGCGGGCACACGCTCGGCTATTTGCCGGGGCATGGCGAGATGACCGCAGTCGAACCCGTCGGTGACGGATGGCGCGCGCTTGCAGACGGAACCCACGAATATCGCTTCTGCAGGAACTGGGAGCTGCACGGATGTAATTGGATGGTCGAGAAGGGCGGCCCTTCGGCGTATTGCCTTGCCTGCCGGCACAATCGAACCGTGCCAGACCTGTCGGACGACAAGCGCCACGCCGCGTGGCAAAAAGTCGAAGCCGCCAAACGGCGGCTCTTTTACAGCCTGATCAGACTGAATCTTCCTGCGCCAACGGCATCAGAAAACGACGGCGAGCCGCTCGTCTTTGATTTTTTGGCGGAGGAGCCATCGCAAAGGCCGGTGCTGACCGGCCATGACTCCGGCCTGATTACGATCGCTTTGAAGGAAGCGGACGACCCTGTTCGGGAAAAAATGCGCGACGAGATGGGTGAGCCCTATCGTACGTTGCTCGGGCATTTCAGGCATGAGATCGGCCACTATTATTGGGATCGCATCGTGCCGCACTCCGAACATCTTGGGCCGTTTCGAGAGCTCTTTGGCGACGAGCGGCAAGACTACGCCAGCTCTCTGCAGAGACATTATGATGAGGGTCCTCCAGCCGACTGGCGACAGCAGCACATAAGCGCATACGCCTCTTGTCACGCGTGGGAAGATTTCGCGGAAACCTTCGCGCATTATCTCCATATCGTCGACACGCTCGAAACGGGTCGCAGCGCAGGCCTCGTCGTGCGGCGGGATGACGGTTCTCCGGCGCGGGTCGATTTTGATCCCTATGGCTATCCCGACATAAATGAGATGATCGACAGTTGGCTCGACATTTCGTTCGCGTTGAACAACATCAACCGATCGATGGGGCAGCCAGACATCTATCCCTTCGTGATTTCGCCGGTCGTGAAAAATAAGCTGGGCTTTGTCCAAAGCCTTCTCATGGATCACGCCCAGCGCCGCGCCGCCGCCGCGCCGCGCGCCGTGTGTTGCTAATCCATCCATTTGCGATACGAGGCCAGCTCGCAGGCGAAGCGCTCTTGAGCTGTGACGAAGCGGTAAGACACGATACATCGGTTTGACGATGCGCCGCGCTGCTGCGATCAAAGGAGCAGGGCGCGAGCCTCGAGGCGCGCCTGTGCGTCCAGGCGCGATCGCGCACCCCCGTTAGGGCGCCCGACCAGCCCTTTGGAGAATCGAATGATCGTTTCGTCAGCTTCGGATTATCGAAAGGCCGCGCAGCGCAAGCTGCCGCGTTTCCTCTTTGATTATATCGACGGCGGGGCGAACGCCGAAGACACCCTGCAGGCCAATGTCGCTGATTTGAGAGCCGTGAATCTCAGACAGCGCGTGCTGAAAAACATTTCCAACCTCAGTCTCGCGACGGAGTGGTTCGGTCAGCCTGTTGAGCTTCCCGTGATCCTGGCGCCTGTCGGGCTGAGCGGGATGTTTGCCCGTCGAGGCGAGGTCCAGGCGGCCAATGCTGCGGCGAAGAAAGGCGTTCCTTACGTGTTATCGACGCTCTCGGTCTGTTCGCTCGAGGAAGTGACGTCGCAATGCAGCGCAGGAACCATCTGGTTTCAGCTCTACGTGCTCAAAGACCGTGGATTCATGCAGTCGATGTTGGAGCGCGCCCAGCGCGCAGGCGTAAAGAAACTTGTCTTTACGGTAGACCTTCCCGTGCATGGATCGCGCTACCGCGACGCCCATTCCGGGATGTCGGGACCCTACGCCACGCCGCGGCGCATACTGCAGGCGATCATAAAACCCGCTTGGGCTTTTGACGTCGGGATCCGCGGACGACCGCACGATCTGGGCAATATCTCAAATTATCTCGGCAAGGCGACCGGACTGCAGGATTACATGGGCTGGCTTGGAAAAAACATTGACCCGTCGATCAGCTGGTCGGACCTGGAATGGATCCGCGATTTCTGGAAAGGGCCCTTGATCCTCAAAGGCATATTGGATCCCGAGGACGCGCGCGAGGCCGTGCGCTTCGGAGCGAATGGGATCATCGTTTCCAATCACGGCGGTCGGCAGCTCGATGGGGCGCCGTCGACAGTCAAAGCCTTGCCCCCAATCGCCGACGCCGTCGGAAGCGATCTTGACGTGTTTGTCGATTCAGGCATTCGATCCGGACTGGACGTGGTGCGTATGCTGGCGCTCGGCGCAAAGGGCGTTCTGCTCGGCCGGGCCGCCGCCTATGCGCTGGCCGCGGCCGGACAGGCGGGCGTCGAGAATATGCTCGAGATCTTCGCCAAGGAAATGCGCGTGGCGATGACTCTGACGGGCGTCACATCGATTGCGCAGATCGACAGGCGCATTCTTGCGTGATCAGCCTCACGCAAACAGGTCGACCCGACCGTCTGCAAGCCGGTAAATTCCGCTCACGACTTTGACGCGCTTTTCATTGAAAGCGGCGCTCAGCAAAGGCGTTGCGGTTTTCAGCGTCTCAACGCCGAGACGGGCGTTTTCCATCGTCGCGTTTTCTAATTGATCGCCTGGACGTCCCGCGACGGCTCTGACCGCCGGGGCAATCGCAGCGACGAGCGAGGGAAGGTGGCCAGGCAAAGTCGTATGATCCTGTATTGAGGAAATTGCCGACTTAACAGCGCCACAGGCTTCGTGACAGAGCACCAGAATGAGAGGCGTCTTTAAGACCTCGACGGCGTATTCCATGCTCGCGATATTGTCCGCGTTGGCGAAGTTGCCGGCGACGCGAACGACGAAGAGATCTCCGCGCGAACTGTCGAACGCGTATTCCGGCGCGATCCGCGAATCTGCGCAGCTGAGAATCGCGGCGTATGGATTTTGTCCGCCGACGAGCGCCTCGCGCTCGGCGACGAAGTCGTGCCGTCTTGCGAGGCCTTTCTGATATCGTCTATTGCCCTCCATCAGGCGCGCCAATGCCTCGTCCGGAGTCATCACGTTCTCAGGCTTGGGCGGCGCATTATTCTTCTGAGTTTCTTTTGAGCCCTGCGCACGGGCCTTTGCGACGACCGTCAGCGCTCCCGCTGTGGCCGCGCCAAAGACAAAGGCCCTACGGCGCATTTTGTTTCCATGAACGATATCGGCAAAGCCACAAGCTTGACACATGCGCGAACCCCCGCGACAGACAGCAACGTTCTGTTAAGGGTAGCATTTGCGGTGGCCAAAGCCATCGATATTGAAAAAATGCGAGGCCTTTTCTGTATGTGAGCTCTCAAATCATTCTCTTCGAGATCTCAACAGGCATTGGCGATATCGCTCGCCTGGCGCGCACCCGCGCGAGAAGATGTAGTGTGTTCAATTTACCATAACCCTTACAAATCGTCTGAAGCGCGTCCGCCGCAGAGCGTCCGCCCACATTGTGGCCGCAACCGCGCGTGACGCTTCGTCGTCCCTATCGACGAGTGGAGTTGTAATATGCGTCGGCCCCGCTTGGACCGCCAAAAGGTCGCCGACCAGGTCGGCGAGCTGCTACGACAAACCTATGATGACGTCCTTCGGGAGCCGTTTCCGGATCGGTTGCGCGATCTGTTGGAGAGGCTGGAAAGCGACAGGCCCATGTTTTATCGGGATGCGCGAGCGGCTGAAGATAGCGACGCCGCAATAACGCTCACGGAGCGCTGACGTCGTTGATGCGTGGGTCGTCTATGGTAGACTGATGTCATATCAGCAAGCTTAACTATTGATCTAGCTTGCCTCGGTTTCTTCGCCAACGCCGCTGGAATTTTGAAGAGGACGACATGCTCGGAAAAATTTTGACCGCTGGTATTTGCGTGGCTGCCGTTTTGGTTTCGGCTGCTGCTTTCGCTCAAACCACGCCGGCTGCTCCGGACTGCGCCGTCCAAGCGACAGAAAAGAAGCTGCGCGGCGCCGCGCTGAACAGTTTCATGAGAAAGTGCGACAGAGACGCCGCAGCGAACTCCTGCGATGTGGCTGCGACTGAAAAGAAACTGTCAGGCGCGGCTCGGACAAGCTTCGTGAAGAAGTGTGTCAAGGACGCTACGGCGAAAGCCAGCGTCCACTAAATACGCCAATATTCGGCTACTGCAGCGGCATAGTGGCCTCTTCGAGGAAGCCGCTTTAGAAGCCGCCCGCTCCAGTCCCTCCTGCAACTGGCTAACGTGTGGCGTTCATTCATCAGCGAGGGTGAAGCGATGAATGAGACCCCCGATGACGGCGCCGGCTAGCGGGGCGACCCAGAACAGCCAAAGTTGTTCGAGGGCCCAGCCGCCGACGAAGAGCGCTTGGCTTGTCGAACGCGCAGGGTTCACGGAAGCGTTGGTGACGGGGATGTCAACCAGATGGATCAGTGTCAGCGCCAATCCGATGGCGATGGGCGCGAAGCCGAACGGCGCGCGGCCTTCGGTCGTTCCCAAAATGACGAGCAGAAAAAAGGCCGTCAGCACGATTTCAGCAAGAAGGCCAGACTGCCACGTGTAGCCATTGGGCGAATGTTCGTCATAGCCGTTGGCGGCAAAGCCGCTCGCGACCGAAAAATCGATATTGCCCTGCGCGATCTTGAGCAGCACGAAAGCCGCAAAAGTCGCGCCGAGAAGCTGCGCCACCCAAAAGGGTCCGACCTCCTTCCAAGAGAAGCGGCCGGCCGTCGCGACGCCGAGCGTCACCGCTGGATTGAAATGGCCGCCGGATATGGGGCCGAAAGCGTAAGCGCCCGTCAGCACCGTGAGCCCGAAGGCTAGCGCCACGCCCAGGAAACCAATGCCGAGCTGTGGAAAGCTGGCGGAGATCACCGCGCTGCCGCAGCCGCCGAACACGAGCCAAAAAGTCCCAAGAAATTCAGCCAAAAGCTTGCGTGGAAGAGAATGCCGCATTTGAGTTCTCCATCTTCCGCAGAACCAATGAATCTGTGAATACAGCAAAATCTAGCGCAAAGCCTTGGTCTGTCGAGTGCCGAGACGCCGCCGCGTCGCCAAGCGGGGACTGCGCCGTGCTCCGAAATCCGAGTGGGAAAGGACAGAGAGTAGCGCGGAAATTGACCGGTCGAGACCTTATCCTTGAACTGGACGCGGGACGCCGATGTTTCCTAACGGGCATTCGAGAGCGGCGCGGTCCCATCCGCCGGCATCGGCGGCGGCCTCATATGTGCTCTGCAAAAAGCGAAGTAGCGTCGCATCTGGATGCTTGGCTTTTCGCACGATGTCATAGGGCAGGATGAATTCCTTGAGATCTTCGCAAAAAAACGCGCCGTCCGGCGCAACCGTCGCACAATCGAATCCAGGCGGCGCGGGATAGGCGTAGGAATAAAAGGCAGGGAAATCGATTAAGCCGCCGCCAGGCCAGAAGCCGGCGCTGCTCACCTCATGCGAGTACGCTTCCCGCACAACGGCGTCCGCAAGATTTGGAACGCCACCCGGATGGCGCGGCGCTCGGCGACCAGAAAACCTCGTCACCGCCAAATCAAAACTGCCCCAGAAAAAATGCACAGGGCTGGCCTTGCCAATGAACCCCGTGCGAAAGATTTTGAATACGCGGTCGGCTTGCACAAGCAATCTCCAAAAGCAGTTTGCATAAACACGATCGTAAGCCGAATGAATCCGGTCCATGGAGAAGGGAACCGCATCAGGCATCTCGTTGGGATGTTCATTGATATGGACAAAAATGCCTAACGCCTCGAGCGTGCTGAAAAGATGCGCGAAAAAATCGGCGACAGTTTGAGGTTGGAGCTGCAATTGGCGCTCCCCGCCATCGCTCGTCGTTATACGCAGCACGTGGTCTATGAAATCGAAATCAATTTGAAAGGCTCCTGCGCCATAGGCGAAGGGCGAGGTGGTGAGGCCACGCGTCGTCACATACAGCGCAACATGCCAGGAATGGTTTTGCCAGGGAGTCAGCGACAACCGGATCTTGCCGACGATCTGAGTCCAAAGATGCAGAGTCGTACAGGTCTCTTGCCAAGCGAAGTAAGGCAATGCTGGCCACGCGTCTCGCTTTGCTTCGCTCGCCTTCGTGGCAGTCATTCAGCTGGTCCCGGCTGTGTCGGCCGCTGCTTAGGGCGCGACCAATTCATGTACGCTAAATAAGCTTAGGTCATCATTCCACACGCGCCGAGGGGTCCACCCCGCCGCCTGCGCGATCAGATGGAACTCTTCGATCGTGTATTTGTAAGCGTTCTCGGTGTGAATCGTCTCCGCTGCTCGGAAGTGAAGTTTTCTTCCTGCCACCCAGACGTCCTGATCCTTCACACTGACGAGATGCATTTCAATGCGCCCTTCGAAGGGCTCGTAGATCGCCACATGGCGAAAAGCTTGAAGATCGAACGTCGCATCGAGTTCACGATTGATGCGCGCAAGGAGATTAAGATTGAATGCGGCGGTGACGCCATTGGCGTCATCGTAAGCTGCAACAAGCTGGCGAACGTCTTTTTTCAGATCGACGCCGATGATCAGCTTTCCGCGCGGGGAAAGCGTCTCTCGCATCGCTCGTAGCAACCGCGTCGCCTCCGCGGGGACGAAATTGCCGATCGTCGATCCAGGAAAAAACCCCAGCTTAGGCCGTGGCGCCAGTTCAGGAGGAAGTATGATTGGATGCGAAAAGTCAGCCAATAGCGCCTGAATGTTGAGCCCGAAAAATCGCGCCGCCAGCCGCTCTCGAGCATCTGTAAGAGCGCTCTCCGAGATATCGACCGGCACATAGGCGTGCAGACGTCGCATGTGTCCAAGCAGGATTTCTGTCTTGATGCTCGAACCAGAGCCGAACTCAACGAGAACCGTCTCTCCGAACGCTCCCTCGAGCATCTGCATCGCATTGTCGGTGAGAATCCCAATCTCGACTCTTGTGGGATAGTACTCGGGCTGGCGCGTAATGTCTTCGAAAAGCGCGCTGCCTTTAGCGTCATAAAAAAAGCGACAGGGAAGGCTCTTCTTTTGCCGAGACAGGCCCTCCAGCACGCTAACGGCGAAGTCGTCCGCTTGCTGCAGGAACGGCGCTGAGCGTTCTGTCGCCTCTGACATCAGGCAATCTCCGAAGCGAGGCGCAGGCCCAGAAACTGCCAACGCTGATGGGGATAGAAGAAATTGCGATAGCTCGGGCGGAGATGACCTTGCGGGGTCACACAGGAGCCGCCGCGCAACACGTGCTGACCAACCATGAACTTGCCGTTGTATTCTCCGAGCGCTCCCTCAGGGGCCCGATAGCCCGGATAGGGCAGATAGGCGCTCTGGGTCCATTCCCAGACATCGCCGAACATCTGACGCGGCGATCCGTTTGGTTCGGCTTCAGCCGGTCGCGGACGCAATGCCGCCGTTCCAAGAAAATTTCCCTGCTTTGGCGCTGTGGCCGCCGCGACTTCCCATTCGAATTCCGTCGGCAATCGCTTGCCAGACCAGCGTGCAAAAGCGTCGGCTTCGTAGTAGCTCACATGCGCAACCGGCGCATCGAGGCTTAGCGGCTGCAGTCCTTCGAGCGACATTTCAAACCACTCTCCGTCACGAGACTCCCAGTAGAGTGGCGCATGCCAGTTTTCGCGCATGATCGCGGCCCAGCCGTCGGACAGCCATAGGGTGGCGGTCTCGTATCCGCCGTCGGCGACGAACGCCAACCATTCCCTATTTGTGACCAGGCGATCCGCGAGCCGGTACGGGCGGAGGAGCACATCGTGCCGGGGAGCCTCATTGTCCCAGGCAAAACCCTTACCGTCGTGACCGATCGGGTAGACGCCGCCCGCAAAATCAATCCAGCGTAGCGGTTCAGATGGCGCGGGAGCTGAGCGCGGCTGCGCCGGGCGGTAGGCTGGCCTCAGGGGATTTGCAGCGAAAAGGGAGAGGATGTCTGTGAGCATCAGTTCTTGATGTTGCTGCTCGTGCTGAATTCCGATCTCGAGCCTACGGATCAAGTCTAGCGGCGCATTGGTTTGCACAGCAAGAAGCTGCGCCAAGGCTAAGTCGACATGCTGCCGATAGGTGTGGACTCGATCGAGCGACGGCCTGGTGAGAAGTCCGCGCTTCGGCCTGGGCTGTCGGGGGCCCTGGTGCTCATAGTAGGAGTTGAAGCAATAATTGAACGCCGCATCGAACAGCGGATAGCCAGTCAGATAGGGCGTCAAGACAAAGGTTTCAAAAAACCAGCTTGTATGAGCGAGATGCCATTTGGTCGGACTGGCGTCGTCCATCGCTTGGACGACCATGTCTTCGGCGCTGAGTGGAGCTGTAAGTTCGATCGAAAGCCCCCGGGTCTCAAAAAGACGGTCGCTCAATGCGCTGGCGCTCGCCGAAAGGTGTGTATCCGGGACCACGGCTGATTGACCCATCAGCATCTCTCCAAGAAGCAAGCCGAACCCGAGCTGCATGTCCGACAAGGTGAGCATATAGGGCGATAGATCGATCTAAGATCGGTGTAAGGACTGACCTCCGCTGATCAGCGATCGAGTTCAGGATAGTGACGAAATATACCCTGCTCGTTGAATTTCACCCGGCGATCGCTCTCGAGGTAGGCGCGAATGCGCGGGCGTTGCGCGACCATCTCGCGAAGAGCGGACACGCGCGGCGACTCTGCGAGAACGGCTTTTGCTTTTTTGGGAAACGCATAGAGCAAGCCTTCGACAATCTGGAACAAGGAAAGATCGGCGTAGCTCAAGGTATCGCCGACGAGATGCGAGTCGCCGTCGGGATTGCGTGCGAGAATCGTTTCGAACCAATCAAAATAT